>NZ_JBAWFH010000394.1:0-4187 GCF_049591685.1 Rhodococcus sp. (in: high G+C Gram-positive bacteria) | reverse complement strand
GCCGATGCCGTCGTTGTCGCGATCCAGGTGCGGGCCGTAGCCGTACTCGTCGCGGTAGACGGGTGCTGCACCTGCGTCGCGGGCTTCGGTGCAGTTGCTGTACTGGAACGAGCTCGGGGCTGGCCGGGGTGCGGGCGCCGCCTGAGGTGCGGGAACCGGTGCAGGCGCCGCCTGAGGTGCGGGAGGTGCCGGCGCAAAGAAAGGCGGCGGCAGAATCGGGCAGAACTGCGCCGAGCCGCTGTGGCACAGGAAGTCGGTGATCGGGTCCGCGGCGGCAACGGCCGGGGTGCTCGCCATGGCGGCGGCGAGGACGAAGCCGCCGAGGCCGAGGCGGACGAGGGTGGTCTTGCGGGTCATGTGGTGCTCCTGAAACGAGGGGGGTGGGCCCCTGAATCTTCGGGGTGGTTGATTGAACAGTCAACGGATGTCATTCCGTCGAACGACGCGGTGCAGTGTCCGCAGAGTTTGAATGTCGGGACGAACGTGTATACCCGAACGTATGAGCGAAAACGATCAGGTCCAGCAGAACCCCGAGAAGGATCCCGAGAAATGGGTTACCGGCGGCGAACCGATGACCGGCCCACAGGAGAGCTACTTGAACACTTTGGCGCAGGAAGCCGGCGCAGAGGTGCCCGACGAACTCAACAAGGCCGAGGCATCGGAGATGATCGACAAACTGCAGGACGAGACCGGGCGCGGCTGACTCAACTTCCCAGCTCACCGGCCAGATTGGGACGCATCCCAAACAATCGGCGAAACTTTTGTCAGGACCTCATCGCGGCTACTGTGAGCGACTACACGGCTTGCGGCGCGAAACCTACTCCTGGGTTACGTTGTGGGACGGATGTAGTTCGTGTTGCGCCCAATGTGGCGCGGCGGGGGAGGATGGGAATTCAGATGCACCGTCGTGTTCTGGCAGCGCTGGGGGCAAGCTTTGCGCTGTCGATACTGGGGACCGGTGTGGTCGGGGCCCAGCCGCTACCGGGAACGGGAAGTTCTGACGGAGCCGCGCCCGTCATCGACGATCCGGCTTCGTCGCAGGCGGCGCGGATCGACCGAGTTGAGATGATCACGGACCGTCGTGCGGCGGTGTTCGTCGAGTCGGCCGCCATGAACAAGGTCGTTCAGGTGCAGGTACTGCTGCCCCGGGCTCAGTCGGTTTCGCGCCCCACGCTTTACGTCCTCGACGGCGTCAGCGCGGGCAAGGAGTCCAACTACGTCGAGAGCACGTGGACGCAGAAGACCGACATCGTCGACTTCTTCGCTGACAAGAACGTCAACGTGGTACTGCCGGTCGGTGGGTCGAGTAGTTACTACACCGACTGGAACGTCCCCGACCCCGTTCTCGGCGTCAACAAGTGGGAGACGTTCTTGACGTCCGAGCTGCCGCCACTGATCAATGCTCGTTTCTCGGGCAACGGCACCAACGCCATCGCGGGTGTGTCGATGGGCGCGCAGGCGGCCATGGATCTCATCACCCGCCACCCAGGTCTTTACAACGGTGTGGCTGGGCTGAGTGGTTGCTACGACAACTCACAGAACAACCTCAAGGATGCGGTGCGTGCCACGGTCGCCACCAATGGTGGCAATGCCAGCAACATGTGGGGTGAGAACTCCGACCCGCGTTGGGTCGAGCACGACCCGTCCCGCAACGCCGAGGCGCTGCGCGGCAAGGACATCTACATCTCCGTCGGCACGGGACTTCCCGGCCCGTACGAGTTGGGCCCCGGCGGGAGCGGCATCGAGGCAGCGGCCATGGGCGGCCCGCTCGAAGCGGCTGCTCTCTACTGCACCACGCTGTTCGACACCCGGTTGCGGTCGCTCGACATCCCGGCGACCGTCACCTACCGGCCGTACGGAATCCATCAGTGGCCCTACTGGCAGGACGATCTGCGCGAGGCATGGCCAACGCTGGAACGGGCACTGGACCTTTAGCGATCAGGACGCCGCGGTAGCGGCGTACTTCAGGAATGCGTCGTTCTCGTGCGGATCACCGATGGTGATCCGCACGCCGTCGTTTCCATAGGCGCGCAGCAGAACGCCTGCTTCCGCAGATCCATCGGCGAAGGGCATCGAACGCTCGCCGAGCGGCAGGAACACGAAGTTGGAGTCGGAACGCGGTACGTCGTAGCCCATCTCGAGCAGCACGTCGCGCACGCGTTCCCGCTCGACGACGAGGGCATCTGCACGCGCCAGCAGTTCGTCCTTGGCGGCGAGTGACGCCAGCGCAGCCTGCTGCGCGACCGAATTGACCGCGAAGGCGATGCGCACCTTGCCGAGCGCGGCAATGATCGCCGGATCGCCGACGGCGTAGCCGACCCGTAGCCCTGCGAGGCCGTACGCCTTCGAGAACGTGCGTAGAACGATGACGTTGCGACGCCCGCGTGCCAGCTCGACGCCGTCCGTGTACTCGCCGTCGGGACTTTCTCGCGCGTATTCGAAGTAGGCCTCGTCGAGGACGACGAGAACATGCGGCGGTACTGCGTCGAGGAACTTCTCCAACGCGGATCTGGCGACGACCGTTCCGCTCGGATTGTTGGGGTTGCACACGAACACGACGCGGGTGCGGTCCGTGATTGCGCCGAGCATGGCGTCGAGGTCGTGCACGTGATTGTCGGCGAGCGGCACCTGTACCGGCGTCGCCCCGGCCACGCGAGCGATGATCGGGTAGGCCTCGAACGAACGCCACGCGAAGACGACCTCGTCGCCCGGATCGCACGTGATCTGCACGACTTCCTGGCAGAGAGCGACCGACCCGTTGCCTGCGGTGACGTTCTTCGGTTCGACGTTCAACTCGGCGGCAAGTGCGGCGACGAGTTCCGTCGCCATGATGTCCGGGTAGCGGTTGACGTGTGCGACGGCTTCCGCGATCTTCTCGCGGACGCTCGGCAGCGGACCCTGGGTAGTTTCGTTGCTGGCCAGCTTGATCGCGCCTGGGAAGTTGCGTCCCGGCACGTAGACGGGAATGGCGTCGAGGTCGGTGCGAATGCGAGCGGTCACGCCCAACATTATGCGCCGGGCATCGGGTATCGGTTTGCGCGCGTCCGCCGGTAATCATGCGGGAGGCGGCGCTTCGGCACTATTTTGGTGTCATGTCGGAAATCATCGCGGATGTGGCAGTGCTCCGAGTCGACGCTGATTCCGGTGATGCGCCGGTCGACGCCGAGCAATCCCCTGCTGAGCAGCAGAAAGTGCCGCTGACTGCGGTCGAACCGGAAGGCGGTGTCCGGGGTGGCATCGTCGTGCTGCACGAATCACGTGAGGTTCCCGAAT
The DNA here is from genome assembly GCF_049591685.1 of Rhodococcus sp. (in: high G+C Gram-positive bacteria). Classification (GTDB taxonomy): domain Bacteria; phylum Actinomycetota; class Actinomycetes; order Mycobacteriales; family Mycobacteriaceae; genus Rhodococcoides. Next base: position 914 of record NZ_JBAWFH010000394.1, on the reverse strand, counting down.
CACTTCTCGACCTGCTGCGAGCGCTCGCCGGCGAAGGATGGCTGGCGGTGGCGCCCGATCTGTTCCACCGCGAGGATGTTCCCGACGGCGACGAGGTCTTCGGTGACAACCTGTTCGCCGACTTCGATGCCACCTACGACTGGTTGACCTCCCGCGGCGTCTATCCCGACTGTGTGGGAGTCATCGGATTCGACGACGCCGGCACCGCGGCCCTGATCGTCGCCACCAACCGGCCGGTGGGTGCCGCAGTGAGCGTCGCCGCGGCTGGAATTCTCGAGCCGTTGAACGGCGATGCCGTCGCACTCGTCGACGCAGCGCCGTCGCTCCAGGCTCCCTGGCTCGGTCTCTACGGCGAGGACGACCCCTCGACCCCACCGGAGCACATCGAGGCGCTCCGCGAGGCAGCCACACGGGCGTCGGTGGCAACGAACGTCGTGAGCTACAGCGGTCGGAACCACCGTCCGGATGCGTCGCCGTCCCCGGGTAGTACAGAGGACCGCGATCCTGCTTCCGTGGCGCTCGACGAGGCGCAGTCGCGCATCTTCGACTGGTTCGACTCGTTCCTGCGCTGACGCTCCCCGGGCGATTCCGTCGGCTCTATCTGATGGGCTGACCAGCCGTTTTGCGTTGACGGCTCGACCGTGTGTAATCTCTTTCCTCGGCGGTCCGAGAGGGCCGGCAGCCTAGGAGGCGTGCCAGAGCGGCCGAATGGGAGTCACTGCTAATGACTTGACCCTTCACCGGGTCCGGAGGTTCAAATCCTCTCGCCTCCGCCACGCTGATTCGTGAGAATCAGTACGTAGTAGGGTTGGTTCGCGAGAACCAGCACAACTGAACACGCGCCCGTAGCTCAACGGATAGAGCACTTGACTACGGATCAAGAGGTTAGGGGTTCGAATCCCTTCGGGCGCACA
>NZ_JBAWFH010000393.1:0-32115 GCF_049591685.1 Rhodococcus sp. (in: high G+C Gram-positive bacteria) | reverse complement strand
CGTGACTCGGGACGCACCCGCCGCGGACGGCCCGCTCGAGCCGATTGGACTTTCCTACATTGAACTTATTGAGCAAGTACGGCGATGAACTCGTCGACGCGTTCATCATGACGATCAAGCTGACGGTTCTGTCCGCTGTCGGCGCCCTCATCCTCGGAACGATCGTCGCGGCGATGCGAGTGTCACCGATCCCGGTGGCCCGCGCGATCGCAGTCGCCTACGTCACTGTGTTTCGCAATACCCCGCTGACGCTGATCATCCTGTTCACCTCGTTCGGTCTCTACCAGACGATGGGCGTCGCCCTGGCGGCACAGGATTCGCCGACGTTCCTCGACCAGAACAACTTTCGGCTCGCGGTCCTCGGATTGAGCATCTACACGGCGTCGTTCGTCGCCGAATCGCTGCGTTCCGGCATCAACACGGTGCCGGTTGGGCAGGCCGAAGCCGGCCGCTCCCTGGGCATGACGTTCACCCAGAACATCAGCATCGTCGTACTCCCCCAGGCCTTCCGCGCGGTCATCGGCCCACTGGGCAGCGTGCTGATCGCATTGACCAAGAACACGACCATCGCGTCGGTCATCGGAGTCGCCGAAGCGTCGCTGCTCATGAAGGAGATGATCGAGAACGAAGCCGCCATCTTCGCCGTCGGCGGTATCTTCGCCCTCGGCTTCGTCATCCTGACGCTTCCCACCGGACTGCTGTTCGGGTACCTCAGCAAGCGATTGGCGGTGAAGTGATGAGTGACGCCGTAGCCGTTCTCTACGACGTTCCGGGGCCGAAGGCCAAGGCACGCTACCGAATTCTCTCGGGTGTGGTTCTCCTCGTCTCGCTGGGCATCGCAGTTCTGATCTATCGGGCACTCGACTCCAAGGGTCAGCTCACCGCCGCCAAGTGGGAGCCGTTCGTCACCGCGAGTACCTGGACGACATATCTGCTCCCCGGCATTCAAGGCACCTTGATCGCCGCTGCCCTGTCCATCGTGCTGGCTTTGATGCTGGGCGCGGTTCTGGGCATCGGCAGACTGTCGGACCACCGCGCCGTACGTGCGATCAGCGGTGTGATCGTCGAACTGTTCCGTGCCGTCCCGGTGCTGATCTTGATGATCTTCCTGTACGCGGTGTACGCCGAGTACGAGGTCTTCAAGGTCAAGTATCTGGCACTGGCTGCAGTGGTGACGGGGTTGACGCTGTACAACGGATCGGTCATTGCCGAAATCGTTCGCGCCGGCGTCAATTCGTTGCCGAAGGGCCAGACCGAAGCCGCGTCGGCCCTCGGTATGCGCAAGGGTCAGACGATGCGGATCATCCTGCTCCCGCAGGCGGTCACCGCTATGCTGCCGGCGATCATCTCGCAGATGGTAGTGGCGCTGAAGGATTCGGCGCTCGGTTACCTCATCGGCTACGTCGAAGTGGTTCGAGCCGGTCAACAGGTCGGTGCGTTCTACGGCAACTACCTGCCGTCGCTGGTCATCGTCGCAATCATCATGATCATCATCAACTCGCTGCTGACGAAACTGGCAACCGTGGTCGAGCGTCGACTGCGGCAGAAAAAGCGCAAGACGGGCGGTGACGGCGTCGTGCCGGCCCAGGACTTCGGCGGAGGTCCAGCCGGAGCAGCGTGACCACGCACCACGCTGTGTCCACGCACCACATCTGACCACTGACCACGAACGAGGCCCGCAACGCCGATACGGTGTTGCGGGCCTCGTTTCGTGGCGGCCGACCTTATTCGGAGGCGAGCTGATCAGCGTGGACGATCACCCGAACGCATCACCGTCGAATTCCACTGCGTCGAATTTTACTGCGTCGAGTTCCACTGCGTCGAATTCCACTGCGTCGGGTGCTGATTCGCTGCCGAGCAGGTCCAGTTCCGATTTCACGACGGCGAACGCCATGTTCTGCGCGTAGCCGCGCCGCGCGAGCATTCCGACGAGTCTGCGGACCACCTTGTCCCGTTCGGTTCGAGCTTCGGGATCGTCAGGATCGGGAAGGCTCAACGTGCGGCACTTCTTGCGGACCAGTTCGGTGGCGCGTTCGCGCTCGTCGTCACTGTCGATCTGGTCCAGTGCGAGCTGCGCGTGCTCGTTGTTGACGCCCTTGTTGCGCAATTCGAGGCTCAGCGCGCGCTTGCCCTTGCCCGAGTAGGTGTGCCGCGAATGCACCCATTGCTCGGCGAACGCTGCATCGTCGACAAGTTTGGCGGCTTCCAGTCGAGCGAGAACCGTTGCCGTCACCTCAGGGCTGAATCCCTTTTTGGCAAGGCGTGTTTCGAGCTCATATCTACTTCGAGACCGGTCGGTCAACAACCGAAGGCAGACGTCTTTCGCCTGCGCCTCGGTGCCACCGCCCTCTGTCGTCGGATCCACGACGAGAGAACCTCCGCTGAGAACTCGATGGGCTTAGAAATCGACGGGCGCAGCGGCGTCCTCGGTGGCCGTCACGTCGGCACCGATCTGCAGCTTCTCCATGATCTTCTTCTCGATTTCGTCCCGCACGTCGGGGTTCTCGAGCATGAACTTACGGGCGTTCTCCTTGCCCTGGCCGAGTTGATCACCGTCGTAGGTAAACCACGAACCGGACTTGCGAATGAATCCGTGCTCGACACCCATGTCGATCAACGAACCCTCGCGGCTGATGCCCTTGCCGTAGATGATGTCGAATTCTGCCTGCTTGAACGGCGGTGCGACCTTGTTCTTGACGACCTTGACACGGGTGCGGTTACCGATTGCGTCGGTGCCGTCCTTGAGTGTCTCGATACGACGGATATCGAGGCGTACAGAAGCGTAGAACTTCAGCGCCTTACCGCCCGTCGTGGTTTCGGGTGAGCCGAACATGACGCCGATCTTCTCGCGCAGCTGGTTGATGAAGATCACCGTGGTGCCGGAGTTGCTCATGGCACCGGTCATCTTGCGTAGCGCCTGGCTCATCAGGCGAGCCTGCAGTCCGACGTGACTGTCGCCCATCTCGCCTTCGATCTCGGCGCGGGGAACGAGCGCGGCGACCGAGTCGATGACGACGATGTCGAGAGCGCCCGAGCGAATTAGCATGTCGGCGATCTCGAGCGCCTGCTCACCGGTATCCGGCTGCGACACCAGCAGCGCGTCGGTATCCACACCGAGCTTCTGGGCATAATCGGGGTCGAGAGCGTGCTCGGCGTCGATGAAAGCAGCGATTCCGCCTGCGCGCTGCGCGCTGGCCACGGCGTGCAGGGCGACGGTCGTCTTACCCGAGGACTCGGGGCCGTAGACCTCGATCACACGACCGCGCGGCAGACCACCGATGCCCAGTGCGACGTCGAGCGCGATGGAGCCGGTCGGGATGACCGCGATCGGCTGGCGAACCTCGTCGCCGAGACGCATCACCGATCCCTTGCCGAAGTTCTTGTCGATCTGCGAAAGCGCAAGATCGAGAGCTTTGTCGCGATCGTATGCAGGCATCGTGGTCTCCTTGTATGTCTACTCGTGCAGCGAGGTCTCGTGCAGCGTGTTGTCGGTAACGGTAGAGCTGGGTACCGACAAGAACTCGTCGGCGCTGCGGAAACCGAGTGACACCAGCATAGGCGAACACGTGTTCGATCGTCGATCCGACACGCCGGAGTGTCTTACCAGCGGGAGCGAGGTACGTCGAACTCACGGCACAGGGCCCGCCACACTTCGCGTGGGTCGATTCCCGCCTCGATGGCTTGCTCGCCGGTGAGCCCGTCGAGGCTGGTGATGACGTGATCCACGAGAATCGAGTCCCCGCGCATCTGGCCGAACTCGTCGACGAGCAGTTCGCGGAATTCAGTCAAGCGCACCGATCAACCGTACCGAAGAACGTCGTGGCACACGGCGACCGGATCGGTCACCTCGCGCGCGGTAGCTGCGGCAGCGGCCGCGGCGCGCGCATACGAGGGATCGGCGAGCACTGTCGCGACCGCGGCACCGATCAATTCCGGGCTGGGAGGCCGCACCACGACGGCACTGCCCTGCCGTTTCGCGCGATTCGCCAGTTCCCACTGATCACCGCCGCCGGGTACGGCAACGACGGGCACGCCGTGAATGAGGGCCTTGGCGAGCAGGCCGTGTCCGCTTCCGCACACCACGACGTCGGCAGCGGCAAGCAGCTGGTCCTGCCTGCCCAGTCCCGCGGCAGCCCAATCGGGTAGATCCTTCGGCGGCTCGTCGAGCATGGACGCCACCACTCGGGTGCCGCTGCCGACGAGCCCGGCGAGGGTCATCTCGACCATTCCCTCTGCTCCGGTGAATGCCGTGGACGGTGCGACCATGACGAGCGGCGTGGTTCCGGGAGGCGGCGTGAGCGCCTCGGTCGTCGGTTCCCACAGCAGCGGTCCGACCACGTGCGTGGAGGCGGGCCAGTCCGGCCTCGGCACTTCGAGCGCCGGGATGGTCGCAATCAGTCGCGCTGCAGGTCCCGGGTCTTCCGCAGGCAGCCCCATCCCGACTCGGGCGGCGCTGCGTTGCGCCTTGCCCTGCGCGATCGATCGGGCAGTTGCCGCGCGCATCAACGTGTCTCGGAGTCGGCCTCGGATGCCCGTTCCCGGCGCCAGGCCGCTACCGACGGGCGGTAGCCCTTTGGACGGCGCGTACAGCGGGTGGGGCGACAGCTCGATCCAGGGAGTTCCGCGTAGCTCGGCGGCCAAACCCCCTCCCGCGGTGAGGATGTCGGAGACCACGAGATCGGGTGCCACCTCGTCGAGATCGGGTGCCAGCTCTGTGGCGATGAACGCGGCGCGGGAATGAATTCGTTGCCCGGCATCCATGTCGTCGTCCTCGGGGCGCGGCGTCAGCCCTTTGAGCAGACGAGTATCGATGCCCGCTACAGTCCCAGCGTCGATCCACCGCGCCCCGGTGAACAGCACGGGTGTGTCGCCTGCCCGCAAGAACGCCAGACACAGCGCGATTGCCGGGAACGCATGCCCGGGATCGGGCCCGGCCACCACCGCTACTCGCACAGGATCAACAGTGCCACAGTTCACCCGGCGGACCGGCCCCGGTGCTCCGCCAGTATGCGAACCGCCACCGGGTGTGCGCGGTCGCGGTCGTGGTCGACGAGCCCGATACGTGTTCGTCGATCGAGAAGATCGTCCGCCGAACGTGCACCCTCGTAGCGGACGGAGAATGCCAATTCGGCGACGCATACGTCGATACCGTCCGCCACCGGTTCCAGACCGTCGGGCATGTGTTCGGCCAGCGCGAGAACCAATTTCGCTTCGGTGCCGTAGCGGCGCACGAGCAGCTCGGGTGCCTCAACCGAGTCGAGGGGGCCAGGCGCGGCCGCGCCGACAAGGGGTATCGACGCCGTCCGCCCGGCGTGCGCCGGCAACCGGGCGGCAGCCACCGCGGCGTCGACAGCCTGTTCGGCCATCAACCGATACGTCGTCAGCTTCCCCCCGACGACCCCGATCGGGCCGTCTCCGTCGTCGAGCACGGCATGCCGCCTGGATAGGGTCGCCGACGGGCCCGGTCCCGAATCGATCAGCGGTCGCAGCCGGCGAAGGTGCCGACGATGTCCGCCCGCGTCGGCCTCGGTTCGACTGCCGTCCCGAGGACATCGAGCAGGAAGCCGACTTCCGATTCCGTCGCCATCGGCACGTCCGGAATCGGCCCCTCCGCACGTTCGTCGGTCAAGCCGACGTACACCCGGCCGAGCGGTGCGGGCAGCGCGAACACGAAACGGCCACGCTCACCCGGCACGGGCACCGCCAGCGAGCACGTCAACCCACCGAACAGGGCTTCGTCGAACACAAGGTGCGTTCCCCTGCTGGGGCGTAGCGAGATGCGGGGGTCGATGTCGCCGGCCCAGACTCCGGCCGCGTTGATCACCACTCGAGCCCGCAGCCGGAATTCCGATCCCGTCGACCGATCCTCGAGCGTCGCGGAGGTGCGGTCCGCGTGGCGAACACTCACGCCGGTCAGTATGGACGCTCCGTACAGTGCCGCAGTCCGCGCGACCGCGATCACGAGGCGCGCGTCGTCGACTACTCGGCCATCCCACGACGACGCCCCACCGCGCAGGGTGCTCCGCCGTACCGTCGGGGCGGATACGGCAACCTGATCGGGCGACATGCGGCCTGCGCGCGGGAGAACGGCCGCGGACGTGCCCGCGGCGCCTCGCAACTGATCGCCGAACGCCAGGCCTGCACGGACCATTCCTTCCTCGACCCTCGACACCGACGAGTGCAGCGGCACGATCTGCTGCAGGGGCGTGACGAGGTGAGGGGCGGTGCGCGTCATGAGGATGCCGCGTTCGGAGGCGCTCTCCCTTGCGATCGCGGCATTTCCCGACGCGAGATAGCGCAGGCCGCCGTGGATCAGCTTCGAACTCCACCTGCTGGTACCGAAAGCGAGGTCGTGCTTCTCGGCAAGGACGACGCGCAGTCCCCGAGACGCGGCGTCGAGCGCGATCCCAGCACCCGTGATGCCGCCACCGACGACGAGCACATCGACGAGTTGGCCCTCTGCCAGCGCCTCCAGCTCGCGACGACGTCGATCGTCGTGCAGCGCGGAATCTCGCCGGTTCGAGATCACGAACCCGGTGGGCGCAGGTATGCGTCGACTGCGTAGGCCATCTGCACGACGAGATCGTGACCGGAAATACGTTGGGACACCATGTCGGCCGATTGGACGGCCGACTGCACCATGAGCAGGACGACGGTGGACAGATGCACCGGGTCTCCGTCGCGGATCGACCCCGCGTGCTGCCCACTCCCGACGAGAGGGACGAGCGCGTCGATGATCAAGGCTTGACTCGTTCCGAGCCGATGCAGGATGTACGTCGCGAGAATGTCCGGGTCGGTGTCGAGAATCTTGACGAACAGTGGGTGCGTGCGCACCTTGTCGGCGACGTCTGCAGCTGCCCCCGCAATCTGGCGTCGCGCCGACATATCTGCTTCGAACCGCGGCATGACGGAACCGATTTCGCGTGTCAGCAAGCTGGACACGATGGCGCGTGTGTCAGACCACCGCCGGTAGACCGTCGGGCGGCTGACCCCGGCCCGTCGAGCTATCTCGGCCAGATTGGTGCGACGGACCCCGTGTTCGAGAATGCACGAGCGCGCCGCATCGAGTATTTGATCTTCGACGGACAGTGCGCCGTCCGGATTGTCGAGCGCGCTCGCATTCACGCCGACCACGCACTGCTCGCTCACTGTTGACACCTCGTTCGACGGTCTGAAGATAGCCCCGCTCTTCGAAGATGTCTCGACCCCGGAATTGCTGCTCCGAGACCGAGTTACACACAAGCAGGATATGTAACACTATAGAGCATGCAGGAACTGCCCCGGGTGGAACCGTCCGGCGAGTCACGGCCGCTCATGTCCTGGGATTCCTGGGGCGTTCGGGAAGAACGTCGGCCGCTCGATCAGCGGACGGCCTCGGTGGTGCAGACCACACTGGGGATCTCCGGATCTTCGCGGAGCGAGGCGCGCGTAGCACCCAATGTGCGTCCGTCCACCCTGACCGACGAGCGCAGGGGTGCGCTGGAAGCGCTCGTCGGAGCAGAACACGTGGCGACCGACGACGACGTGTGCATGCACTATCTGAGCGGCAAAAGCACGCTGGACCTCCTCGCCCGGCGCGGGGGTGGCGTTCAAGACGCACCCGACGCAGTCGTGTTCCCTGGTGACGCGGCCGAAGTCGAGGCGCTGCTTCGGTACTGCACCACCGAATCGATTGCAGTGGTCCCCTTCGGCGGCGGAACGAGCGTCGTGGGCGGGGTCGACCCAGTTCGCGAATGGTTCGACACCGTGATCGCGATCGCCACCCGACGCATGGACACCCTGTCCCATCTGGACGACTTTTCGCGAACTGCGACACTCGGAGCGGGCGTCACCGGTCCGCGGGCCGAGGAGTTGCTCGCTGCACACGGTCTCTCGCTCGGCCACTATCCGCAGTCCTTCGCGTTCGCGACCATCGGCGGGTTTGCCGCGACGCGGTCGTCCGGTCAGGCATCGGCCGGGTACGGGCGCTTCGACGACATGGTCGAGGCGTTGACCGTCGCCACGCCCATCGGCATCACCACGGTCGGCCGCGCACCGGCGTCGGCGGCAGGCCCGGACCTGCGGCAGGTGTTCCTCGGATCCGAAGGAACACTAGGCATCATCACCTCGGTGACCGTGCGGGTGCATGCGATTCCGCAGGCAACAGCCCATCGATCGTGGTGGTTCCCGGACTTCGCGTCGGGATCGACAGCGTTCAGGGAGCTCGCGACGCGCGCCGACAGGCCGACCGTCATGCGGCTATCCGATGAAATCGAGACCGGTATCGATGCTGCCCTCTCCTCGACTCCGACACCCGACACCCGTACCGGTGGCGCCACCTCGATCGCACTGTTCGAGGGCATGCCGGACGATGTCGAGGCACGCGCCGCGGCTGCGGACGCCGTTGCCGTGGCCGCGGGCGGACTGGTCGAGGACCCTGGTCGAGCCCGCGAGTGGGAAAAGGGCCGGTTCGACTCTCCGTACCTCCGTGACGCGTTGCTCGATGCCGGTGCGCTCGCAGAAACGCTGGAGACTGCCACCTCCTGGCGCGAACTCGACGATCTCCGGACGCGCGTGAGAAAGGCCATCGTCGAAGCATTGACCGCCGTCGGTACTCCGCCGATCGTCATGTGCCACATCTCCCACGTGTACGACACCGGCGCGTCGCTCTACTTCACGGTGGTGTGCGCGGCGGGGCACGATCCCTCGGCCAATTGGCGCTCGGCGAAGGACGCCGCTTCACGTGCGATCAGCGACGCCGGCGCGACCGTCACGCACCATCACGGCGTGGGGCGCGACCACAGGCCGTGGATGACTTCCGAGATCGGGCCGGTCGGTACAGCGCTGCTGCGCGGTATGAAAGCCGCGGTCGATCCGGCGGGTGTGCTCAACCCTGGCAAACTGATCCCGTGATCGACTACTCGGGCATGCAGTGCTCACGCGGCGCGCGACGGACCTGCACGGTGCGATGACTGCACATGTGACCGTCCTGACCAATCCCACCGCCGGAAACGGCCGTGCGGCAAGGGTTTCCGAGGCCGTGGTGCGGCGCTTACGCGAGCGGGGCGCGCGCGTCACCACCATCGAGGGACGAACACCGGGTGACGCCGTCACCTCGACCAGGCGGGCGGTTCGGGGCGGCACCGACGTGTTGCTCGCGGTCGGCGGCGACGGCCTCGTCAACATCGCGTTGCAGGCCGTGGCCACCACGGATACGCCGATAGCCGTGGCGCCTGCGGGCACCGGCAACGACTTCGCCCGATTACTGGGTGTCCCGTTGAACGATGCCGTTGCGGCAGCGGACATCGTCGTGGATCGTCGAACCGCCGACCTCGACCTCGGACGAGTACAGGATCGATGGTTCGCCACAGTGCTGTCGAGCGGATTCGACAGCCTCGTCACCGAACGCGCCAACACCCTGCGGTGGCCTACAGGGCGTCTACGCTACAACCTGGCCACGGTTTTCGAACTCACCAAACTGCAACCGATCCCCTATCGGTTGGAGCTGGACGGAGTGGCCGTGGACTTCGACGCCACGCTCGTCACGGTCGGTAACGGCCCGTCCTACGGCGGCGGAATGGCCATCTGCCCCGGCGCGATGGTCGACGACGGCTTGCTCGATGTCACCGTCGTGCGAGCGACGAGGCGGAGTCGGCTGATTCGCCTTTCTCCCACCCTGTACCGGGGCGCGCACGTACAGCTTCCCGAAGTGGACACCTATCGCGCGAAGTCGGTGTGCATCGACGCTCCGGCGATGGTGGCCTACGCCGACGGTGAACGGTTCTGCGCACTGCCCGTGCGAATCGACTGCGTTCGGAGGGCCCTCACCGCGATCGTGGGGCCGTCGTATCCGCGCCCCGGTTGAAGCTCAGAGCGTGCTCATGTCTCGATCCTTGCCTGCGGTGACGGCCTTGAACAACCAGTAGAGCCCGAACACGATCGCTCCTCCGACCGCCACCCAGAACAAGCCTTCGATGACGGCGCCGAGAACGGCGAACGCGAGCCAGACGAGGACGACGATGCCGAGTATCTTCCAGATCATGTGAATCCCTTTCCCTTGTGTACGTCGATCCTGGCACGCCCCGGGGACGAAAACACCGATCGGACAACGAGATCAGGGAAAGATGGGGGATGACCCTGAGGGGCCACTACAAGTGCCGACTCCTGATTGCAGCCAGTTCGGCCAGTGCAGAGGCCCAACCTTCGAGCCGGTCGGTCGCCGAGGTCAACTCGGCCTTGCGGCCGGCTACAGCGCTCGTGGGCATTCCGTGCGGGCTGGTCAGTCGTGCGGCCGCCGCAACCAATTCCTCGTATTGGTCGACGCCCGAAGTCAATTCGTTGGTCGCGGCGGCAATGGTTTCGGCGAGGTGCACGCCCGCTCGCGAATTGGCGTCAGCGGCACGCTCCATGGCAACGACGTCCGCAGCCATGTCTTTCAATGCTCTCGCAGCGGCGTTGGCCACGTCGTTGGTCTCGACCACCTCGGCCGAGTCCACGAACTCCGATCGCATCAGAATCCCGGACAGCTCGTAGAGGCTCCGCTGTGCGCCCGCGAGACGGCTCATGGGTTCGAACGCCGACGACGAACGATCGGGGAGGCTCGCTTTGGCCGGCCTGGCCGCGGGCAGAGGTTCGGCTTTGAGCCGCCGGTACCGGCTGACGGCGAACACGGCGGGAACAGCGAGCACCGCGGCGCCTCCGCCGCTCGCCAGCATCGCCCACTCCGGCGCGGACGCAACTGCGAGACCCGCCGTCGAGACCGCCGACACCCCGGACGCACTACCGAACCAGGACCCACGTCGCCGAGCCCGTCGGATGCGGCGAATCTGCTTCTGCCGCGGGTCGTTCCAGCGTTCGACGGCATCCACGGCCGATTCGACCGATCTGCGTGCGGAGCGGGCGGCACCACGAAGCGCCGATGCCGACTCGGAGACAGGCATGGCCGACCACGTGCGTGGTCGGCCATGCTCTTGTTTCGTCACGATCAGTTCTGGGCCGGGGGCTCAGGAGTCGCGTTCGGAGACTTTGCGATCGAGGGCTTCGCGGTGGCGGAGTTGCCCGACGGCAGCGAGTCGCCCGCCATCGACGCGCGGATCTGCTCGAGCCGACTGTGCCCTGCCATCTGCACCGACGCCTGCTGCACCTCCATCATCCGACCGGACACCGTGTTCTGAGCCAATTCGGCGGACCCGAGAGCATCTGCGTAGCGTCGCTCGATCTTGTCTCGAACTGCATCGAGGCTCGGGGTGTTGCCGGGAGCCGACAGCGTGCTGTCCATCGAACGCAGCGACTCGCTGACCTTCTCCTGCATTTTGGCCTGCTCGAGCTGGCTGAGCAGCTTGGTGCGCTCGGCAACCTTGGCCTGCAGTGCCATCGCGTTCTGCTCGACGGCCTTTTTCGCCTGCGATGCCGCCTGCAGCGACTGGTCGTGCAAGACCTTGAGGTCTTCCACGCCCTGTTCCGCGGTGACCAACTGGGCTGCGAACGCCTCCGCGGCATTGGTGTACTGGGTCGCCTTGTCGACGTCCCCCGCTGCGGCAGCCTGATCTGCGAGGGTGACGGCCTGACGCGCGTTCGCGTTGAGCTTCTCGACCTCGTCCAGCTGACGACTCAGCTTCATTTCCAGCTGACGCTGGTTGCCGATCACCGAGGCGGCCTGCTGAGACAGCGCCTGATGCTGCCGCTGCGCGTCCTCGATGGCCTGCTGAATCTGAACCTTGGGGTCGGCCTTCTCGTCGATCTTGGAATTGAAGAGCGCCATCATGTACTTCCAGGCCTTGACGAAAGGATTAGCCATGGGTTGATCCTGCCTCCGTACTCGAGCGCCGTTGACGCGCGTAGGGGGTCGGCTGACATTGCAGCGACCGTCGATGAACTGCCCGTGTCACGAGAATACTGGTCTGGTCGGTTTGACGTGAGAACTGCTCCCCCACCCTAGCCGCAGCGGCAGCAGTCGTACGGGTTGCAGCCGTACGGGCGGCGTTACTCAGGCAGCCGCGAGCGCGCGTGCCGGCGCAGGAATGACCACCCGGGTGTCCCCCGCGATCCGCGTCGAACCCTCGGCGCCGACCGGTGCGTCCGCGTCCACTGGCCGCGTGGCGGTGGCGGATTCGGACAGGGACTCGCTGACGTCGCTCATCACGTCGGCCAGCGGGACGGCGAGTGCCTCGCAAATTGCCGCGAGGAGTTCGCTCGACGCTTCCTTCCGTCCACGCTCGACCTCGGACAGGTAACCGAGGCTGACACGGGCCGTGTTCGAGACCTCGCGCAGTGTTCGGCTCTGTGCAACGCGAGTGCGCCGCAGACTGTCGCCGAGTGCTTCACGCAATAGCAGCGCCATCTCGCTCCTCCTCGTTCGTTCCGTCTGTACATCTACTTCGATCATCCATAGTTACAACGCATGGCGGGGTTCGATTGGTTCCCGACTTTATACGTCCGTGAGCTCCTGTATGCGCTCCAGCATCAGCGACACGGCGACGCGCACCGTTTCCCGTCGGATCGATGACCGGTCGCCCGTTGGTCGCCGCTCGTTCACTCAGGTCTCACCGGGGCCGGCGACACCGACGACGCGACAACCAGATCGCGAGCTCCCGAGCCCTCGGCGAGCGGATCGGTCACGACGCCACTCCCCGCCTCAGTCGAAATGCCTGCACGATGTAGTCGAGTCCCGTGTAGACCGTCAGGACGACGGCGAGGCCCATGAGGGTGACGGAGGCGAACCGCACCTCGTCCGGGAGCGGGAAGAGATAGAACCCGATCGCGAAGCTCTGAACCAGCGTCTTCACTTTGCCCCCGCGGCCCGCGGGTATGACGCCGTGCCGGATCACCGCGAACCGGACGAGGGTGATGCCGATTTCCCGTGCACCGATGACGACGGTCACCCACCACGGCAGGTCTCCGAGGATCGACAAGCCGATCAGTGCGGCGCCGATCAACGCTTTGTCGGCGATGGGGTCGGCCATCTTGCCGAAATCGGTGACAAGGCCGTACTTGCGGGCCAGCTGACCGTCGATCCGGTCGGTGATCGCGGCGACGGCAAAGACGATGGTCGCGCCCACGCGCCACGCCGTGTCGTGCCCGTCGCCAACAAACAACACCACCAGAAAGACCGGCACCAGGGCGATGCGTAGCACGGTCAAAACATTGGCGATGTTGAGAATGGGAACGGCGTCGGCGCTGCCGGTCGCAGAGTTGTTGTGGGGCAGCTCGGGGGTCGGCGGAGCTCCTTCGCTCATACCGCCTCGCCAATATCAAGTGCATGGACGGCGAGATCGGTAACGGACACACCAGGAGAATATCGGTTGGACCGTTGACTACTGTTCACCACATGACTTCCGCGCCGAATCGGGCGAGTCGACCTGACGTCGACGACACCACCGAACCAGCCTTCAGCAGCAATCCCGTCGCGTACGACGGTGCCGAGCTGATCGTGAGACGTGCGCGAACCTCCGACATTCCAGAGATCAAACGACTCATCGACATCTACGCGGGAAAGATTCTCCTGGAGAAGAATCTGGTCACCCTGTACGAAGCCGTGCAGGAGTTCTGGGTCGCCGAGCGAGCCGGAACGGTCATCGGTTGCGGCGCGTTGCACGTGCTGTGGGCCGACCTCGGTGAGGTCCGCACGGTGGCCGTCGATCCGTCGACGAAGGGCCACGGGGCGGGTCACCTCATCGTCGACAAGCTGATTTCCGTCGCGCGCGAGTTGGCGTTGAGCAAGGTCTTCGTGCTCACTTTCGAGGTCGACTTCTTCGGACGACACGGATTCGTCGAGATCGAAGGCACCCCGGTCACAGCCGAGGTCTATGCCGAGATGTGCCGCTCGTACGACACCGGCGTGGCCGAATTCCTCGACCTCAGCTACGTCAAACCCAACACGCTGGGCAACACGCGCATGTTGCTGTCGCTCTGACAAGATTCGACGCGACCACTGCTCCGACAGCACCGAAAGAGGACCTTCATGGCCATGTTCGCCGTCCTGTACACCTACTCCCCCAGCACCTCGGACGGGCGGGACACCCATCGGGCGACGCACCGCGCGTGGCTTGCCGACCTGCTCGAGCAGAAGGTACTCGTCTCGAGCGGGCCCTACGCCGACAACAGCGGAGCGCTGATCCTCGTCGAGAGCGCCGACAGCGATTCGGTGCGGCAGTTGTTCACGCAGGATCCGTTCGCGGTCGAAGGCCTGATCGAAAGCACCGTCATCACCGAGTGGAAGCCGGTCATGGGCGCATTTGCCTGACCCGAGGTGAGCCCACCTCACCTCTACTCGGTGGGCTCCTCGTTCGGGTCGCCGCCCTTGATCGACCACAGCAGACCGTCCAGCTCGTCCGGCTTGACCAGAACTTCGCGTGCCTTCGAACCCTCACTGGGTCCGACGACTCCTCGGTTCTCCATCAGGTCCATGAGCCTGCCGGCTTTGGCGAATCCGACTCGTAGTTTGCGCTGCAACATAGATGTGGACCCGAACTGACTGGACACCACCAGTTCGACTGCCTGAAGCAGCACATCGAGGTCGTCGCCGATGTCCGGGTCGACGTCCTTCTTGTCCGACGCCTTCGCCGCAGTGACGGTCTCGTTGTACTCGGGCTCCGCCTGGTTCTTCGCGAAGTCGACGACGGCCGAAATCTCTTCGTCGGTGATGAATGCACCCTGCAGACGGGTCGGCTTCCCTGCACCCATCGGCAAGAACAGGGCGTCGCCCATACCGATGAGCTTCTCCGCGCCGGGCTGATCGAGAATCACTCGGGAGTCCGTGAGCGAAGAGGTCGCGAACGCGAGGCGCGACGGAACGTTCGTCTTGATCAAACCGGTGACGACGTCCACCGACGGTCGCTGCGTGGCGAGTACGAGGTGGATACCCGCTGCACGCGCCTTTTGCGTGATACGAACAATTGCGTCCTCGACGTCTCGTGGCGCCGTCATCATCAGGTCGGCGAGCTCGTCGACGATGGCGAGAATGTACGGGTACGGGGTGTAGACGCGTTCGCTGCCGAGCGGCGCCGAGATATCGCCGGAGCGAACCTTCTTGTTGAAGTCGTCGATGTGACGGACCTTGTTGACCTGCATGTCCTGGTAGCGCTGCTCCATCTCCTCGACCAGCCACGCAAGAGCGGCAGCAGCCTTCTTCGGCTGGGTGATGATCGGGGTGATGAGGTGCGGGATGCCCTCGTACGGGGTCAGCTCGACCATCTTCGGATCGATCAGAATCATGCGCACTTCGTCCGGTGTGGCGCGCGCCAGTAACGACACCAACATGGAGTTGACGAAGCTCGACTTGCCGGAGCCGGTTGAGCCTGCAACCAAAAGGTGGGGCATCTTCGCGAGATTGGCGCTGACGAAGTCGCCCTCGATGTCCTTGCCCAGCCCGATCACCAATGGATGATGATCCTTGCGCGTCGAGGGCGCGGTCAGGACGTCGGCGAGGCGCACCATCTCTCTGTCCGAGTTGGGCACCTCGATTCCCACCGCGGACTTGCCGGGGATCGGTGCGAGCAGGCGGACGTTGTCGGTGGCCACCGCGTAAGCGATGTTGCGCGCCAGCGCCGTGATCTTCTCGACCTTGACGCCTGGGCCGAGCTCCACCTCGTATCGCGTGACCGTCGGCCCGCGGGTGAATCCGGTGACCGCCGCATCGATCTTGAACTGGTCGAGCACCTCGGAAATGGCCTCGATCATCGCGTCGTTCGCCTGGCTCCGCGTCTTCGGCGGATCGCCGTCGATCAAGAGCGACAGCGACGGCAGCGTGTAGTCACCGTCGACGACACGGTCCACGACGATCTTGTCGTCCTCGGTTGCGGCCTTGGGCTCCGCAGCCTTGACGACGGGCTTGGGCCTCGGGGGCGTGGCCACAACCGGAGTAGCAGCGACGTCGGCCACCAGCGGGACGGCCTCGGTCGGACTATCGGCCGGAACCTGAGGCGACGACCGACGCCTGCGTGGCTTCTCGACCGGCACATATTCTTCTGTCGGGTAGTTGCCGTGCGGGTCGACGCCGTGCGGGCCGTCCACCGGATACCCGCCCAGATCCGCTTCCCCTGGGCTGCCGTATCCCTGGCTGTCATATCCCCGACTGTCGAAGCCTGCGGCATCAGAGCCGTACCCGTCGTCGCCGAACTCCGAGCCGTAGTCGGCCGGGTCGTAGTCGCCGTACTCGTCGCCGCGGCTGTCTGTACCGAACAGGGCGCGCAGGCGGTCCGGGATGTCTCGAACGGTGGTTCCGGTCAGCAGGAGCACACCGAACAGTCCGGCGAGGAGAAGGAGCGGCACGGCCAACCACACGGTCAAGCCGTCGGAGATCGGCCCCCCGGCGACGTATCCCACGAAGCCGCCGCCCGTGGCGCGGCCGTCGGCGTCGGCCGGCGATCCTGCGGCCATATGCCACAGACCGAGAATCGGAAGGGCGACGAGCATGGATCCGAGCACCAGCCGCGGTCGGATCTCCGGATTGGGCTCCGATCGCATCAGCACAACGGCAATGGCGGTGACCAGAACGGGTAGCACGTAGCCCGCGTTGCCGATGATCGCGCGAACCCCGATCTCGATCCACTCGCCGACCGGTCCGCCGGCGGACACCCACACGGCGGCTGCGACGATCACACTGACGGCTATCAAGCCGAGAGCGATGCCGTCACGACGATGCCCGTGATCGATGTCCTTCGCCTTGCTGACCGTTCGCGTGGTTGCGCCCACACCTTTGGCTGCCATCGACCACGTCGACGACACGCCGCGTCCCAATGCGGAGACGACGCTCGAACTCTTCTTCTTCGCCGGTCGACGCTGCGTGGCCGATCGCTGGGTGGCGGCACCACCGCGTGGTGCCGCTGCGCGAGGTGCGGTGGGCTTGCGCGGTGCGGTGGGCTTGCGCGGCGTCGTCACGGTCTTCGCCGTGCGTCCTCCCGGCGACTTACGCGATTCACCCGAAGCACGTGGCGTCGACGAGCCCCCGGTGCCGCCGGCCTTCGAACTGCGGGTGCTGGTCTTTCCTGCCATACCTTCAGGTTAGTCGCAATGACACCTTGGAAACCATCCGCAACACGAGTAACACGATGAACGAGGGAGATCGACACCGTCTCTTTCGCCGTCAGAAGCTCCGGTCCAGCTGATGAACCGCCGCGATGTCGGCGTCGTCGCCCTGGCTCTCGAGCTCCACTGCACTGCGACCGAACGCATGAAGAAGCAGCTCGGACGGTTGACCCGTGAGAACGACCCGGCGCCCTCCCGACTTCTTCACCGTCGAAGTCCTCCCGTCCGGCGTCCTGAGTTCGACGCCGACCGGTGACAACCTGTACGCCAGCTTGCCGACCAAGCCTGCCAACGACCAGAGGCGGTTCTGCATGTCTGTCGACAACGTGCGCGGCGCCCACTCCCCGCTACCCCGCCGCAGGTCCTCGTGATGGACGAACATCTCTCCGACGTTCACCACCGGATCGAGGAGCTTGAAGGGAGACCAGATCGGCGGTCCCGATGCGATCTCGTCGACCAGCTCGGCAAAGGGCCGCTCGGCGACACGGGATTGGACTCGCTCGGTGTATCCGGAGAGAACCGGAAGCAAAATTCCGGGGGCAGCGTCGAGGCGTCGCTCACGCACCACCAGATGCGCCGCGAGGTCCTTCGCGGACCACTCCCCGCACAACGTGGGGGCGGACTCTCCCACCGAGGTCAGGGTCACTACCAATTCTGCGCGTTCGCGCTGTGCGAGGTTCACAACATTCCACCGTACGTGCCCCATGTCGGGCGCGTCGGCGAGTCCTCCGTAATCTCTGATCGGTGCCGGTCTCAGAAATAATCGTCATTCTCGTCGCCGGATTGGGGGCGGGCGCCATCAACGCCGTGGTGGGTTCCGGAACCTTGATCACGTTCCCGACGCTGGTCGCATTCGGCTACCCACCCGTGGTCGCGACGATGTCCAATGCCGTCGGCCTGGTGGCCGGCAGTGTGTCCGGAACGTGGGGCTACCGACGAGAACTGAAGGGGCAGTGGCCTCGGCTGAAGTGGCAGATGCCCGCCTCATTCGTCGGTGCGCTCGGTGGCGCCTGGTTGCTGCTACATCTCCCCGAAACCGTCTTCGCCGCCGTGGTTCCGGTACTTCTGATCGCCGCACTGGTCCTGGTGGTCGTACAGCCGCGAATCCAGGCGTGGGCGAGGGCGCGCTCTGAGGCTGCAGGTAAGGCCGCGGACCACGTCGGCCGCGTCCGCATGATCCTGTTGACGCTCGGCACATTGCTCGTCGGCGTCTACGGCGGCTATTTCACTGCGGCACAGGGAATCCTGCTGATCGGCGTCATGGGGATACTGCTTCCGGAATCGGTGCAGCGGATGAACGCCGCCAAGAACTTGCTCTCGCTCATCGTCAATGTCGTCGCCGCTGTCACTTACACCATTGTGGCGTTCGACCGAATCAGTTGGGCGGCAGCCGGTTTGATCGCGGCCGGATCACTGGTCGGCGGATCCATCGGCGCGCGGTTCGGACGCAAGCTCTCGCCGTGGGCCCTGCGCGCCGTCATCGTGGTGATCGGATCGATCGGACTCTGGCGACTGCTCGCCGCCTGAGCCTCTCGCCGTGCGTGGTGCTCGGCCACGATAGCCGAACACCACGCACGGGTGTGGAGAACGAACTACGCGCTCTTGACGGCCATGACGGTCGGCACGATCATCGGCTTGCGGCGGTACTTGTCGGCAACCCAACGCCCGACAACTCGGCGTACTGCCTGCGCGATTCGGTGCGTGTCCGTGACGCCGTCCGAGGCGAGACGCTGCAATTCTGCCTCGACCAGTTGTCCGGCTTCCTTGAGAGCAGCCGGATCGTCGGAGAAGCCGCGGCCGGATACCTCAGGAGCCGTAACCGCGCGTCCGGTCGTCGAATCCACGGCAACGGTGATGGCGATGAACCCGCCCTCCCCCAGCACCAGTCGGTCCGACAACGTGGAGTCGCCGACGTCGCCGACGGACAGGCCGTCAACGTACACGTAGCCGACGGGCACCTGGCCGACGATGCGTGCGAGCCCGTCGACCATGTCGACGACGACGCCGTCCTCGGCGAGAATTACACGATCCTCCGCGACGCCGGTGGCCTTCGCGAGGGCTGCGTTGGCCCGCAGGTGTCGCCATTCGCCGTGTACCGGCATCGCGTTGGTCGGCCGAACTGCGTTGTAAAGGTAGAGCAGTTCGCCTGCTGAGGCGTGGCCCGAGACGTGCACCTTGGCGGTCTGCTGGGTGACGACCGTCG
This sequence comes from Rhodococcus sp. (in: high G+C Gram-positive bacteria), assembly GCF_049591685.1. Classification (GTDB taxonomy): domain Bacteria; phylum Actinomycetota; class Actinomycetes; order Mycobacteriales; family Mycobacteriaceae; genus Rhodococcoides. The sequence goes on along the minus strand of NZ_JBAWFH010000393.1, from coordinate 12,908 downwards.
CTCCGCGCTTGGCCAGCCCGTTGACCACGGCGAAGACCGAATTCTCGTTTCCGGGAATCAGCGATGATGCGAGTACGACGAGGTCGTTGGCCTTGACGTTGATCTGACGGTGTTCACCGCGGGCCATCCGGGACAGGGCCGACAGCGGCTCGCCCTGCGATCCGGTGGAGATCAACACGAGTCGATCGTCCGGCAACGTCGCGGCCGTGTCGACGTTGACCTCGAGGCCGTGGGGCACCCGAAGGTAGCCGAGGTCCTGCGCGATCTGCATGTTGCGGACCATGGAGCGGCCGACGAACGCGATGCGACGGTTGTACCGTTCGGCGACGTCGATGACCTGCTGAATGCGGTGCACGTGGCTGGCGAACGACGCGACGATGACGCGCTGTTTGGCCTTGCCGATGACGGTGTCGAGAACGCCGCCGATTTCACGCTCCGGAGTGACGAATCCCGGGACCTCGGCGTTGGTGGAGTCGACGAGGAACAGGTCGACGCCTTCGTCACCGAGCCGGGAGAATCCCGCGAGGTCCGTCAGTCGGCCGTCGAGTGGAAGCTGGTCGAGCTTGATGTCACCGGTGTGCAGTGCGAGGCCGGCCTCGGTGCGGATGGCGATGGCGAGCGCGTCCGGGATGGAGTGATTGACTGCGAAATACTCGCACTCGAACGGCCCGTGGGTGGTTTTCTGGCCCTCGATGACCTCGACCAGGTTCGGACGGAGTCGGTGTTCGCGGCACTTCGCCGCAACCAGCGCGAGCGTGAATTTGGACCCGATGACCGGTACGTCGGGGCGTAGGCGCAGTAGGAAGGGCACCGCTCCGATGTGGTCCTCGTGGCCGTGCGTCAGCACGACCGCCTCGACGTCGGACATCCGGTTCTCGATGTGCCGGAAGTCGGGAAGGATCAGATCGACGCCAGGCTGCTGGTCCTCGGGGAAGAGCACGCCGCAGTCCACGATCAGGAGCTTGCCTTGATGCTCGAAGACCGTCATGTTGCGGCCGATCTCACCGATTCCGCCGAGGGCGACGATGCGCAGGCCCTTGAACGGGGCCCTTGGGGGCGTGCCGAGCCGATCCGTCGGATCGAACTCCTTGCGAGGCTCGTCGCGCCGCGGATCCGGGCGCTGCGTCCGCGCCGAGTTCTGCACGACGGGCTTCGAGCCTTGCGCGGGCTTCGAGCCTTGCGCGGGCTTGGAGGATTGCGCCGGCTTGTCGGCGGGCGGGCCTGCGCTTCGGGTTGCGCGGCCGCGGGATCGTGCTGGTCGACTCATACAAGAACTCCTGCTGCTCGCAGGTCAGCTGCGAGCAATTCGATTTGGTCGATGCTCGGTGGCACCTGGGGAAGTCTGGGTTCACCGACGTCGAGTCCGATGAGGCGTAGCCCGGCCTTGGATGCGCTGACGCCTCCGAGGCGAGCGACAGACCGGATGACGGGGATGAGGCTCGCGTTGATCGCTTGTGCGCGTGCGATGTCGCCCACCATGAATGCGGTGTGCAGCTCGCGCAGACGAGCGGGGACGAGGTGTCCGATGACACTGACGAAGCCGGTGGCTCCGACGGACAGCCACGGAAGATTGAGCGGATCGTCGCCCGAGAAGAATTGCAGTCCCGTGGTGGCGAGGAGTTCGGCGCCTGCGTTCAGATCGCCTTTGGCGTCCTTCACTGCCAGGATGCGCGGGTGCTCGGCCAGCCTACGCAGCGTTTCGGTCTCGATGGGGACGACCGATCGCGGCGGAATGTCGTAGAGCATGACCGGGAGGTCCGTGGCGTCCGCTACCGCTGTGAAGTGAGCGTACAGCCCGGCCTGAGGCGGACGCGAGTAGTACGGAGTGACGACGAGCAGACCATGAGCCCCTGCGCGAGCCGCGTCGCGTGCCAGTTCGACACTGTGGGCGGTGTCGTTGCTTCCGGCTCCGGCAATGATGCGGGCACGGTGCCCGACGGCCGAGATGACGGCGCGCATGAACTCGAGCTTTTCGTTCTCGGTGGTGGTGGGTGATTCACCCGTGGTGCCGGCGAGGACCAATCCGTCATGACCCTGCTCGACCAAGTGGTGAGCCAGCCGCACTCCCGCATCGATGTCCAACTTACCGTCGGCGGTGAAGGGCGTCACCATGGCGGTGAGCACCGTACCGAACGGCAGCTGGGTAGGAGGAGCGGCGTCACCGTATGTCATGGTCAGCAAGGCTACCCGGTGCAATGCAGCCGATCTCGCGGTGGGACGGAAGTTGCCCGGTGGGGTGTGGTCACACCTCGGTGACGAACGGACTGTGCGCGACTTCGGAGCCGTCGGGCAGCATCGAAATCTCGAAGTCGCCGAACACGTCGGGCGCCACGGCAGCGAGCTGACGTAGGCATTCGACGGCGACACGCCTTATTTCGACGTCGGCGTGCTCGGATGCACGCATGGACACGAAGTGCCGCCACGCGCGGTAATTTCCCGTCACGACCACTTTGGTCTCGGTGGCGTTGGGGAGCACCGAACGCGCGGCTTGGCGAGCCTGTTTGCCCCGCAACGCCGAACTGCTGACCGATTCGAGTTTGTCTTCGAGTGCTGTGAGCAGTTCGACGTAGGCGGCCCGGCTGGCATCGGTCGCCCCGTCGAACAACGCTTCCAGATCGGGATCGCCCGCGATGGCCGGTGGCACGATGACCTTCGCTTCGCGCTCGGGCACGAACCGCTGCGACAGCTGCGAGTACGAGAAATGCCTGTGCCGGATCAGCTCGTGTGTGCACGAGCGGGAAATTCCGGTGATGTAGAAACTGACGGACGCGTGTTCGAGTACCGACAGGTGCCCCACGTCGAGCAGGTGCCTCAGGTAAGACGCGTTCGTCGCGGTGCGCGGATTGGGCTTGGACCAACTTTGATAACAGGCGCGCCCAGCGAACTCCACAAGAGCCTGACCCCCGTCTGCATCCGTCTCCCACGGGATGTCGGGGGGCTCGACGAAGTCGGTCTTCGCCACCAGTTGAACCTTCAGTGACACCGTGTTCGACACCGTCGTCCTCCGCTCGAGCTGCAAGAAATCACTTCGACACTATCCGCGTGTCACGGTGACGCCTTGCGTGACGCCAATTATGGCGTCAGTATGGCGTCATGGAACTCGACAAGTACACCGCTTCTCTCCGCGCGGATCTGCTCGCAGCCGCCGCACTCGGCGACGAACACACCCGCGCCACGGCAGATGCTCTCGGGGGCGCCGCCCAGGCGTCCGCTCGGTTGATGCTGCTGCAGGCCCTGTCGGACTTCGCCGACGAGATCACCGAGCAACTCGACGGACGGGCGGTACACGTCAAGTTCGCCGGCAATTCGGTATTCGCGGATATCACCGAAGATGCCGTTCTTACCGACGGCCCGACCGACACCGGCCGGACGGCACCCGGGGGCGAGGACTACCCGACCATGGACGACGTCACCGGCGAGATGCGTCGCGTCACGCTGCGCATGGTGGAACACGTGAAGGAACGCGCCGAGGAGGCCGCGTCCATGAACGGTGTATCACTGAACTCCTGGCTTTCACAGGCAGTTCAGGGCGCACTCCGCGATCAGATGCGGAAGCCTCGCTCGTACTGAGCTAGCGTTTTTCCCGCCATTCCCGCTCGAAGGGCAACCGCCACGCGTGTGGAGCGATCAATTGATGAATGGCGTTCGGGCCCCACGATCCCGGGGAGTACTGCCGGACCGGCGGCGGGTCAGCCAGCAGCGGTGCCGAGACGGCCCACAATCGTTCGATGCCCTCGGCGGTGGTGAACAACGTGTGGTCCCCGTGCATCGCGTCGAGGATCAAGCGTTCGTATGCTTCGAGCACGTCGGAAGCCCGTTCGGTCTCCTGGATGCCGAATTGCATGCTGAGCTTGTCGAGACGCATTCCCGGGCCTGGCCGTTTACCGTAGAACGACAGGGAAACCTTCGACGCGTCGGCCAGGTCGAAAGTGAGGTGGTCCGGTCCGTGCGCTCCGACTCCCGATCCCGCGGGGAACATGCTCTTCGGCGGTTCGCGGAATGCGATGGAAATGATGCGTTGCCCCTCGGCCAGTCTCTTGCCGGTGCGTAGGTAGAACGGCACGCCGGCCCAGCGCCAGTTGTCGATCTCGCACTGTAGGGCCACGAACGTGTCGGTGTCCGAATCCGGTGCGACGCCAGGCTCGTCGCGGTAGCCGTTGTACTGGCCGCGCACGACCTTCTTGGGGTCGAGCGGCAACATGGACCGGAACACCTTGTTCTTCTCTTCGCCGATGGCATCGGGTTCGAGCGCGGTGGGTGGTTCCATGGCCATGAACGCCAGCACTTGGAACAGGTGGGTTACCACCATGTCCTTGAACGCTCCGGTCGACTCGTAGAAGTTGGCCCGCCCGTCGAGCGTCAGCTTCTCCGGGATGTCGATCTGGATGTGGTCGATGAAGTTGCGGTTCCAGATCGGCTCGAACAGTCCGTTGGCGAATCGGAACGCCAGGATGTTCTGTGCGGGTTCCTTGCCGAGGAAGTGATCGATCCGATAGATCTGATCCTCGGCGAACGTTTCGTGCAATTTCGCGTTGAGGTCGCGAGCGCTGGCCAGATCGGTACCGAAAGGCTTCTCCATGATGATGCGCGAGCCCTCGACGAGACCGGCCGCGCCGAGCATCTCGACGACGGCGAGTGCGGCCCTCGGAGGTACGGACAAGTAGTGCAGCCGCCTCGCTTCTGGCCCGAGTTCGTGCTCGGCCTGCGCGACGGCGTCGTTGAGCGCCTGCGGGCCTGCCTTCTGCGAGACATAGCTCAACTTGCCCGCGAACTGTCGCCATTGCTCGTCGGTGACTTTGCGCGAAGAGAACTCGTCGATCGCCTCGAGTGCCATTTGCCGAAACTCGTCGCTGGTCATTTCCTCCAGCGACGTGCCCACAACGCGAATTCGAGGGGCGAGGTCGGACAGTGCGAGATGCATCATTCCCGACAGCAGTTTTCGACGGGCGAGGTCGCCGGTCGCCCCGAAGAGCACCACGACCTGAGGGGGCAGTTCTTCGGAACGTTCGATTGCGGGGGTCACGTCGAAAATAGTGGCACCTTTCTCTCTTCCTCGCCGACTCTCTACTGCTCGCCGAGCCACATGTTTATCCTTCTCGGCCATTACCCGATATTCGACAACGCACGCACCAGGTCTCCGCGTTCGCCGACGACGACGGTCTCGAAGTCCAACCAGTCGGCCATCTCCCTCAGCGCCGGAAGAAGCCGAGCGGCGATCGTCACGGTGTCGCGGTCGCCCTCGACGAACGCTCCGAGAACATGCAACTCCGATCGTGCTCGATCGCCCTTGAGGTCCACGCGCGCGACGAGCTCGCCGTCCAACAGGAAGGGAAATACGTAGTAGCCATGCACCCGTTTGTGCTGCGGGGTGTAGATCTCGATCCGATAGTGGAAGTCGAAGATGCGTTCCATCCGTGGCCGGAAGAAAATCATCGGGTCGAACGGGCACAGCAGCGCCGTGCCCCGAGCTACCCGCGGAATGCGGGCATCGACGTGCAGGTACGCCGGCGTCGACCACCCGCGGACCGTCACCGGCTCGAGGGTGCCGCTCTCGACGAGGTCTGCGACTGCCGACTTGGTCTGCTTCTGCGAAAGCCGGTAGTAGTCACGCAGATCCGGCTCGGTCGCGACACCGAGCGCCGTTGCCGAGCGCGTGACGAGTTGCCTGATCGCCTCGCTCTCGTCGACGCGACGGGCCAGAACCTCGGCGGGAATCACCCGTTCGACGAGGTCGTAGTGCCGGACGAACGAAGCCCGCGTCGCCACCGAAACGACACCGGCCGCGAAGAGTTGCTCGCACACGATCTTGACCTCGCTGCGGTCCCACCACGGACCTTTTTTGCCGGGCCGCCTCACGTCGAGCGCCTGCTCGATGTCCCCGGCGCTGGACGGGCCGCGATCGGCGATGACATCGAGTACGTCGTCCGTCAGGGTCGGGTTCTTCTCGACGATCGTCTTCGCTCCGCCCCAGCGCCCGTGGCGGTACAGCTCGGTGCGCCACCGCATCAGCGGCCAATCCTCGACGGGGATCAACGCGGCTTCGTGTGCCCAGTACTCGACGAGTCGGCGTGGGCTGCGGGCAGTGTCGGTCCACGCCGCCCTGTCGATCACTGCCCGGTCGTATTTACCGATCCGACTGAACACCGGCGCGTAGTGAGCGCGAACGAGTACCGATACCGAGTCGATCTGCAACAGCTGCGTGCGGTCGATGGCCCTGCGCACGGCGCGAGTGGAAGCACGGGTATCGGTGACGGCACGAGGAGAGGCCAGTCCCTGCGCGGCCAGTGCCGTCCGCCTGGCCATTGCCGCACTCATCTCGCGCATGTGACCACCTTGCCACCGGGGTACGACACGTCCGCGCTCGCACCGTGACTCAGGGCGCCCAGCCGTGCGAACGCGCGATGTCTTCCATCGTCGCGACGAGTTGACTCAACCCCGGCTCTTCGACCGGGAAGTGACCGCACCCGTCCAACATCACGAGAGCAGTCGGGACGGGGATTCGCCGCAGGAATGCAATGCTCGATTCGGGCGGCGTCCAGGTGTCGGCGGCAGGATGAACCAGCGTCACCTTGGGCCCGGCGTACTCCTCGGGAGCACGGTGTCGGAAGGACAGGAAGCTCGCCAGGAATGCCAGTGGCACCGACACCCCGCCGCCCAATGGATCGTCGGCACACGTGCGAGACAGTTCTGGGTCGAGGCTCATCTTCCCGATGTCCATGAGCCACCGCACCGGGACTCGACCCTTCCCGAAGGCAGGGACGGCGAATTTCAGGAGCGCAGGCGCGTGGCGTCCGACGGGCCCGTATCGCGCGGCATGGGACCGCGCCGTAGCGTCCGACGGATCCAGGAGGCATGTCGCGATCACATCTGCCACTTCGCCTGTTCGGGCTGCGACCTCGTATGCAAGCATCCCGCCCATGCTTGCGCCGAAGAGAACGAGAGGACGAGAATCTCGGGCACGTTCCGCGACGACCAAGTCGCACAGCATGTCGATCCAGTCGGCGTACCGAACGTTGTTCGGCGTGGGGACTTCGGTTCGTCCGTACAGCGGCATGTCGGGAAAGATGACTTCGGCGCCGCGCTCGGCCGCGAGAGCGGCGAACGGCCACAATGCGCCCGAATGACCGCCCGCCCCGTGGATGGCGAGCACTCTGACCGGCGCGTTCGCTGCAGTCGCTGTTGCAATATGGATCCGACAGTCACGCCAAGCCCACATCGAGGACGACGGGGTGATCGCTGCTCGGTACCGCGGCGGCAAGAACTTCGCATATCGGTCACCGGTCACGCTGGAGAGCTTAGACGTCGGCGGCTCGACCCATCAGCGTCGCCGCCAACGTTCCGCCCAACTCGTAGCACGCATCTCGGGACGCCTTGTCGACCGAGGTCACCTCGAGTGCACCGGCGACCTGATCCAAACCCCATCCGGTGACGATCTTTCGGATTGCAGAGACCGCACCGACGGTGTCGTTGTTGCCGTGGACCCACAGCCCGAACGGACGGCCGGCCACGGCGTCCAGGCACGGGTAATACGTCGTGTCGAAGAAGTGCTTGAGTGCACCGCTCATGTATCCGAAATTCGCGGGAGTTCCGAACAGATACCCGTCGGCCTTCAGCACGTCGGGAACCGTAGCTCCCAGTGCCGGCACGCTTTCGATGTCGACGCCCTCGATATCGGGGTCGTGTGCACCGGCGAGAACGGCCTCGAGCAGTTCTCTCGTGGGCGGTGACGGGGTGTGGTGGACGACCAGCAAGGTGGCCATCTCAGGTGGCCGTCTCGTTCCGTTCGAGCGCGACCGCTCGTTTCATGGTCTCTCGGGCACGTCCGCGATCACCCGCATAGTCGTAGGCTCGGGCGAGCCGGTACGAATTACGCCAGTTGTCGGGATCCTTCTCCCATTCGCCTTTGACCTGCTGAAACAGTTCGTCTGCTGCTTCGCGAGCGATGCGCCCGGACGGCATTCGCGGCAGATCGGCCACGTCGAGTTCGAGGTCTTCGTCGCGTACGCGGGACGCAAGGTGTTGGTGTTCGAGCCCGGCCTTCAGGGTTGCACCCACGATCCAGATACCGATGATGGGGAGCAGAAGAACGCCCACACCGAGTCCGATGTTGACGAAACCACCCGTGTTGATCAGAGAGATGCCGCGGGTTCCGAGCAGGTAGAAGTAGAAGCCGAGAATGAGCACCATCACGCCGATGACGAGGACGACTTTCGTTGCCTTGTTCATCGTCGTCACAGATCGAGAAACGGATCGAGGCCGACGGTGAGTCCCGGCCGAGAGCCGATCTCCCGGACGCCCAGCAACACGCCGGGCGCAAACGAGGTGCGGTCGAGCGAGTCGTGCCGGATGGTGAGCGTCTCACCGAGGGTGCCGAAGAGAACTTCCTGGTGGGCGATGAGCCCTGCGAGACGGACCGAATGGACGCGAACGCCGTCGACCTCGGCTCCCCGGGCTCCGTCGAACTCGGAAGTCGTGGCGTCCGGACTCTTCGGGACTCCGGCTTCGGCGCGCGCCTTCGCGATGAGCTCGGCGGTGCGGTAGGCGGTTCCCGACGGTGCGTCCGCCTTGTTGGGGTGATGCAGTTCGATGACCTCGACCGACTCGAAGAATCGTGCGGCTTGTTCCGCGAAGCGCATGGTCAGCACCGCACCGATTGCGAAGTTGGGCGCGATCAGCACGCCCGTCGAAGGTGACGCCGTCAGCCACGACCGCACCGAGGCCAGACGCTCGTCGTCGAATCCGGTGGTTCCGACGACTGCGTGGATGCCGTTCTCGACGAGAAACCTCAGGTTGTCCATGACAACGTCGGGATGCGTGAAATCGACGACCACCTGAGCGGATGCGTCCACGAAATCCGAAAGCGAATCGCCCTGATCGACGGTTGCAACGAGCGCCAGGTCCTCGGCAGCGTCGACGGCAGCGCAGATCGCTTGCCCCACCTTGCCGCGGGCCCCGAGAACGCCGACCCGGATAGGTGCTTGTGAACTCACTTCTGCTCCACTCTTTCTGTCGTCTTCTGCTCCCGCAGGAGCCTACTCGAGGGAAGCGGTGCTGGATGGACCGCTACGGCTGGTCGAACAGGATGATCTGACGGATGGCATTTCCGTCGGCGAGTTCGTCCATGCCGCGGTTGATGTCATCGAGTGCGATTGTCGAACTGATGAGCTTTTCCACGGGCAACCTGCCTTCGCGCCACATCTGCGCGTACGTCGGGATGTCTCGCGACGGCACCGCCGATCCGAGGTAGCTGCCGACGATCGTGCGGGCTTCGGCGACGAGGCCCAGCGGCGAGATCGACGACCGAGCGTCCGGAGCCGGGAGGCCGACCGTAATGGTCTTGCCACCGGGAGCAGTTGCCGCAACAGCGGCTTCGAATGCACGAGCGTTGCCTGCGGCTTCGATGACGATGTCGGCCTTGATCCCCAGCTCCTCCCGTTCCGCAGGCGAATAGGTGTGCGTAGCACCGAGTTCGCGAGCCGTAGCCAGTTTGTCGGGCACACCGTCGACTCCGATGACGTCGCCTGCCCCGACCGACACCGCCGTCAGAACGGCCGCCATGCCGACGCCGCCCAAGCCGACGACCATGACCGACTGCCCCGGCCTGGGCTGCCCGGCGTTGAGCACTGCTCCCCCGCCGGTCAGTACGGCGCATCCGAGGACCGCGGCTACGTCCGCCGGGACGTCGTCGTCCACGGGTACGACCGACTTGCGGCTGACCACGGCGTGGGTCGCGAAGCCGGATACGCCCAGGTGATGCTTGACCTCGGCACCGGACCGCGTCAACCTCGCCCCGCCCTCGAGCAGGGTGCCTGCGTTGTTGGCCGCACTCCCCGGGATACACGGCATCTGGCCGTCGGTGCGACATCCTGCGCACTTACCGCATCGCGGAAGGAAGGTCATCACGACGCGAGTCCCGATCGCTACGTCGTCCACGCCGGCGCCGAGGGCCTCCACACGCCCCGCGGCTTCGTGTCCGAGCAGCATCGGGACCGGCCGCACGCGGTTACCGTCGACCACCGACAGGTCCGAGTGACACAGACCCGCGGCTTCGATCCGCACCAGCAACTCGCCCGCGCCCGGGGGCGCGAGGTCGAGATCGGAAATGGTGATGGGGTGCGAGTCGGCGAACGGCCGGGACCGCCCGATTTCTTCGAGAACAGCGCCGCGGATCTTCATGGCCTCACTCTAGAGCGGTAGCCGCGGCCGCAGCAGATGGGCGACGAGCCCCGTCCATCCCGTCTGGTGCGAGGCGCCGAGTCCCTCACCGGTGTCGCCGTCGAAGTACTCGTTGAAGGTGGGGTGCGCACTCCACAGTGGATCGTCGCTGGACTCGATGCGATCGCCGTCGGCGGGCCGTTTGCCGTCGACCGGCCGGAAAAGCGACGCGAGCCCGTTGTCGATCAGATCCGCGGCATCGGTGAGCGTCCGGTGATTGCCCGAACCGGTCGGGATCTCGATGGTGAACGAATCGCCGTAGTGCCGGCCGTAGGCGCGCAATTTGTCGGCGAGGAGCACGTTGACCGGGAACCAGATGGGGCCCCGCCAGTTGGAGTTGCCACCGAACATGCCCGTTCGCGACTCACCCGGCTCGTACTCGATGGACACCGAGCGTCCCTCGATGTCGTACGTAACCGGCTCACGATAGGACGCCGACAACGAACGAATACCGAACTGCGACAAGAATTCCTCCGAGTCGAACATTCGCGCCAACACCCTTTTCAGGCGTTCGGGTTCGACGAGTGACAACATGATGCGGACTTCGTCGCCATCTTTTCGGGCGAGCAGCGAGTGAACCATCTCCGGGCGCCGTCGTTGCACCCACCGGAGGCGAGCCGTCAGGTCCGGGCACTCTTCTTCCACCCAGGACGGGATCTCGGTCGCGCCGAGGATGGGGAGCAGTCCGACCATCGAGCGTACCCGCATCGGTACCGCGTCACCCTCGGGAGGCACGAGCACGTCGTAGAAGAATCCATCCTCTTCGTGCCACAGCGAGATGTGTTGCGAACCGAAGGATTTCACTGCCCGTGCGATCGAGAGAAAATGGGAGAAGAATTTGGTGGCCACGTCGTCCCAGGCGCTGTCGTGCCGCGCGAGTTCGAGTGCGATCTTGAACATCTGCTGGCAGTAGAACGCCATCCAACTGGTCGCGTCGGATTGCTCGAGACGAAATCCGGGCGGCAGCGGCGCGGAGCGATTGAACAATCCGATGTTGTCCATCCCGAGGAAGCCGCCCTCGAAGATGTTCGACCCCTCCGAGTCCTTACGGTTGACCCACCACGCGAAGTTGAGCAGCAATTTGGTGAACACCCGCACGAGGAATCCGCGGTCGCGGTAGCCGTCGATCCGGTAGACGTGCCACGCCGCCCAGGCATGGACCGGTGGGTTCACGTCGCCGAACTCCCACTCGTAGGCCGGTAGCTGCCCGTTGGGATGCATGGACCACTCCCGGCACATCAGCACGAGTTGTTCCTTGGCGAAATCGGGGTCGACGTGTGCGAGCGGAATGGTGTGGAAGGCGAGGTCCCACGCCGCGAACCACGGATACTCCCATTCGTCCGGCATGGAGATCACGTCGGCAAGAGCGAGGTGACGCCAGTGCGCATTCCGCGCTTTGGCGCCCTGTCGCGATTGCGGCGCGGGTTCGCCCACCTTGTCGCCCTCGAGCCACTGCTCGGCGTCATAACGGTAGAGCTGCTTGGTCCACAGCAGACCGGCGTACGCCCGACGGGCAACGTGCCGGTCGTTCGCGTCGAGTTCGCCTCCGACGACATTGCTGTAGAATTCGTCGGCCTCGCTGCGCCGGTCGGCCATCACGGCGTCGAAGCCGCGACCGAACGTTTGCTCGTCGGGCGCGTTCGTGGACAACCGAAGCTTGACCGCTGTGGTCGCACCGGGTGCTATGTCGTCGAACGAAAACCAGAAGGCCGACTTCGTGCCGGTCTGCTCGGGATTGACCGCGTCATGGTCATCGCCGACGACTCGCCGTCCTATCCCGTCCTTGCTGTACTTCGATCGGTTTTCCTGACCCCACAGCTCGGCGGCATTGGTTTCGTTGTCGCAGAACAACACTGCGGGATGCCCCTCGGCACTGAGGTAGTACTTGCCGAGGAAACCGTGCTCGGCGCCGATCGAACGCATCCGACCCGACGGTAGCTGCGGCGGCACTATTTCCGAGAGCACACCGCCGCGCTCGTCGCGGCCCCACGCCCACGTGTTGCGAAGCCACAGATGCGGCAGCAGGTCGACCGACGCTGCGTCCGGACCGTGATTGGTGATGGATATGACGATGCAGATGTCGTCGGGAGAGGCCTTGCCGTACGTCACCTGCACGTCGAAGAAGCGGTTCTCGTCGAGCATTCCGGTGTCGGACAGTTCGTATTCGCGCTCGTCCCGCCCACGCTTCGCGTTCTCCTCGCGCAACTGTCGGTAGGGGTATTCCGCCTGCGGGTAGCGGTAGAGCCATTGCATCCAGCTGTGCGTCGGGGTGCCGTCGACCACCCACCAGTACTCCTTGGCGTCCTCCCCGTGGTTGCCCTCACCGTTGGTCAAGCCGAACAGCCGCTCCTTCAGGATCGGGTCCTTGCGGTTCCACAGGGCGAACGCGAAATTGAGAAACCCGAATCTGTCGCTGATGCCGCCCAACCCGTCCTCGCCCCAGCGGTATGCGCGCGCATTGGCCTGATCGAACGGAAACGACTCCCATGCGTCGCCGTCGGACGAGTAGTCCTCGCGCACGGTTCCCCACTGCCGTCCGGCGAGATACGGTCCCCACTGCCGCCAGGGGCCCGTGACGCCCGGCGACTCGGCGAGCCGCGAGTGTTCCGCGGTGGGCGGCGTGGAGGGGGTGTCAGCAGCGTCGGTCACGGTGCCCAGTCTGCTATCTGGACCCCGCCCCTGCACCTTACGGG
>NZ_JBAWFH010000392.1:0-4686 GCF_049591685.1 Rhodococcus sp. (in: high G+C Gram-positive bacteria) | reverse complement strand
GACTGGAAGCGGTCCGCAAGCGGCCCGGTATGTACATCGGTTCCACCGGCGAGCGAGGCTTGCACCACCTGATCTGGGAGGTCGTCGACAACTCGGTCGACGAGGCGATGGCCGACTACGCCAGTACCGTCGACGTCACCATCCACCCGGACGGCAGCGTCGAGGTCGAGGACGACGGGCGAGGAATCCCCGTCGCGATCCACTCCTCCGGTGTTCCCACCGTCGAGGTCGTCATGACCCAGCTACACGCAGGCGGAAAGTTCGACTCCGACTCCTACGCGGTGTCCGGTGGACTCCACGGTGTCGGCATCTCCGTGGTCAACGCACTCTCGACCAAGGTCGAGCTACAGATCGCACGTGACGGTCACCGGTACACGCAGACGTACGACTACGCGAAGCCCGGACCCCTGGAAACCGTCGGGGACACCTCCGATACCGGAACCATCGTGCGGTTCTGGCCCGACGGCAAGATCTTCGAGACCCTCGATTTCAGCTTCGAGACCGTGCACCGTCGCCTGCAGGAAATGGCGTTCCTCAACAAGGGACTCACCATCAACTTCACCGACGAGCGCGTGGCAGCGACCGACGCCTCCGAGGAGGAGCTCGGCGAAACGGCCGAAGCACCGAAGTCGGCAGAGGACGAGCAGGCAGAGGTTGCCTCGGTCAAGCCCGCCAAGGCACGCAAGCGTACCTACCACTACCCGGACGGCCTGGTCGACTTCGTCAAGCACATCAACAAGACGAAGACCGCCATCCACTCCTCTGTTGTCGGCTTCACCGCCAAGGGTGAGGGCCACGAGGTCGAGATCGCGATGCAGTGGAATGCCGGCTACTCCGAGTCGGTGCACACCTTCGCCAACACGATCAACACCCACGAGGGTGGCACCCACGAAGAGGGCTTCCGCACGGCGCTCACCTCGACCGTGAACAAGTACGCACTCGAGAAGAAACTGGTGAAGGAAAAAGACGTCAAACTCACCGGCGACGATATCCGCGAGGGCCTCGCCGCGGTCATCTCGGTGCGCGTCGGCGAACCGCAGTTCGAGGGCCAGACCAAGACGAAGCTCGGCAACACCGAGGTTCGCTCGTTCGTGCAGAAGGCGTGCAACGAGCACCTCGCGCACTGGTTCGAGTCCAACCCGGCCGACGCCAAGACCATCATCAACAAGGCCGTGTCCTCGGCGCAGGCTCGCATGGCCGCGCGCAAGGCGCGAGAGATGGTGCGACGCAAGAGCGCAACGGACATCGGCGGCCTACCCGGCAAGCTTGCCGACTGCCGTTCCAACGATCCGGCGAAGTCCGAGATCTACATCGTGGAGGGCGACTCCGCCGGCGGCTCGGCCAAATCCGGCCGCGACTCCATGTTCCAGGCAATCCTTCCGTTGCGCGGAAAGATCATCAACGTCGAAAAGGCTCGCATCGACCGCGTCCTCAAGAACAACGAGGTCCAGGCGATCATCACCGCCTTCGGCACCGGCATTCACGACGAGTTCGACATCACCAAGCTGCGCTACCACAAGATCGTGCTGATGGCCGACGCCGACGTCGACGGCCAGCACATCTCCACGCTGCTCATGACTTTGCTGTTCCGTTTCATGCGTCCACTCATCGAGCACGGTCACGTGTACCTGGCCATGCCACCGCTGTACAAGCTCAAGTGGAGCCGCGGCGAACCGGATTTCGCGTACTCCGATCGTGAGCGCGACGGTTTGCTCGAGGCGGGTATCGCGAACAAGCGCAAGATCAACGTCGAGGACGGCGTGCAGCGCTACAAAGGTCTCGGCGAGATGAACGCGAAAGAGCTGTGGGAGACCACGATGGACCCCGCCGTTCGCGTGCTACGTCTCGTCACCCTCGACGACGCTGCCGCAGCGGACGAGCTGTTCAGCGTTCTGATGGGCGAAGACGTCAGTGCCCGACGCAGTTTCATCGCGCGCAACGCCAAGGACGTCCGCTTCCTCGATGTGTGACACGCCTCGGGCGCACCCGACCAGGCATGTACCAGCATTCGAATTGTGCTGTGACGTAGTGACTTTCAAGGAGATTTGATGTCGGATATCACCGAACCACCTGTCGGCCCCCCGGGGCAGACGACCAACGCCGAAGGCGGAGACCGGATCGACCCGGTCGATATTCAGCAGGAGATGCAGCGCAGCTACATCGACTACGCCATGAGTGTCATCGTCGGCCGCGCACTCCCCGAGGTCCGAGACGGACTCAAGCCCGTGCACCGCCGCGTGCTCTACGCGATGTACGACTCCGGCTTCCGGCCCGATCGCAGTTACGTCAAATCCGCACGACCCGTCGCCGAGACGATGGGTAACTACCACCCCCACGGCGACACGTCGATCTACGACGCGTTGGTTCGGCTGGCTCAGCCGTGGTCGATGCGCTATCCACTCGTCGACGGTCAGGGCAACTTCGGATCCCGCGGCAACGACGGCGCAGCCGCCATGCGTTACACCGAGGCCCGTCTGACGCCGCTCGCGATGGAGATGCTGCGGGACATCGACGAGGAAACTGTCGACTTCATCCCCAACTACGACGGCAAAACCCAAGAGCCGACGGTGCTTCCGTCGCGCGTGCCCAACCTGTTGATGAACGGTTCCAACGGAATCGCCGTCGGTATGGCCACCAACATTCCGCCGCACAACCTTCGCGAACTCGGCGACGCAGTGTTCTGGGCGCTGGACAACTTCGAGGCCGACGAGGAAGCCACCCTCGCCGCGTGCATGGAACGGGTCAAGGGCCCCGACTTTCCGACCCACGGACTCATCGTCGGCGGGCAGGGAATCCAGGACGCGTACTCGACCGGCCGCGGTTCCATCCGCATGCGCGGTGTCGTGGAGATCGAGGAAGACTCCAACGGTCGCGCGACCATCGTGATCACCGAGCTTCCGTATCAGGTCAATCCGGACAACATGATCACCTCGATCGCCGAGCAGGTTCGCGACGGCAAGCTGTCCGGTATCTCCAAGATCGACGACGAGTCCTCCGACCGTGTCGGCATGCGCATCGTCGTCACCATCAAGCGTGACGCCGTCGCCAAGGTCGTGCTGAACAACCTCTACAAGCATTCGCAGCTGCAGACGAGTTTCGGCGCGAACATGCTCTCGATCGTCGACGGGGTACCGCGCACCCTGCGTCTCGATCAGATGATCCGTTACTACGTGGCTCATCAGCTCGAAGTCATCGTCCGCCGTACCCGCTACCGGTTGCGGAAGGCCGAGGAGCGGGCACATATTCTGCGTGGTCTCGTGAAGGCGCTGGATGCGTTGGACGAGGTCATCGCGCTCATCCGGCGCTCACCCGACGTCGATGCCGCCCGTACCGGGTTGATCGAGCTCCTCGACGTCGACACCATCCAGGCCGACGCCATCCTCGCGATGCAGCTTCGTCGACTGGCCGCCCTCGAGCGCCAGAAGATCATCGACGAGTTGGCCGAGATCGAACTCGAAATCGCCGAGTTGCAGGACATCCTCGCCCGGCCCGAGCGTCAGCGTCAGATCGTCCGTGACGAGCTCGCCGAGATCGTCGAGAAGTTCGGCGACGACCGTCGTACCCGCATCATCGCCAGCGACGGTGACGTCAACGACGAGGACCTCATCGCTCGCGAGAACGTCGTCGTGACCATCACCGAAACCGGTTACGCCAAGCGCACCCGTACCGACCTTTACCGTTCGCAGAAGCGCGGCGGCAAGGGTGTGCAGGGTGCGGGCCTCAAGCAGGACGACATCGTCAGCAAGTTCTTCGTCTGCTCGACGCACGATTGGATCCTGTTCTTCACCACCAAGGGCCGCGTCTACCGAGCCAAGGCGTACGAGCTGCCCGAGGCCAACCGCACGGCTCGCGGCCAGCACGTGGCCAACCTGCTGGCGTTCCAGCCGGACGAGCGGATCGCCCAGGTGATCCAGATCAAGACGTACGAGGACGCGCCCTACCTGGTGCTTGCCACCAAGGGCGGACTGGTCAAGAAGTCCAAGCTCACCGATTTCGACTCCAACCGCAGCGGCGGCATCGTGGCCGTCAACCTGCGCGGCGAGGACGAACTGGTCGGAGCCGTGCTGGCGTCGTCGGAAGACGATCTGCTTCTCGTCTCGGCGCAGGGCCAGTCGATCCGGTTCTCGGCCACCGACGACGTGTTGCGACCCATGGGTCGCGCCACCTCGGGTGTGCAGGGCATGCGATTCAACGGTGAGGATCAGCTGCTGGCCCTCAACGTCGTGCGCGAGGACAAGTACCTGCTCGTCGCCACTTCGGGCGGCTACTCCAAGCGCACCGCGATGGAGGACTACCCACTGCAGGGACGCGGCGGAAAAGGCGTGCTGACAATTCAGTACGACAGGAAGCGTGGCACCCTGGTGGGGGCTCTCATCGTCGACGACGATGACGAGCTGTACGCCATCACGTCCAGTGGCGGTGTGATCCGTACGGCAGCGAAGCAAGTACGCAAAGCCGGCAGGCAGACGAAGGGCGTGCGGTTGATGAATCTCGGTGAAGGCGACACACTGCTCGCCATCGCCCGCAACGCCGACGAGCACGAGCCGGAGCCGGGCGCAGTTTCCGCCGAAGTGGAAGCCGAAGCCGACGACGAAGCACCGAAGGAGTCGTAGTGAGCACTCCCAACAGGCCTGGCAGCAGGCCCGTCCCGCCGAGTGAGCAGGGCGAACAGCCGCGTCAGGGTAC
>NZ_JBAWFH010000391.1:0-9284 GCF_049591685.1 Rhodococcus sp. (in: high G+C Gram-positive bacteria) | reverse complement strand
GGCGAGGGTGTGTGCCAGATCGGGCGGCGACGCTCGGGCGGCGAAGTCGGCGATCGCATCGGCGGTGGCGCGTGCCCCACCGGGTGTCGCGCCGGAGGAGATCAGCAGTACGGGCCGTTCGAACGGCGTCGGCCGGGAGGTCGTCGCCGGCGCAGGGCCGAGTACGAGGTGGGCGTTGGTGCCGCCGATCCCGAACGAGCTGACACCCGCCAATGAGGGCGTATCCCAGTCACGGGTCTTGCCGAGGAGTTCGAACGGCGACTCGTCGAGTCGCAACCCGACGGCCACGGCGTCGGACCCGAGCGAGACGGGCAGCGTCCGATGATGAATGGCCAGAACCGTTTTCGCGAAGGACGCGATGCCGGCGGCGGAGTTGGTATGACCGATGTTGCCCTTTACCGAACCGATGCCGCACCACGGCGGCCCGCCCTGACCGAATACCGCACGCAGCGCGGCGATCTCGATCGGGTCGCCCAACCTCGTCGCCGTTCCGTGCGCTTCGATCAGTCCGATGTCCGACGGTGCGGCATCGGCCACGGCGAGCGCTTCCGCCACCACGCGGGCTTGGCCTCGCACCGAAGGTGCCGTGAATCCGGCTTTGTCGGTGCCGTCGTTGTTGACAGCGGACCCGTGCAGAACCGCGAGAATCGGGTCACCGTCGGCGACCGCGTCGTCCAGCCTGCGGAGCACGACGGCGCCGGCGCCCTGGCTGTAGACGATGCCGGAACCCCGTGCCCCGAACGGCGCGATCTCCCCGTCCCGCGAGAACACCCCTCCCTCGACGTAGAGATAACCGCGTCCCTGGGGGACGATGGCCGACACGCCGCCGGCGAGCGCGGTGTCGCACTCCCCCGACAGGAGCGATTGCGCTGCAAGGTGAATGGCGACGAGGGAGGTCGAGCAGCTGGTGGAGACTGCTATGGCAGGTCCGGTCAGACCGAGTCGGTAGGCGATCTGCAGGGGAAGATAGTCGGGTTGCGTCGCGATCGCTGTTTGCATGCTTCCCAGCGGGTCGCGACCACCTCCCGTCGAATCCCACCGACCGGCGAGGTTGTGCGCGAGGTAGCCGCTCTGCGTGGACCCGACGAATACGCCGACGGCCCCGGCATCGCGGCCGTGACCATGGCCGCTGTCTTCGAGTGCGAGCCAGGCGCACTCCATCAGCATGCGGTGCTGTGGGTCGAGAGCCGATGCTTCGGCGTCGGTGAATCCCCATGCTGCGGGATCGAAGTGCGACTGGCCGTCGATGATGCCGGCGACCGGTACGTAGTTGCGGTCGCGGACCATCGACGCGGGTACTCCGCGTGCGAGAAGTTCCTCGGTGGTCAGGCGCGTGAGACCGCTTCTCCCGTCACGGATCAGCGACCAGTACTCACGAGCGTTGGCGGCACCGGGGAATCGTGTGGACAGGCCGACGACGGCGATATCGCCCGTCATCGTGTGACCTCAGCGGCGTGCATGCGGGCGGCGAGCCGCGCGTCCCGGCGGCTCCGGCCGGCATTCGAGGGCTTGTGATCAGAAGTGCTGGATAGGGCACGTTCCGGGGCCGGAGCTTGGGTTCGGGGAGTGCCGGCGAGTCCGCTGAGGAACGAGGCGAGTGAGGCGACGGTGGGGTGTGCGAACAGGTCGATCACCGTGAACTCGTCGGTGGGATGGTCCGCGCTGAGCCGTCGATGTGCGAGCACCAGGGTGAGCGAGGTCGCTCCTACGTCGAAGAACGGCGTCGTCGCATTGATGTGTTCGCCGAGGAGTTCGGCGAACGTGTCGCTCACCTGCTTCTCGATCGCTGGGTCCGCCCCTACGGTCGACGGCGTGGGCGCGGTTTCGACCACTGCAGCTTCGGGTTCCGTGCCTCGAATGTGCAGTTCGAGCAACCCGTCGGTCGAATGCACTTCGTCCACCTCTGCGATATCGCGAAGGTGCTGCACGGCGTTGTCGGCCCACGCGACGCCGGCATCGAGGGACCGGCGCGGTGACAGGGCGCCTGCGGTGACCGTGATCCGCAGTTCCAGACCGCGCGCCAAGGCGTCGGCGACGACATCCATCGCGGTACTCGGTGTCGGGTCAACGGGTGCTGAGACAACAGGGACAGTTTCGCGCTTGAACGGATTCGGCAGGGCGCGGTGATCGACCTTGCCGTTCGGGGTGACCGGCAGCGATGGCAGGCGGACGAAGCGGCTCGGGATCATGTACGGCGGCAGATGTTCCTCAAGTGCCCCAACGAGATCTGCGTCGGCGGCGGCCGTACCGGTCACCGAGTCGACGATGAAGCAGATCAGACGCGGGCGGTCGTCAGGGCCGGGCATCGCCGACGCCACGGCGGCACGCACCTGCGGCAGTCGTTCGAGGGTCGAGTCGATTTCTCCCAGCTCGATCCGGTGGCCGGCAATCTTGACTTGGCGGTCGACCCTGCCGAGGAATTCGATGGAACCGTCGGTGCGCCATCGGCCGAGATCACCGGTGCGGTAGAGGCGTAGGCCCGTGGCAGGGTGGACGAAGAATCTGGCGGCGGTTTGTTCCGGGTTGCCGATGTATTCGCGGGCGAGTCCGCTGCCGCCGATGTACAGCTCTCCGGGTTGTCCGACTGCGCAGGGCACACCGTCGTCGAGAACGTGGAAAGTTTGCCCGCCCAGTGCCCTACCGTACGGAATGGTCTTCCATTCCGGGTCGACGTGCCCGATCGGGTGGAAGATGGACCAGATAGCGGCTTCCGTTGCGCCGCCCAGGCTTACCACGGTGGCGCCGGGTGCGAGTGCGCGCAACCGGTCGGGCAGCGTGGTCGGGATGTAGTCGCCGGAGAGAAAGACGAGCCTGAGAGTGCCCAGGGCGCGCCGGGCACGTTCCGGTTCGATCTCGGCGTATTCGACGAGCATTTCGAGCAGGGCCGGCGCTGTGTTCCACAGGGTGACTCGGTGCCGCGCCATCACGTCGAGCCAGTGCCCGGGGTCGCGTAGTCGTGCAGTGTCGGGCAAGATCAGCGCACCGCCTGCGCCGAGCACCGAGAAGATGTCGAACACCGACAGGTCGAAGCTGAAGGCGGACAGCGCGAGCACGCGATCGTCGGCGGTGAGCGGATACCGTCCCATCAGGTCGTCGAGTGTTGTTCTCGCCGCTCGGTGTTCGATGGCCACACCTTTGGGTTCTCCGGTCGAGCCGGAGGTGAAGATGACGTACGCGAGATCGTCGGTGTCCGGCCGCCGAGGAGTAGCTGCACCTTCGAGGTTCTCGGAACCGACCGGGGAGAGTCGGCCGGCTGCGTCGAAGGTGTCGACATCGATGCCGTCAGGCCATCGACTGCGGTTCGTGTCTGTCGAGATCAGCGCATGCGCGATGTTCGCCTGACGGACGACACTGGCAATACGCTCGGCGGGCCAGCTCGGTTCCACCGGGACGTAGGCGGCCCCGCTCGCCGCCACGCCGAGAACAGCGATGATCTGCGCTGAGCTCTTGTCGGCGCTGACTGCGACGGCATCGCCCGGGCCGATTCCGCGGGCTGCCAGTGCCGCGGCGATCTGTGCGGCACCTTTCCGGACGTGGTCGACGGTGAGTTCGGCAGTGCCCGAGACGATGGCGGGTGCGGATCCGTCGGTGCTCGCGTCGAACGGGTCGGTCAGCAAGGGGCCGTGGGCATCGAATGTGCTGGGCGTGACTGGCTCGGGCGGACGGAACGTCGGGTCGTGGGTCAGTGTGGTGTCGGTCCATGCCAAGTCGTCGTCGGCCAAGCGCGACAGGAGGCGTGCATGGGCGTCGGCCATCGATCGTACGAACTGAGCGTTCAGTGCCCCCTCGACGGTGTCCCAGGCGACGCGGAGCCGGCCACCGTCTTCGCGCACGATGTGATCGAGTAGCACCTGGGGTGTCTGCGAGACGCCGAAGACCTCGGAGCCGAGCCACTCCGTGGGTCCATCGCCCGAGTCCGAGAGTCCGAGTCCGCTGGTGAAGACGACGGGATGGGTGGGCGTCAATGATGCGTCAGCGATTCGGTCTGTGCGGAGTCGGTCGGTGCGGAGTCGGTCTGTGCGGAGTCGGTCTGTGCGCAGGCGGAGGACCTCCACCCCGGACACGGTGCGGTGGTCCATGTCGGACCAGAACCTGTGGTTGACCGCGGCGCAGAACGACGCGAAATCGCCTCGATCGACGGATGGCATCTCCACCAGAACTGTGGTTGTGAAGTCGCCGATCGAGTCTGCCGTGCTCTGCGCGTCGTTCGCGGTGTCGTGCTCACGATCGAAAAGTGTGGTGTTGAGTGCGAAGTTCTCGGTGGCGCCCCAACAGCGGAGCGTCAGAGCAAAGCTGGCCAGCAGCACCGCGGTCGGCGTCAGCCCGCGCGAGGCGCACGCTTGTTGCAACGAATCCCATTGCTGTGCCGTCAGTTCGGTGGATTCGCGGGCGAACCGGGGAACGCCGAGTTCACGGGGGTCGGCCAACCACGGCAGCTCGGGGCCCGGCGGTAGCTGCTGCGCTTTCGCTGTCCAATAGTCGAGGTCGCGGGCGCGAGCGCGTTGATGGTCGGGGTCGATGGCCCGGGCTTCGAGTATGTCGACGAAAGACGCTCCGAGCGGATCGAATTCGGTGCGGCCGCCTACTCGCTCTCCCCATTCGCGCATCAGTGCTATCCATCCGGCCATGTCGAGCGCGAGGATGTCGAAGCCGACGAAGAGTCGGGTGATGCCGCCGGGGAGTAGTGCGGCGCGGATGTCGTAGAGGGGTCCGGTGTCCACCGGAAGAACCCGATGCGAGTTTTCCCGGCGTGCTTCGTCCAGCCTGCGCTGGCACTCGTCGGGTGCTGTTGCCGTCAGATCGGTGACGTCGATGCGGTAGTCGGGGACGGACTCGCGCACGACACCTCGTGCATCGGGATCGACGACGAATCGCAACATCGGATGTCGTCGAACCACCGCATTCCAGGCTGTTTCGAGCTTTCGCAGATCTGCGTGCGCATCGTCGGCTACTCGGTCGTATTCGTAGTAGTAATAGGTCGCGACGCCCCCGAGGGGGAACGCGGGCTCGCGGCCCACGAGGTATGCCTGCTGCACTGCGCCGAGTTCGAAGGAGGCGCGCTCATCTCGCTTCTCCTCGTCGACTGTCGGCGACGGACGAGGCGCCGGAACGGGGAGGTCCGCTCGGCGCCGTTCGATGTGCGCCGCGATGCTCGATGCCGTCGCATCACCGAGGAAGTCCGTCAATTCGAGGCCGACGTCGGTGTCCTCGAACAATCTGCGTCGCAGTCGAACTGCGGTGTAGGAGTCGATGCCCAGCGCGGTGAGGATCATGGTCGGATCGATGTTCTCGGGCGGAGTCTCCACGATGTCCCCGAGCGCTTCGAGAACGACGTCGATCGGCCCCTCGAGTCGGCGAACGCTGACGTCGTGCTGCTCGGGCGAGGGCATGCGGGTGGTCCCTTCTGCAGGTGTTCGATGCGGTGGAGAACACTAGATCTGCTACCTTAGATGATAATGAATACCGTTATCGAGTCGGATGGGTATCTTGATCGAGTGGCCGACGCGGCCGGTCTCGCAGCGATCGATGAATGGTCGGGTGCAACATCTTCCGACGACGTCGATGCGCTCGATCGGCTGGTTCTCCTCGGACTTGCCGATCACCTGGCGCGCATCACCGACATCGCCGGACCGGACGGCAGCGACCTCCGAGCCATCGAAGAAGATATGGGCGCCTGCCACGAACATCGGTGGATCGTCGCGCGCTGGCTCACCGATCTCGTGGCCGCCGACATAGTGGTCCTGCAGGGCGATGACCGGTTCACTCTACGGGCGCGACCTCGACGACAGGAGTTGAGAGCCGCACGCGACCGCATGACCCTGGCATGCAGACGGTTGGACTACGCGGAGGCACTTCCTACGCTGCTGCTCGACTCGTTGCGGCATGCCATCGATCTGCTGCAGGGCCGGGTGAGCGTGCAGTCCATCCTCTTTCCGGACGGCGACGCGAGCGCCGCGCTCGAGGTGTACGGCAGCAACGTCGTCAGCCGCTACCTCAACGCCGCCGCCGCGTCCGTGGTCGCTGATCTTGCGCGCAGGCGGACCGCGCCGCTGCGCATCCTCGAGCTGGGAGCCGGTGTCGGCGCCACGTCGGAACACATTTTGCAGGCACTGGAAAGCGCCGATGTCGAAAACTACGTCCTCACCGACGTGTCCCCGCACCTGTTGCGAGTTGCCCAGGACCGAATTACCACCGAAAAGACGATGACCTTTCTGGCGCTGGACATCACCGCAAATCTCGCCGAACAACTCCAGCAGCCGGGGGTTCCCGACCGCTACGACGTCGTACTCGCAGCGACCATGGCGCACAACGCGATCGACGTCGGTATCCTGCTGCGCGAAGCGCATGATCTTCTCGCGCAGGGAGGCGCACTAGTACTGATCGAGACGGTCGTCGAACATTCCCAGTCTTTGACGACGATGCCCTTCGCGCTGTCGATGCCCAATGGCTCTGGTCCGCCTGCACGTACCGACAGCCGTGCCGGTTCACATCGCACGTACCTCACCGTCGACGAATGGACCACCGCAATGACGTCCGCCGGGCTCCGGCCGTGCGTGGACCTTCCTCGTGCGGACCACCCGCTCCACGCCTTTTCTCAGCGACTACTCGTCGCAGTCCGGCCCGACCCCCACCACACCTGCGGAGACGACTGACACGATGACAACCTTCATGGAGAACGAACCGGCACGAGCAGGCACTGACGACATTCGGCGGGTGCTCACCGAGATCTGGAGCGAGCTGCTCGGCTTACCGGCGGACGATGTTGCGCGAGGTGAGAGTTTCCTGCGGCTCGGCGGCGACTCGGTACTCACCGTCCGCATGTCGGCGCTGGTGCGCAAACGCCTCGATATCGTCTTGGAGCTCGCCGATGTGCGGGTCGAGACGACCCTCGATCAACTCGTCGAGCTGGTCGAGCGGCGTAGCTCCGACGAGCCCGCCCGCGCGCTGAACATCGAGATCGCGCGCCGCGACGATCCCCACTCGACGTTTCCGCTTCTACCGTTGCAACAGGGGTACTTCGTCGGTCAGCAGGACGGCTGGGAACTGTCGTACGAGTCGGCGCACTACTACCTCGATTACGCGCTGGTCGGCATGGACGGCGACGATGCCGAGGATGCGTTGACGGACGCGTTGGAGCGCCTTGCCCGTCATCAGCCGACGCTGAGGGCTCGGGTGACGCCGGACGGCCGTCAGTACGTGCTCGCGGAGTCGGACCCGTCGGCGTTGCCGCGAGTGACGTTGTACGACTTGCGCTCCAGCAGCGAGCAGGATATCGAGTCGACACTGGCCGGTGTGCGGCGCGACATGAGCGAGCACGGCCCCGATCCGATTACCGGCCCGGGCATCGATGTTCGTTTGACGTTGCTCCCGGGTGAGCGTGGGCGGCTGCACCTCGGGATGAGTCTGCTGACGTTCGACGGCTGGTCGTCCGGCGCGATGAACCGCGACCTACTGGCCTATGCCGCCGACTGGAACGCGACCCTCGTGCCGCTGTCGATCGACTTCGGTGATTACGTGTCGTCGTTGTCCGGTCTGAGCCGTACCGAGGCCTGGCTGGCGGATCGGCAGTGGTGGTGGGATCGTCTCGACGACCTGCCTGCGCCGCCTGCGCTTCCGTTGGTCGCCGACCCCAAGTCGGTCACGCCGGTCACGATGGGTAACCGCGAGGCTCGGTTCTCGGCCGAGGAATGGGCGGCGTTGCGGGCAGAGTGCACGGCCCGCGATGTCACTGCCTCGACGGTGATGCTCACTGCGTTCGGGACTGTGTTGGCGCGATGGGCCGGGCACTCGCGCCTACTACTCAATGCGTTGCAGCTCAACCGTTTACCGCTTCATCCGGACGTACACCGGGTGGTCGGTGCGTTCGCGGCCACGATGCTCATTCCGCTCGAGCTCGATCCCGATGCCACCTTCGCCGAGTTGGCGTCGTCGGTGCAGTCGGTGTCGAGTGAATTCACCTCGCACAACCTCGTCTCCGGCGTCGAAGCCGGGCGCGAACTCGCTCGTAGACGAGGCACCCGGCGACCGCCTGCACCGATCGTCTTCCAGAGTGTGCTCGGGGTGGACGCT
Organism: Rhodococcus sp. (in: high G+C Gram-positive bacteria); assembly: GCF_049591685.1. Taxonomy (GTDB): domain Bacteria; phylum Actinomycetota; class Actinomycetes; order Mycobacteriales; family Mycobacteriaceae; genus Rhodococcoides. The sequence continues at coordinate 1,214 of NZ_JBAWFH010000391.1, read as the reverse complement.
GCGATGGGAGGGACGGCTTCCACCGATGCCGGTCCCCTCGGAACCGTCGAGATCGCGGACTACTTTCACCAGCTCCGAACTCCGCAGGTGGCGCTCGAAGTTCGCTGTTTCGAACTCGGTGACGAAGTGGTGACGGTGTTCTCGTTGGTCGACGAAATTTTCGACGCCGACGAGGTGTCCACGGCGTTCGAGGAATTCGTGTCCACGGTGCACGCCCTTGCGGCCGGACGAGGGTGGGACAGCGCTCCTGATCTCCCGCGAGTCGGTGATCCCGTCGCCGATGATCGGTTGCGGTTGGGCTTGCTCCCCGACCCTCCTGTCACCGAGCACAGCGGCCCGCCGATCGACGACCTCGAGTACACCGTGTGCGAGGTGTTCGAGGAGTTCCTCGATGTTCCCGTTCTCGATCGCGGCGGAAACTTCTTCGCGCTGGGCGGCGACTCGATGTTGGCCGTTCGGGTGGTGGCTCTGCTCGCGAAGGAAACCGGCGCGGCTATCGCGATCCGCGATTTTCTCGACGATCCGACCGTGGCGGGAGCAGCGTCTGCGGTCAGGCTGCGGCTGGGCGTGGTGCAGTGAGCGGGATACCCGCCCCGGTCATCGGCATCATCGGAGGTTCCGGGACGGTAGGACGCACCGCAGCGCTGCGGATGTCCGCCGCCGGCTTGGGAACTCTCCGCATCGGCGGCCGCAACTTCCACACGGCAACGGCCGTCGCCGAAGAATGTGTGGGGTCGGCCGAGGCGGTACAGCTCGACCTGGCGAACGAGGCCGATCTCGTAGCGTTCTGCACAGGATGCAGCGTGGTGGTCAACTGCGCGGGGCCCTCCTACCTCGTGCTCGATTCGGTTGCACGAACGGCATTTTCAGTGGGCGCAGATTACGTCGACATCGGCGGCGAACTGCCGGCGGCCGACGCGCTTCGGGCTGGATCCGTCGCACCCGAGCGGACCGCGATCTTCTCGGCGGGGGCCATGCCGGGGTTGTCCGGTCTGCTGCCACGGTTGATCGCCCGGGACCGGCCGCTGCGTCGACTGGAGTCCTATGTCGGCGGAGTGGCTCGGTTCACGCCTCTGTCCGCGGCCGATGGGTTGCTGACCCGCGGCGATCGTTTCGGGGAGGCGATGGCATCGATGCAAGATGGGCAGATCGCGTCGAACTCGATTCCGCCTCTCCGCGACGTCGAGCTACCCGGGTTTCCGAGGCCGGTGCAG
>NZ_JBAWFH010000390.1:0-15936 GCF_049591685.1 Rhodococcus sp. (in: high G+C Gram-positive bacteria) | reverse complement strand
GGTCGTAGCTGAACACCGTGTTGAACGCGGAGATGTTCGCCGCCATACCGGCCATGAACGCAGCCATCAGACCGGCTACCGCAACTCCGAGAAGCCCGTTGGGCAGGATGTCGCGCATCATCAGAAGCATGGCGTCGTTGTAGGTGATGTCTCCGGTGCCGTTCTCCTTCAGGTTGATCATGTCGCCGATGGCTGCGGCGGCGATCATGCCGGGCACCACGACGACGAAGGGCACCAGCATCTTCGGGATGGCGCCGATGATCGGTGCGCGCCTCGCAGCCGACATCGAGCTCGAGGCCATGGCGCGCTGAACCTCGACGAAGTTGGTGGTCCAGTACCCGAACGAGAGCACGAATCCGAGTCCGAACACGATGCCGACGACGGACAGGATGGGGGAGTCGAAACCGCTGAGCGCCTGCCCCGGCCACGATGACATCTGCTCGCCCGCAGATGCGGTGACGGTGCCGTCGGTGACCGTCGGGACCACCTTCTCCTGCAGGCCGGACCATCCGCCGATCTTGATCAGACCGATGATGGTGAGCGGCACGAGTGCGGCGAGGATGACGAAGAACTGAAGGACCTCGTTGTAGATCGCCGCGGACAGTCCGCCGAGCACGGTGTAGGTCAACACGATGGCCGCAGCGACGATCAGCGACACCCAGAGTGTCCATCCGAGAAGCACTTTGACGACGGTGGCGAGCAAGAACAGGTTGACACCCGCGATGAGGATCTGGGCGACGGCGAAGCTGATGGCGTTGACCAGATGTGCGCGCGCGTCGAACCGCTTACGCATGAATTCGGGAACGCTGCGAACCTTCGAGCCGTAGTAGAACGGCATCATCACGACGCCGAGGAACAGCATCGCCGGAATGGCGCCGATCCAGTAGTAGTGCATGGTGGCGAGGCCGAGCTGAGCGCCGTTGGCCGACATGCCCATGATCTCGACGGCCCCGAGGTTGGCCGAGACGAAGGCGATGCCGGTGACCCAGGCGGGTAGGCGACGACCGGACAGGAAGAAGTCGAGGCTCGTCGACAACTGCCGTCGAGCCACGTATCCGATCCCGAGAACGAACACGAAATATACGGCAATGAGTACGTAGTCCAGCGCATTCGTGTTGAACGAAAGCACGCCTTCTGCCGCAAGAGTCGACGTCACGCGTCAACCTCCCTGGTTGAGTGAGCTGGCTCACTGATGTGAGCGATGTGAACACAAAGTAACAGATTCAAACAATTCCGTACATCAGATCCCCCGCTTTGCCGGTTCACTGTTTGGTAATGTTCGATTCATCGGTGGCCGTCGTGCCTAAAATTATTGAGGTAGGTGCCAATGCTGGCAGCGGAACGGCAGGGCGCGATCATCGCTGCGTTGCGAGCAGAAGGCGCGGTCAAGGTGGTCGAGCTCGCCGAGTTTCTCGGAGTTTCCGAGATGACGATCAGACGCGACCTCGACGCCCTGGACGAACGCGAAGTTCTCCGCAAGGTGCACGGCGGTGCCATCGCTCGGGGTAACCGCGGTGTCGAGCCACCGTCGACGGCCAAGGCCGCGCGCCAGCATGCGGAAAAGGTTGCCATCGGCCGGGCCGCGCTGAGAGCCGTCGACGACGGTATGACCATCGCCGTCAGTGCCGGTACGACGACGCTCGAACTGGCGCGGTTGCTGCGCGGCCGGTCGTCGATCACCGTCGTCACGAACTCGATCTCGATTTTCCAGGAGTTGACCGGCAATCCAACGGAAACCAATCCAATGGTCTACCTCACGGGCGGATCGCGTACGCCGTCGGACGCCTTGGTCGGACCGATCGCCAACGCCGCGCTCGACTCGTTTCGAGTCGATGCGGTGTTCCTCGGCGTGCACGGATTCGACATCGAGTCCGGATTGACCTCGCCCAATATGGCCGAGGCAGAGACGAACCGGAGACTGATCGCCACCAGTCGCCGCCTGTTCGTGCTCGCCGACAACACCAAGTACCGCGAGGTCGGAACCAATGTGTTCGCTCGCATGCAGGACATCGACACACTCGTCGTCGACGACGGTCTCGAGCCGCCGGACCGCGCCGAACTGGCGCCGCACGTCAAGAACATCTGGGTAGCCGATACGGAGAAGGCATGACCACCACGAAAGATCCGGTCCGCAGCGAGTTGGCGGACGGGCGCGAGATCCTGTTTTTCTCGTTGCCCGGCAACACCGCTCACCCGATACCGGACGTCAGACCCCTGGCCCCACGGGCTCAGACCACGCAGTCGGAGGTTCGGCGCGACAGACAGACCGGCGATTGGGTGGCCATTGCCGCGCTGCGTCAGGATCGGACGTACAAGCCGCCGGCGAATCAGTGTCCGTTGTGCCCGTCTCCCGAGGGGGACCGCAGCGAAGTCCCCGCCGCCGACTACGACGTTGTCGTCTTCGAGAACCGGTTTCCGTCGTTGTCGCACGCCGGTGACGGCGCGGACGTCCTCGACGCAAGTGCACTTCTCGCCCCGGGCGTCGGCCGCTGCGAGGTCATCTGCTTCTCGAGCGATCACACCACGTCGTTCGCCGAATTGAGCCGCGACCACGCGCGGCTGGTGGTCGACGCGTGGCGTGAGCGCACCGAGGCGATGTTCGCGCTGCAGGGCATCGAGCAGGTGTTCTGCTTCGAAAACCGCGGCGAGGAAATCGGGGTGACGCTCTCTCACCCACACGGGCAGATTTACGGCTACCCCTACCTGACGCCGCGAACCACCTCCATGTTGCGGCAAGCGGAGGCGTTCTCGAAAGCCCAGGGCGGCAACCTGTTCGCCGACATCCTTGCCTCCGAGGTGGCCGACGGTCGGCGAGTTCTCGTTACAGGCGAACACTTCACGGCGTTCGTTCCGTTCGCGGCGCGGTGGCCCGTCGAGGTACACATCTATTCCAATCGGCACGTGCACAATCTGACCGAACTTTCCGACGACGAGCTGAACGCGCTCACCGAGACGTACCTCGACGTGCTCGGACGTTTCGATCGCCTCTATCCGACCCCCCTGCCTTACATATCGGCGTTGCATCAGTACCGGGCCGACGGAATCCAGGCGCACGGATACTTCCACATCGAGCTCATGTCGGTGCGACGATCGGAGACGAAATTGAAATACCTGGCAGGGTCCGAATCGGCGATGGACGCGTTCATCACCGACGTGACGCCGGAGCAGATGGCCGACCGATTGAAGGCACTGTGAACATTGTTTCGGCGCAAGCGCCGGGCCGGATCAACCTGATCGGGGAGCACACCGACTACAACCAGGGCTTCGCCATGCCCATCGCTCTCGAACAGCGCACCACCGTACGTTTCGAACCCGACGGGTCCGATCGAATAACGTTGCGCAGCGCCGAGGAGGGTGACGGTGTCTCGTTCTCGATCAGCGCGAAACCTGGCGACGTCGACGGCTGGTCCGCTTACCCGGCCGGATCGGTGTGGGCCCTGTCCGAAGCGGGGCATCCTGCGGTGGGCGGCACCATGACCGTCAGCAGCGACGTTCCGATCGGCGCAGGACTGTCGTCGTCGGCAGCTCTCGAATGCGCTGTGCTGCTGGCCATGACGACTGCCACGGGAACCGAGTTGGATCGGCTCGAGCTGGCACGCATTGCACAGCGCGGCGAGAACGACTTCGTCGGTGCACCCACCGGACTGATGGATCAGCTCGCGTCGATGAACGGCGAGGTCGATCGGGCGCTGCTCATCGACTTCGACGATTCCTCGGTTCGACCGGTCGCGTTCGATCTCGAGGCCCACGATCTAGCCCTTCTGGTGTTCGATTCCAATGCCGCGCATCGGCATTCGACGGGAGAGTATGCCTTGCGTCGCGAATCCTGCACGAGGGCTGCGCATGCGTTGGGGGTCGACTCGCTCCGCCGCGTCCAGGGTGTGGACGGGGTCCTGAGCCGGATCGAAGACGAGGTGGACAGGCGTCGGGTCCGACACATCCTGACCGAGAACGAGCGGGTGCTCGCGTGCGCGAAAGCCATGTCCGAAGGCGACTTCCGTACGGTCGGTCTTCTGATGAGTGCATCGCAGGCGTCGATGCGCATGGACTTCGAGATCACCACCCCCCACATCGACCTCATCGCCGAGTCGGCAGTTCAGCACGGCGCCTGGGGTGCCCGAATGACCGGAGGCGGTTTCGGCGGATGCGTCATCTCAGTGGTGCCGGCCAATCGCGTCGGGCATATCGGTGAGGCCGTCACCGCCGACGTCATCGCCGGCGGTCACCCGAGGCCAACGGTGTTCACCACCACAGCGGGCGCAGGCGCCTCGGTTGTCTGAGTAGTCGGCTCGAATGCGGGCGAGCGCGCAGCGCCGGCGTCGTCTTGAACTAGTCGCCCTCAAGAGTTCGCGGACTGCTGGTCCACCAATTGCCGGTATGCCTCGGCGAGGAGGTCGGCGGCCAGGTCGTCGCTGTGCTCGGCTGTGTCGGCATCTGCCTCGTGCAGGAGGGAGATGTTCAGTGCGTAGGCGAGGTCGTCGAACATGTCGTCTTCGATGCCGAAATCCACCTCGGCGTCGTCGGTCAACAGGGCTCCGAGGTCGATGCGCCACGTCCACGTTTCGTGCGTGCCGTGAGTTCCCCTTGCCGCGGTGACGACCTCGTTCGACACCGTCAATCGTTCGTCCGAGAAGCCGTCGGGCACGGCAGTCTCGACGGTCATCTCGAGTTCGATCGAATCGTCTTCGCCCGCGAACTCGGTGACGACGACGGTATCGAGGGTGCCGCACGTGAGGGTGAGCAGCCTGCGTTCGGTGCCTGCGCGGTGCGCGGGCGGGAGTGCGGCGACGGTCCAGCCCCGCCCCTGCGTCGCGGCCGGGTCGGGAATCGTCGCGTTGATGTAGTCGGCGACGATGTTCTTGATGTCCGGGTAGGCAATGTGATCGGACAGTGCCCAAAATCTGGCTCGTTCGGCGGGAGCAGAGCCCGTCAGCAGCGTCGTGCGCGCCGCGCGGTCGGCCGGAAATGCGAATTCGTGGGTTGACGCCATGACTGTCGATCTAACTACACGGCGGCGAGCACGGCACACTGCGATGTATGACCTCGAAGACTGCAGAACACGTCGCCGCAAAACTCGTCCGCTCACTCACCGTCTGGGGAGGTGCGAGCACAGTGGCCGGGGGAGTGCTGGCACTGACCGGCGCAACACCCGCGAAGAGGGCCTTCGGTCAGCAGACCGCGGGGTGGGGCGCCATCGACCTTGCAATCGCGGCGGTGGCAGCTGCGCGTCCGGCGCCGACATCGTCGTCTCGATTACGCACCGTGCTCGTCGTCAACGCAGGACTCGATGTCCTCTATGTCGCGGCGGGCACATATATTGCCGCGCGTCGGCCGAGCTTCGGCGGACGCCTCTCGCGGGCGGAGTCCTTGGCACATGGTGCTGCGATCACGGTGCAGGGAGCGGCGCTGCTGATTCTCGACACCACTCACGCACGAGAGCTGTAAACGGCCTGCGGGCATCGAAGGCGCAACTAGAGTCACGCACAACCAACTCCAGGAGGCCAACGATGACCGAACACGATGCAGAGTCGACGGCACCGCCGAAATGGAAGGTGGTCGGCCCCGGGTTGGTCGTCGCCGCAACAGGTATCGGCGCGGCCGACCTGGTTGCGACGCTGATCGCCGGATCGAGGTACGGCTACGCGCTGCTGTGGGTCATCGTCGTCGGCGTCGTATTGAAGGTCGTTCTGGTCGAGGGCGCGGGACGCTACACGTTGGCGTCGGGCAAGACGATCTTCGAGGGCTGGCGATCCATCGGCAAGTGGACGACGTTCTACTTCGCGCCGTACATCGTGATCTGGGGCTTCGTCTACGGGGCCGCAGCAATGTCGTCGAGTGCCCTGCCGATCGTTGCGCTGTTCCCGTCTCTCGACCTCAAGCTCGTCGCGATCGCATCGGGCATTCTTGGATTCGCGCTTATCTGGTTCGGCAGCTACGGCATGTTCGAGAAGATCATCACCGTGTTGGTCGGCATCATGTTCGTGACCGTCGTCGGTGCGGCCGTGGTGGCCGTTCCCAACGTTCCGGCCATTCTCAAAGGGTTGGTTCCGACCATTCCCGACGGCTCCATCATCTACGTCCTGGGACTCGCGGGCGGTGTCGGTGGCACCATCACGTTGGCGGCGTACGGATACTGGCTGCGCGAGAAGGGCTGGATCACACCGAAGTTCATGAGGGTCATGCGCATCGACAACACGATGGCCTACGTGATTTCCGGCGTTTTTGTCATGGCGATGCTCGTCGTCGGGGCCGAGTTGCTGTACTCGGCGCAGATCGCCATCAGCACCGGCGACCAGGGACTGATCCAGCTCGCCGACGTGCTCACCGACCGCTACGGAACGCTCTTCGGTCATGTCTTTCTGATCGGATTCTGGGCTGCGTCGTTCTCGTCGTTGATCGGCGTGTGGAACGGTGTGAGCCTCATGTTCGCGGACTTCGTCGGCAACCTGCGAGGTCTGCCGGAGGGACACGCGGATACGCGGGTCGGAGGCAAGTATTTCCGGTGGTACGTCGCGTGGCTGACGTTTCCTCCGATGGTTCTGCTCTGGCTCGATCAGCCCATCGGGCTGGTGCTCGCCTACGGCGTCCTCGGCGCCCTGTTCATGCCGTTTCTCGCGGTGACGTTGTTGATTCTGCTCAACTCCGATCGAGTTCCTCGCAATTGGCGCAACGGAATCGCGACCAATCTGACGCTCGGACTGTGCACATTCCTCTTCGCGTGCCTCGCCGTGGATCAGGTGCGCGGCGTACTCGACAAATACGTGTTCTGACGCAGAAGGCCGGGTCGGTGATCACCGACCCGGCCTGTTCTGTCTGAGTTCCTACGACTTGGACACGCGAACGAGCTTCTTGTTGACGAACTCGTCCATGCCCCATGGGCCGAGTTCACGGCCGACGCCCGAGCGCTTGACGCCACCGAACGGGAGGCCGGGGAGCGTGGTGCCGTGCTCGTTGACGAACGCCATTCCGACGTCGAGTTGCTCGGCAACCGTGCGGGCATTGTCGAGGTCGGTGCTCCACACCGATCCGCTGAGTCCGAAGACCGACTCGTTTGCCAACGCGATCGCTTCCTCGGCGTCGGCCACCTTGTAGACCACACCGGCGGGCCCGAACAGTTCTTCACTGTAAGCCCGCATGTCCGGAGTGAAGTCGGTGAGCAAGGTGGGCTGAACGTAGGCGCCCGGCCCGTCGATCTTCTTGCCGCCGGTAAGGACGGTCGCACCCTTGGCGACGGCGTCGTCGATCTGCTCGATCAGTGCGTCGGCGGCGGTCTGCGACGACAGCGGGCCGAGCACCGTGTTGTCGTCGAGCGGGTCGCCCGTCTCGGTTGCGGCGAACGCGTCGGTCAATTTGGCGACGAACTCGTCGTAATACGGCTCTGTCACCAGGATTCGCTTCGCTGCGTTGCATGCTTGGCCGGCGTTGGAAAGCCGCGCACGCGCAGCCGAGGCCACGGTCGCGTCCATGTCGTCGGAGTCGAGGACGATGAAGACGTCGCTGCCGCCCAGTTCGAGCACTACCTTCTTGAGGTTCCGTCCGGCGGTCTCCGCGACGGAGGTGCCTGCACGCTCGCTACCGGTGAGGCTCACACCCTGCACGCGCGGGTCCGCGATCATGTCGGCGATCTGGTCGTTGCTGGCGAAGATGTTGACGTAGGCGTCTTTCGGCAGCCCGGCCTGATGGAAGATCTCCTCCATCAACAGCGCCGACTGCGGACAGTTCGGCGCGTGCTTGAGCAGAACGGTGTTGCCCAGCATCAGATTCGGCGCGGCGAAGCGAGCAACTTGGTAGTACGGGAAGTTCCAGGGCATGACGCCGACGAGGGCGCCGATCGGCTTGCGTTGCACGACGGACTCTTCTGCTCCGGGAACGTCGAGTCGCTCCTCCTGCAGGAGGGCTGGGCCGTGGTCTGCGTAGTACTGGTAAATGGCAGACGAGAGCTCGACCTCGCCCTTCGCCTCGGTCAGGGGCTTGCCCATCTCGAGGGAAATGCTGCGAGCCAGTTCGTCGGTTCGTTCGGCGTAGATGTCGGCAACCTTGTGCAGGATCTCTGCCCGGTGCTGGGGTGACGTGTTGCGCAAGGTCTGGTATCCGGCGTGCGCTGATGCCAGCGCGCGTTCGACGCCCGAGGCATCGAGAGTGTCGAACTCCTTGACGGTTGTGCCGTTTGCGGGATTGACAGTCTTGTAGGTCGTCATACCTGTACAACGGCGCGGCGGTCGACGGTTGTTCCTGCGACTCATGGTCAATTGCGGCGCTGCTGGTCCACCGCGTGCCGACAGAACCACATCCCTGTAATTCCCGCCCATCGCGATTTGTCAAGTATCGACACGCCTCATTTGTTGCGTGGGGCTACGGAATGCGTAACACTCACCACATCAGTCACAGACATAACTTCCGTCACACACGTAACCGGTGAGGTCATGTATGCGCGCTCGTAACCGTCAGCTAGTGGTAGGAACCGTCCTGACATTGGTAGCGGGTGGACTGTCGGTCCTCTCGTCGCCCGTGGCGTCGGCCGAGCCGTGTGGCGGAATCGGTGGCCCCGGTTCATCGCCGCTGTTCGGGTCCTCGGGCAGCGCAGGCGGCGGACCGGGCAAGGATCCGAGGGGGCCGCAGGGCCCGCTTCCGCGGATCTCGGGCAACGCCACCTCGGTTGCCTGGGTGACCGGACCGCTCAGCGACAACGACACCTACGACCGCTTCGGCATCTCCGGCACAGACCTCGGCATCAGCTGGGACAACGGCCGAGGCCAGACGCTCATGGCGTTCGGCGACACCTTCGGCAACTGCTCAATCGCGGGTTCCCAGTGGCGAAGCAACGTGCTGATGCGCTCGAACGACACCAACCTCGTCGACGGCATCACCGTCGGCAATGCTGTTCCCGGCGACTCGACATCCGGAGCCGTCGTCCAGGCATCCGCGCCGACATTTGCCAGCGAGGTCGTACCCAGCCTCGGGCTCGCAGGCGTCGAGGACACCGTCATTCCCACCGCCGCGATATCGATCGGCGACACCCAGTTCATGAACTACATGTCGGTGCGCGAGTGGGGGGCGCCGGGCCGGTGGGTCACCAACTTCTCGGCTATTGCCACATCCGCGGACAACGGTCAGACCTGGACGACAGCACCCGCCACGATCCGCGCCAATGCGGGATTCACGATCCCCGGCATCGAACAGGTCGAGGAAAGCAACGGCAAGTTCCAGATGAACGCGTACGCCGAAAGTCCCGACGAACAGTGGATCTACCAGTTCGGCACGCCCAACGGCCGTTTCGGTGCGGCGTTCCTCGCGCGGGTCAAGCCCGCTGACATTCTGAATCTCGGCGCGTACGAATACTCGGCCGGCGACAAAGGCTGGACCGAGAACGTCGGCGACTCCGTTGCTGTTGTCCGTGAACCCGTCAGCGAAATGTCGGTGGCGTGGAACGACACTCTGCAGCGATACGTGATGCTGTACGGCAACGAAGTGGACCGCACCATCGTCGGCCGCACCGCGGAAAAGCCGGAAGGTCCGTGGAGTGCGCCCAAGGTTCTGTTGAACGCGGTCGAAACGGCCGGCGGCATCTACGCGCCCTACATCCACCCGCTCTCGAACGGCAAGGACCTGTACTTCACTGCCTCGCGCTGGTCCGACTACAACGTGATGCTCCTGCGCACCAGCCTGGACGTGCTGCGGTAGGCGCTCCGCGCCGGTGTGTGAAAAGTGCTGTTCCAACAACACTTTTGGCACACGGGTGGCGGAGCCGCATGTCACACGGGTGGCGGAGCCGCATAAGCCGCCTACCGCTTCCAGCGGATCCTGATCGGGCCCTTGGCGGTCGAGGGGTCGATCACCGTGCCTTTTTGGGTGATCTCGACTTCGCCTGCATCGACCATTCGGCGGGCGGCTCGGCGGACGGGTTCCATCAGCTCACGCCAGTCGTTGTCGGACAGTGCGCGGGCGACGTCGGACGGGCAGATGGTGGAGTCGCGGGAGCGGGCGTCGAGCAGTTCGCGAATCTTGTCCTCGAGAGCGCGATCCGAGGTGCTCACCTTGTTTCGCCTGCACGCGTCGCTGCAGTATTTGATGTCATCCCAGTTCTTCTCCCACTTTTTTCGCCACTCGATTCGGCGACCGCAGGATGCACACGTCTTGTCCGGTGGGGTCGACGGTGTCGATCGCTTCGTGTGGGCCACTGTCGCTACTGTAGCTTCGGTCAGCGGTGGGCGGCCGACAGGAATTGGTGGGTTGCGGCGTCGATGATCTGCGCGGGCGTCACGTCGATTTCGTCGGACAGCCAGGCGACGACCAGTTCGGCGAGCCCGCCGATGAACAGCAGACCGTTGATTTCCGACTGCGGCTGCGGCCACGCTCGGTCACCGAACAGGGTGCGCGCTTCGTGCGCGACGACCCGCGAGAATTCGCGCATCAGTTCGCGGCGATGAGCCCGGAGCGAGTCGACTGCTGCCGATTCGATCATCGCCACCTTTCCTTTGCGCCGGTCCTCGGTGAGAACGGTGACGAAGGCTGCGATCGCATTTTCGACCTGCTGCTCGACGGTCGCTGCGGGGGAGTGCAGCGCCTCGATGGCTGCGACGCGGATTTCGTTGGACACCGCGTCGACAACCTGCGTCAGTGCGTCGTCCCTGCTGGTGAAGCTCTCGTAGAAGTACCGCTCGGTGAGTTTGGCCTGGGCACAGATCGCGGTCATGGTGGCTCCGGCTGCGCCTGCGCTGGCAAACACCTCGAGCGCGGCGTCGAGCAATCGTGCTCGGCGGTCCGCTGCCCGGTCGTCGGCGCTCATGCCGGCGTAGCGGCGCGTCGTGGGAGTCATGGATAGATGTTGACAGGTCCGCTCGGTGTGACGCACACTACATCCAATCTGACATGACACCCTGTCAGATCGACGGAGGTACACCATGGCTCACATCTTGGCCGCTCCACCTGCACGTTCGACGCTCAACCCGGTAGCCGGCGACGGCGGTATGCCCCTCATTGGACACACCCTCGAATACATCCGAGACCCGCTCGCGCTGTTTCGAAGTCGGTGGGAGAAGTACGGCGAAGTGTCGTGGCTGACGATGGCAGGCAAGCGGTGGATAACGGTCCTCGGTCCGGACGCCTGCCAGGAGGTTCTGCAGAACAAGGACAAGGCCTTCGTCAACAGCGACGGGTGGTCGCTGCTGATCGGTCCGTTCTTCCACGGCGGACTCATGCTCCTGGACTCCGACGAGCACATGCGGCATCGCCGAATCATGCAGCAGGCGTTCACCCGCGATCGGCTCACCAGGTCGGTCGAATCGCTCAATCCGGTGGTGGACATCGGGCTCGACGCCTGGCCCGACGCCGATGGTTTTCGCGTCTATCCGGCGCTCAAGGCGCTCACCCTCGATGTCGCGACGCAGATTTTCATGGGTGGTGCGGAGGGGGCGACCGAGTCCGAGATCGATTCGGTGAACGCCAGTTTCATCGCGTGCGTTCAAGCTGCGACATCCATCGTGCGGTACCGGTTGCCGGGTACCCGCTGGAAGCGCGGACTCGACGGCCGGAAAGTGCTCGAGGATTTCTTTCGACGGTATCTGCCGGCCCGGCGAGCCGAGGAGACGGACGATCTGTTCTCGGTGCTGTGCCACATCGAACACGAGGGTCAGCGTTTCAGCGACGACGAGGTCGTCGACCATATGATATTCCTGCTCATGGCGGCCCACGACACGTCGACCATCACATTGTCGACGATGATGCAGTACCTGGGCCAGCATCCGGAGTGGATGAAGAAGTGTCGGGCGGAGTCCGAGGCCCTGGGTGTCGCCGCGCCGACACTTGCGCAGTTGGACGAACTCGTCTCCGTCGACCTGGTGATGAAGGAGTGCCTCCGGTTGGTTTCGCCTACTCCTGTGGTCGCGCGCCGGGCCGTGAAGGACACCGAGGTGCAGGGCCACTTCGTTCCGGCGGGCACGTACGCATCGGTTGCGCCGCACTTCACCCATCACATGGATCGGTACTGGCCCGAGCCGGAGAAGTTCGATCCTGGCCGGTTCGACGACGACCGTCGGGAAGACAAAGTGCATCGGTATGCCTGGGAGCCATTCGGCGGGGGCGTGCACAAGTGCATCGGCATGTTCTTCGCGGGCGCGGAGATCAAGACGATCATGCACCACCTGTTGCTCCGGTTCGACTGGGACGTCGACCCCAATTACGTTGCGCCACTCAATTTCACTTCGCTCCCGTTCCCGGAGGATGGTCAACCGGTGAATATTCGGAGCCGATAGTGGGCGGCCGCGATTCGTAACCTACCCTCCCGTGAGAGTAGAGTTTGGCGCACAGGTTCGATCCGCGTCCGCATTTCGCCGACGCGTACGAAATCCTCCGTCATACTCATCGCATTCATGGGAGTTCGCATGTCGCCATCACCCACGGCCCCACCGGCCGCCGAGGGTAATTCGGTACTCGGGGCGCTCCGATCACCGCGTCGCCTCAAAACCGAGGTGCTCGCCGGCCTCGTGGTCGCGTTGGCCCTCATCCCGGAAGCGATCTCGTTCTCCATCATTGCCGGGGTCGATCCTCGGGTCGGGCTGTTCGCGTCCTTCACGATGGCCGTCACGATCTCCATCGTCGGCGGCCGTCCCGCCATGATCTCCGCCGCCACCGGTGCCATTGCGCTGGTGGTGGCGCCGCTTGCCCGTGAGTACGGCCTCGATTACCTCATTGCTGCGGTCATTCTGGGCGGGGTATTGCAGGTGGTGCTCGCTGCGCTCGGAGTGGCGAAGTTGATGCGGTTCATCCCCCGCAGCGTGATGGTGGGCTTCGTCAACGCGCTCGCGATCCTCATCTTCAGCTCCCAGGTGCCCTACCTCATCGGTGTTCCGTGGCTCGTGTATCCGATGGTCGCCGTCGGACTGGCCATCATGGTGTTTCTGCCGAAGCTCACCACGGTCATCCCGGCGCCCCTGGTAGCGATCGTTCTGCTGACAGCTGCGACCATCGTGTTCGCGCTGGCAGTTCCCGACGTCGGTGACGAAGGGGAATTGCCGTCGTCGCTGCCGTCCTTCTTGATCCCCGACATTCCGTACACCTTGGACACACTTTCGGTCATCGCCCCGTTCTCGCTGGCGATCGCCCTGGTGGGGCTCCTCGAGTCGCTGATGACCGCGAAACTCGTCGATGACATCACCGACACACGCTCGAACAAGACCCGGGAGGCATGGGGTCAGGGTGTCGCCAACCTGGTCACCGGATTCACCGGGGGCATGGGCGGTTGCGCGATGATCGGCCAGACGATGATCAACGTCAAGGTGTCCGGTGCGCGAACCCGGATTTCGACGTTCCTCGCTGGCGTATTCCTGCTCGTGCTGGTGGTCGGACTCGGCGACATCGTCGCACTCATTCCGATGGCCGCACTCGTCGCGGTGATGATCATGGTGTCGGTGGGCACGTTCGACTGGCACAGCATCGCTCCGAAGACGTTGCGCCGCATGCCGAAGAGCGAGACGTTGGTTATGGTCGTCACCGTGGCCGTCACCGTCGCCACGCACAACCTCGCCTACGGCGTCGTCGTCGGTGTCGTCACCGCGATGGTGCTGTTCGCGCGTCGCGTCGCGCATCTCACCGAGGTGGTCGACGTCGCGCATCCGGACGAGGACACCCGTGTCTACAAGGTGACGGGTGAGTTGTTCTTCGCGTCCAGCAACGACCTGATCTACCAGTTCGACTACGTCGGTGACCCGAAGAACGTCGTCATCGATCTGTCCGAATCGCATATCTGGGACGCCTCGACCGTCGCCACGCTCGACGCGATCACCACCAAGTACGCGGCCAAGGGCAAGACCGTCCAGATCGTCGGACTCAACGCGCCGTCGGTCGAGCGGCACGATCGGCTCAGCGGCAAGCTCGGCGCCGGACACTGACCTCCATCCTCGTTCGAAGGGAGCGCACGATATGACCGCCGGCCCCGAAGTGCGGATGCAGATCGGTGAGGTCGCGCAGCGCACGGAGCTCTCGATCCGCACGCTGCGCCACTACGACGAGGTGGGCCTGGTGACGCCGTCGGCGCGCAGTGCCGGCGGCTTTCGGTTGTACACCGACGCCGATGTCGAGCGGCTGCTGGTGATCCGACGCATGAAGCCGCTCGAGTTCACACTGGCGGAGATGAAACAGCTGCTCGAGTCACTCGACGTACTCGGCGATCCGGCGTCGACCACCGAGCAGCGCAGCGCTGCAACGGCATTCGTCGACGAGTGTCACGCCAAAGCGCAGGACAGTTGCGTCACGCTGCGTCGGCGGTTGTCGTACGCAGAGGAGTTGACGGCATTGCTGTCCCGGCTCGGCTCTTCCTGAGGTCCGCCGCTAGCGCACGTCACTGTGGTCGGTGAGCCACCGAATGATGTCGGCGGTGACCTCGTCGCGGTTGGTTTCGTTGACGAGTTCGTGCCGGGCGCCGGGGTAGATGGTGCCGGTGACGTCGCTCAGTCCCGCTTCGCGGTAGCGCCCGGCAAGTGTCTCGATCAGCTGGCCACCGCCCGCGAGCGGATCGTCCGAGCCGGACACCAGGAGCATCGGCAGCTGGGATCGAATTTCTCCGAGCCGGTGCGGGTCCGCGAGCTTGTCGGCCTCGCCGAACAGCGCCGGCACCGTGCTCGCCGGTAGGTCGAACCCGCACAGTGGGTCCGCGACGTACGCGTCCACTTCGGCCTCGTCGCGGGAGAGCCATTCGTAGCCGGTGCGGTGCTCGAACGCAGAGTTGAACACACTGAGATCCCCGGCGGGCGCGTCGGCCATGCCCGCTGCCATCACGTCCAGTGCAGTGGACCCGGACAGGACGACGCCCTCGTACAGGTCCGACCGCTCCACCAGGAGATGCTGCGCGGCAAACGAACCCATCGAGTGCGCGAACAGGAACAGTGGCAGATCCGGATACTCCAGGAGGACGAATTCGCCCAGCTGCTCGATGTCCGCCCACAGGGCGGCGAACCCCTCGGCGCCGAAGTCGCCCGGTGTGCCGGTGATCGACGCTCCGTGTCCACGGTGATCGGAGGCGACGACGTGGAATCCCGCACCGTTCAACGCGGCGGCGAAACGCGCGTAGCGGATCCCGTGCTCGGCGAGCCCGTGCGCGATCTGCACGACGCCGCGGACGGGTTCGGCTGTTGCCGGCCACGTGTACGTGCTGATCTTCAGATCGTCCCGCTTCGAGATGAACGACGATGCGTTGGCCACGGCAAGCTCCTTCGGCGCTGAGGGGGTCTCGCCCCGAGCGTATCCCTCGGGGCGCGTCAGCTCGCGTCGATCACCGAGTACGCCGTCGCATCGCCTGCGATGGACCGACTGGCCACGCCGTCGACGCCGACCGGGACGTCGCCCGCCAACGTGATGCGCTCGAGGCGTCGGTACTGGTTGCCGTAGTCCGCGACGGCGTAGTGCTGCGTCGCGCGGTTGTCCCAGATGGCGACGTCGCCCAGCTGCCACGACCACCGAGTCGTGTTCTCCAGCTTCGTCACTCGGTCCTGCAGCAGCGTGAACTGCGTCTGCGATTCCTTGGTCGACAAGCCGACGAACGACTTGACGAAGTGTCCGAGAACCAATGTCTTCTCGCCGGTCACAGTTCCTCCGGTGCGTGCAACGGGACCGCGGGTCAGCGGCTCTCGACAAGAACGTACGGAGATGGCCGGGCGATGAACACAGTTCTGATCAGCGTGATTTTGAAGCGTCGGTCTGCGGAAAGTCAGGCGTCCAACACGAGCGCAAAGTGCTCGACGACGGGGAACGGGTCGTAGAAGTGGTGAAGTAGTGACTTCCATTCCTGATAGCCCTCGGACCCCCGGAAGCCGTCGGTGTGGTCCTCGAGCACCGTCCACTCGACCAGCAAGAGATATCGGTGGGGGCTTTCGATACCGCGCGAAAGCCGCAGACTCTCGAATCCGGGCATCGACGAGATGATCGATTTCGCCTGTCCGAAGG
>NZ_JBAWFH010000389.1:0-21702 GCF_049591685.1 Rhodococcus sp. (in: high G+C Gram-positive bacteria) | reverse complement strand
CGATCGGACGGTGTGTGGGCATTCGACGGATACCAACTGACCGGGTTCACCGACGAAGAAGAGACGCAGGCCGGTCTCGCCGACAAGGCGCCGTGGCTGCTCGAGACGCGGCTCCGCCAATCGGGTGCCCAGTTCTCTTCCGGTGATGCGTGGGCGCCGCACGTGGTCGTCGACCGGAACCTCTACACGGGGCAGAACCCGGCGTCGACCAAGCCTCTGGCCGATCGGATCGTGGCAGCGCTGTCCTGACCCCCCGGTCAGAACTGGCGTCGAAACCGCATCTTCATCGGTCGACCGTCCGGATCGACGAACAGTCGGTAGGCAACCGCCGCGAGTCGTTGCTGCCACTGGGGCGGCACGTCGATGGTGTGCGGCCGCACTCGCCCGGCCGGTCTGGGTGAAGACGACGGGGCCTGGTGCCACGCGTCGAGTTTGTCGGCGCTCGCTTTCATCGCATCGAAGAACGACGTGGGATCGATGAGGTCCTCGTCGTCGCCGCCGTCGCGGTTCAGATGCTCGCGGGCCAGTTCGAGACGTAGTTCGCGGGCGAAGACGCGCGCGCCGTCGCCGAGGCCACCGGGATCTGCGGGAGCACGCGTGTCACGTTCGTCGTCGACGATCGCCGCCGTGAGTTCCGAGTCGTGCGTCCACGACCGGCGGTTGAAGTTGTCGGAGCCGACGGCGGCCCACACGTCGTCGACGATGCAGACCTTCGAGTGCACGTAGACCGGTATGCCGCGGTCGTTCTCGAGGTCGAGCACGAGCACTCGGTCGCCGCCCGCAGCGCTGATGACGTCGAGTGCAGCGGAGTGGCCGAGCAACGCCGACGGGATGGTGATGGGGCTGTCGTCGTCGAGGTGCCGGGGTACGACGATGACCAGACGCAGGTCGGGGGAGCGTTCGAGTGCCGCCGCGAACACCCGCGCGACGTCGACCGACCACAGGTACTGATCTTCGACGTAGATCAACCGACGAGCGCGCTGAAGCACCTTCGCGTAAGCCCGGGCAGCGCTGAACTCGCCCTCGGTCGCGAAGGGGTACGCCGGCCGTCGCCGTGGATACGTTCGAAGCAACTGAACCGCGCAGCTTCCGGCGTGGGCAGGGTCTGCGCGCTGCTCCGGTAGAGCCGATCGTTCGATATTGACGCCTCGTACCGCGTCGGAGACGACGTGCCACGGAAGCCGGGACAGCGGGGACGGATCGTCCCATCGCTCGCGAAAGACGTCTTCCATGTCTCGGACCGCGGGGCCCTGCACCTGCACCTGCATGTCGTGCCATGCCGGGGTCTCGCCGTATTCCGGCGGGAAGGGCCTACTGACGGGGTCGCCGAAATGGTCGGCATCGTCGCGTCGAGCGCGTGCCAGGTCGATCCCACCGACGAACGCGACATCGACCTTGTCCGCATCGCGGTACCGCACGACGGCGAATTTCTGGTGATGGCTGCCGAGCGTCAGGACCCGCTGGTCGAGCAAGACCTCACCGCCGGCCTCTTCGAGGCGCAAGGCAAGCTTCCGGTTCTTCGGCCCGGTGAACCCGAGGGTCTCGATATGCGAACGCCACACCATGCCCTTGACGATCCCGCCGCGCTCGGCGACGCCGGTCAATGCGTCCTCGACCGTGATGCCGTCGTCGGTGAGCAACTGCTCGGGGTCGCCGCGCCAATCGGTGAAGAGCACCAGGTCGCCGTCGCCTGCTGCGCGCAAGGCACGCTCGAGTGCTTCGAAGTACGGCCGACCGTGCACGAGCGGAGTCACCCGATTGCCGATGGTCCACGCTGCTATCCGAGTGTCGGGATTGCCGCGCTCCTCGGCGCTGAGGAACCAGGGGTCGGCGGAATCGAACTCCTGCGCCTGTTCGTTCAGCGAGGCAATGCTGCGGCCGAGTCGCTGCGCAACGGCGTCGAAGGTCCGGCGTAGTCGCTGCGTGATCACGGTTGCCGATACTGTCAGAGAGTCGAATGTGCTCGGGGGCTAGGTGCGGTTTGGCCCGTTGGTTTCACGATATCGGTGTGAACTCGGGGCGGTCGATGATGCGCAGCCAGGAACCGTCGGGTTGGCGTTGCACCACCTGCGCGCGGGCGCCCGCTTCGTCCTTCGGCGCGGTCGACGTCAGCGCGATGTCGCCGCGGACCAACGTGGGCAGGCTGTGCTCGAGTTCGAAGTGCGGCTCGTGCGCGAGTACCGACGCCCAGAGTTCGCGGATGGCTGCGCGGCCGACGGTTTCTCGGTTCGCTGGATATGCCATGACGGCATCGTCGGCGTACAGCTGCGCAACTCCGTCGGCGTCGCCCGCGTTGGAGCGTTCGACGAACAATCGGGTGATGTCTTCGGGGGTCATCGCTGTTTCGTAGGTCATGCATTCCATCGTCTCGGCGTGGAATCCAGAAGTCCAACGGACTGTTCTGATCAAAACTACAATTTCAGGTTATGGAACTGCGTCAGCTGGAGTACTTCGTGGCAGTCGTCGAGGAAGCGAACTTCACCCGCGCCGCCGCACGCGTGCACATCAGTCAATCCGGAATCAGCGCTCAGATCCGCGTGCTGGAGAACGAGATCGGTGCGGAGTTGGTTGATCGCAGCACTCGGGTTGCGAAGCCGACGGAAGCCGGTCGCGCCGTGCTCGAACACGCGCGCGTCGCGCTCGAAGCTGCAGGGGCAGTCCAGCGTTCGGTAGACGAGATCAACGCGCTCGTCCGCGGAACCGTCGACATCGGCATGGTCACCGCGTGCACGGTCACCCCGCTCTTCGACGGGTTGGCGGATTTTCACGCCGACTATCCCGGCGTCGAGGTGAGGTTGCGCGAAGGCGCTTCCTCGGACTTGATCGACAGCGTCCGTTCCGGCGCGCTCGACCTGGCGCTGGTGGGCGCGTCGGGATCGCCTCCCGTCGGCCTCGACTCGCTGGTCATCGTTCGTGAGGGCTTGGCGGCCTGCGTGCCGCACGACGACGCATTCGCCCGCGCCTCGTCGGTGAGTTTGCGTGAGGTCTGTGCGCGGCGGGTCGTTTGCCTCCCACGCGGTACCGGCATAAGGACGGTGTTCGACGAGGCCTGCGCGGCAAAGGGGTTTGTTGCCGACATCGCCTTCGACGCGAGTGCCCCCGGTGCTGTTGCCGATCTGGCCGCACGAGGGATGGGCGTCGGAATCCTCAGTCGATCTATGGCGACGGACTACGCGAGCCGGCTGATCGCGGTCCCCGTCGACGACATCCCCGTCGATGCCCTCCTCGTCCTGGTGTGGTCAGAGCGCGCCGGCGTCGCAACTGAAGAGATGGTGTCTCGACTGCGTCGGCACTTCTCCGGGTGACCTGCGCGCGGGTCCTTTTCACCGTTGTCGAATCCCTTGGTGCGCTGGTCACAACGTGTGCTGAGCGGAGCGTACGAGCGCTGACCCGGCATGCTATACCTGGGTGATGAAGGTTACAGGCAAGGTTGCCGTGGTCACCGGTGGAGGCGGGGGTATCGGCGGGGCCCTTGCCGAACGGCTCGTGGCGGAGGGCGCTCGGGTGGTGGTGTCGGACCTCGATCCCACGTCCGCGTCGGAGACCGTGACGCGTATCGAGCAGACCAGTCCCGGTGCTGCCACTTCGCTCGGTGCCGATGCATCGAAGTCCGAGGATATTTCCGCTCTCATCGCACTGGCCGAGGACACTTACGGCCCGGTCGACCTGTACTTCGCCAATGCGGGCATCAGCGGCGCACCCGGGCTCGAGGCGTCGGAAGCCGACTGGGATCTGTCGATCGAGGTCAACCTTCGCGCGCACATCCGAGCAGCGCAGCAGCTGGTGCCGACGTGGCTCGAGCGCGGAGACGGTTACTTCGTCAGCACGGCGTCCGCCGCCGGGTTGTTGACTCAAATCGGTTCTGCCACATATGCAACCACCAAACACGCGGCGGTCGGATTCGCCGAATGGCTCAATGTCACCTACGGCGACCGCGGCATCAGGGTCAGTTGCCTCTGCCCCATGGGCGTCAACACCAAGCTGCTGTACGCGGGGCAGGACTCGGGTAACGCGCTCGGTGCGGTAGCAACGCAGGCGGTACTGTCTGCCGGCGACGTGCTCGAGCCGGCCGACGTCGCCGAAATAGTGCTTGCTGCAATGGATGCGGAGCAATTTCTGATCCTTCCGCACGCCAACGTGTTGGACATGTACCGCAACAAGGGTGCCGACTACGACAGGTGGCTTCGCGGTATGCGTCGCTACCAAAAAGCCCTTCTGGGCGAATCGAACTAGGGAGACAAAACCATCGTGTCGTTCTTCGAAACCACCGACCGCGGCAGGAAATACCAGACCGATCTGCTCGAGTTCATGGACTCGCACATCTACCCCGCCGAGTCGGTGTACGAGGAGCAGATGCGTGAGTTGGGAGACCCGCACGGACAACCGCAGATCATCGAGGACCTCAAGAAAGAGGCCAGGTCACGCGGACTCTGGAACCTCTTCCATCCCCACGCCGAATGGGGTCCGGGGCTGACGAACCTCGAATACGCCCCTCTCGCCGAGATCATGGGGCGCAGCATGCTTGCGCCGGAGGCCTGCAACTGCAACGCCCCCGACACCGGCAACATGGAAGTGTTCACCCTGTTCGGAACGGACGAACACAAGGAGAAGTACCTACAACCGTTGCTGGACGGCACAATTCGTTCGGCTTTCGCCATGACCGAGCCCGAGGTCGCCAGTTCCGACGCCACCAACATCGCGATGCGAATGGAGCGTGACGGCGACGACTACATTCTCAACGGCCGTAAGTGGTGGACGTCCAACGCGATGCACAAGAATTGCAAGGTTCTCATCGTGATGGGCAAGACCGAACCGGACGCGCCATCGCACCGGCAGCAGTCGATGCTCGTCGTGCCCATCGACGCGCCCGGCGTCACCGTCCTGCGGAATCTGCCCGTGTTCGGCTACATCGACCGCGAAGGCCACGCCGAAGTGTTGTTCGAAGATGTGCGGGTGCCGTCGAAGGACGTGTTGAAGGGGCCGGGCGAGGGATTTGCCATCAGCCAGGCCCGCCTCGGGCCGGGCCGCATCCACCACGCCATGCGTACCATCGGCGTCGCAGAGCGTGCCCTCGAATTGCTCTGTCGGCGTGCGGTATCCAGGGTGACCTTCGGCAAGCCCATCGCCACGCGGGCCAACATTCAGGACTGGATCGCCGAGGCGCGCATCGACATCGAGAAGACGCGACTGCTGACGCTCAAAGCCGCGTACTTGATGGACACCGTCGGCAACAAGGAGGCGCGCACCGAGATCGCCGCGATCAAGGTGGCCGCACCCGAGATGGCTCTGAAGGTGATCGACCGTGCCATTCAGGTGCACGGCGGCGGCGGAGTCAGCAACGACTTCCCGTTGGCCATGATGTACGCCCACATCCGCACACTTCGACTCGCCGACGGACCCGACGAGGTGCACAAGATGTCGATCGCGAAGATGGAGCTGAAGAAGTACCTGTAGGGGCAGGCGTAGCGTTTCCGGCATGGCATATCGATACTTGGGCAACAGCGGACTGAAGGTCTCCGAGATCACCTACGGCAACTGGTTGACGCACGGGTCGCAGGTCGAGAACGACGTGGCGACGCAGTGTGTTCACGCCGCTCTCGACGCCGGCATCACCACTTTCGACACCGCCGACGTCTACGCCAACGGCGCCGCCGAGACCGTTCTGGGTGAAGCCCTGACGGGCGTTCGGCGTGAGTCGTTGGAGATTTTCACCAAGGTGTACTTTCCTGTTGGACAGAAGGGCCCCAACGACACCGGCCTGTCCCGCAAGCACATTGTCGAAGGCATCGACGGGTCACTGCGCAGGCTGGGCACCGATTACGTCGACCTCTACCAGGCTCACCGTTTCGACTACGAGACGCCGCTGGAAGAAACGATGGCCGCGTTCGGTGACCTCGTGCGCCGCGGAAAGGCGCTGTACATCGGGGTGTCGGAATGGACCGCCGATCAATTGCGCCGCGGACAGGCGCTGGCGCGAGAGAACGGCTTCTCGATCGTTTCCAATCAGCCGCAGTACTCGGCGCTGTGGAGGGTCATCGAGGCGGAGGTGATTCCGGCGTCGAAAGAGCTCGGTATCTCGCAGGTCGTGTGGTCGCCGATCGCCCAAGGTGTGCTCACGGGCAAATATGTGCCGGGTCGTCCGTTGCCGGAGGGTTCTCGCGCCACCGACGACAAAGGCGGCGACAAGATGATCGAGCGTTACCTGAACGACGAAACACTCACCCGGGTACAGCAACTGAAGCCGATCGCCGACGACCTCGGCATCACCATGGCGCAGCTGGCCGTGGCTTGGGTCCTCGCCAACGACAACGTGTCCGCAGCACTCGTCGGCGCTTCGCGGCCGGAGCAGATCGGCGAGAACATCAAGGCCTCCGAGGTGACACTCGACGCCGACGTATTGAAGAAGATCGACGACGCATTGGCCGGTTCCATCGAAACGGACCCGTCGAAAACGCAGTCACCGGAAACACGGCTCGTCTGACGTTCACTGCGTCAGCGCATGACCGTCAAGGCCTCGTCCTGCAGGATGGGGCCTTCGACGGCGATGTCGACATCCGCGGCAGCAACGACGTCGGCGCAGCGGAGCGAGAATTGCGGCCCCCCGGTGAGTATCTTCGCGAACTCGGGCGCCGACGCCGCGAACACGATTCGGGAAACGCCTGCCCACACCATGGCGGCGCTGCACATCGGACACGGCTCGCCGCTGGCTTGCCATTCCAGTGTGCATTGCCGTGTTTGCGCAGACAGGGGGACGCCGACGTGGACCGGCAGTAGGGTGGAAATCATGGCGACATTGGGTCAGCGTTTGCGAAAGTCAGCTCCGCTTCCGCCCGCACCGGCCAAGATCGTGGTGGTCGGGGGCGGCTTCGGGGGGTTCCATGCTCTGCGCAAGCTCCAGAAACTGCTCGAGCCGGAACGAACGTCGCTGACCCTCGTGGCGCCGAACGACTACATGCTCTACAGCCCTCTTCTCCCTGAGGTCGCGACGGGTGTGCTCGACCCCCGCGACATCGCGGTGTCCATTCGTCAGACGTTGCGACGAA
Organism: Rhodococcus sp. (in: high G+C Gram-positive bacteria); assembly: GCF_049591685.1. GTDB lineage: Bacteria > Actinomycetota > Actinomycetes > Mycobacteriales > Mycobacteriaceae > Rhodococcoides. The sequence continues at coordinate 14,659 of NZ_JBAWFH010000389.1, read as the reverse complement.
CGCGGACGGTGCTCGGTCACGTGACGGCTGTCGATTTCGGCGAGAAGCGGTTGCGCGTCGAGGACAATGAGGGCTCGACCGAAATCGAGTACGACAAGCTCGTACTTGCGCCGGGATCGGTGACGCGTCAGTTCGATATTCCGGGTGTCGCCGAAAATGCGCACGGTCTCAAGACTCTGAGCGAAGCAACCTTCATCCGCAATCATGTTCTCGCGCAGCTGGATGCCGCCGATTCGTTGCCGGACACCCCTGCTGGGCGCGCCGAGCGTGCCGAGCGCTTGACGGTCGTGGCCGTCGGCGCGGGTTACACGGGTACCGAATTCGTTGCGCAGATGCAGAATTGGATCAAGGGCATCGCCGCGCGCTGGGCAACGGTCGATCCCGACGAGGTCAAGTGGCTGCTCGTGGACCTCGCCCCGGCGGTCCTCCCCGAGTTGGGTGAGGAACTCGGCAAGGAGGCGCTCGGAGTGTTGAAGGAGCGCGGCGTCGACGTGCGGCTCGAAGTAACCGTCGAGTCCGCCACCGCCAACTCGGTCACTCTCACCGATGGAACCGTCGTACCGTCGCGGACGCTGGTGTGGGGCGCCGGGGTCGCCGCGAGCCCGTTGATCGGAAAGCTCGGATTGCCGACGGAGAAGGGCCGCCTCGTCGTCAACGCAGATATGTCGGTGCCCGGCGTGCCCGATGTGTGGGCGATGGGTGACGCGGCGGCTGTGCCCGACCTCGCGGCCGACCCGTCGAAGCCGACACCGCCGACGGCGCAGCATGCGCAACGTCAGGGCGTCCGCGTGGCACGCAATGTCGCGGCGAGCTTGGGCGTCGGCGAATCCAAGGACTATGTGCACAAGGATCTCGGACTCGTGGCCGATCTGGGCGGGTTCGATGGTGTGGCAAAGCCGTTGGGCGTCAAGCTCAAAGGACCGGTGGCGAAGTTCGTTGCCCGCGGCTATCACCTGTACGCCCTCCCGACAGCGGCGGCGAGAGTGCGTGTCGCGACGGATTGGTTGTACAGCTCTATTTTGCCTACTCGGGTCGTCAACCTCGACCAGGTCCGGTCGGAGGACGCTCTCATCGCGAAGGCGCAGAGTCAGTAGTGCGGGTCGGGTGCTGATGAACACCCGAACCGCATCTCCATCGGTCAGCTGAGGTGATGGACTTCTTGAAGCCCGAACACCGGCGTGTCCAGCCCTTCGTACCGGGCTTTGATCTGCAGTGCGAGGTACAGCGAATAGTGCCGCGACTGATGAAGATTGCCGCCGTGGAACCACAGGTTTTCCTGCTGCGTCGGCTTCCACATGTTGCGCTGCTCGCCCTCCCACGGGCCGGGATCCTTGGTGGTGTCGGAGCCGAGGCCCCAGCACTTGCCGACCTTGTCGGCTGTCTCCTGGTCGATCAGGTCGGCGACCCACCCGTTCATCGAGCCGTAACCGGTGGCGTAGACGATGAGGTCTGCGGGCAACTCGGTTCCGTCTTCGAGCACGACGCCGGTCTTGCTGATGTGCGACACCTGACCGCCGACCAACTTGATCTTGCCGTCGGCTACCAGTTCGGACGCGCCGACGTCGATGTAGTAACCCGACCCGCGGCGTAGATACTTCATGAACAGGCCCGATCCGTCGTCGCCGAAGTCGTGCTGAAAGCCGGCTCGTTCGAGTCGCTCGTAGAAGTCCTTGTCCTGCTCCGCAATCTGCTGGTACACCGGAATTTGAAATTCGTGCATGATCCGGTAGGGGAGTGACGCGAATGTCAGGTCGGCTTTGGCAGTGGTCATTCCGGATTCCACTGCCCGCTCGGAATACAGGTCGCCGAGCGCTATTTCGCACAGCGAATCGGACTTCACGATGTGCGTGGACGAGCGCTGCAGCATCGTCACATCGACGCCCGTTTCGTACAGTGCTTTGCAAATATCGTGCGCGGAGTTGTTCGAACCGACGACGACGACCTTCTTGCCGACATAGGCGTCGGGGCCTGGGTGCTCACTCGAATGGTGTTGTTCGCCTTCGAAGACATCCATGCCGGGGAAGTTCGGAACGTTCTTCTTGCCGGACATTCCCGTCGCCATCACCAGCTGCTTCGGGCGCAGGATCACTTCTTCGCCGTCACGGTCGACGACGACGGTCCATTCCTTCGCGGTCTCGTCGTACGTCGCGGACTTCGCTGTGGTTCGGTTCCAGTACGGAACCTCCATCACCTTGGTGTACATCTCGAGCCAGTCACCGATCTTGTCCTTCGGCGCAAACACCGGCCAGTTCGGCGGAAACGGCAGATAGGGCAGGTGGTCGTACCAGACCGGGTCGTGCAGGCACAGGGACTTGTAGCGTCCGCGCCACTGATCCCCCGGACGTTCGCCTCGGTCGACGACAATGGCCGGTACACCCAGCTGGCGGAAGCGCGCACCGAGTGCGATGCCACCCTGACCGCCGCCGATGATCAACGCATACGGCTGAACGCTGTAGCCCAGTTCTTTCTCCTCGACCTCCTTCTTCTCGGCCCAGTTCTGCGTGTCGGCGTTCGAACCGTGTACCGCGCCCTTGACCCGGGTTGATCCCTGCCGCTCCTCGTGGCCCTTCAATTCCTGCATCGTGGTGAGCAAGGTCCACGCCTCATCGCCCTTCAAGCGGAGGTGGCCTTTGCCGCGGCTCGTCGACGTCTCGAACTCGATCCACGCCGAGGTGACGCCGTCGGCCTCGTCGGGCGTCTCGGTGGTGCGGAAGTTCGACGGATCGGTGTCGTCCAGCCGCTCGGCCAGCATGCCCTTGATGCCGTCCCTGCCCTCGACGGTCTTGAGGTTCCACGTGAAGGTCACCAGGTCGCGCCAGAAGCTGTCCACAGCGAACTTTGCAGCGACGCGTTCGATGTCGCGTACCGCAAGTGCCGCCTCGAAATCTGCCAACCACGCGTCGACCCGTTGCTGCGGGGTCTGCGTGTGGACCGGCGGTTCGATGGTCTGAGTCATGCGTGGCTCCCTCGTCGTTCGTGTCGTGTGCTGTGACCCAGCACACTCCCTGGGACGACAAAGGTCGAGAGTTGCAGTGGGTTGCACGTGACCCGCATCACTGACGAAGTGACCGATCAACGACGCGAGTTCCTCGGGTTTGTCCTACGAGACCCACGTGCGGGAACCAGTCACCACCGACAATCGCGTGTCGGAGAAGTCCTCGGCCAGGCGTTCTGCATGTTCCAGGGGGAAGAATCTGTCGTCGGACGCCCATGCCACGAGAACCGGTTGACTCACCTCGCCGAACAAGCGGGCTGCATCGAGGGTGTAGCGAGAGTCCACCGACTGGAGAAATCGCACCAAATCCCGCCGAACACCGCACTCGCCGATCAGCGGACCGGAGCCGCGGCTGCTCGACGACCGTATCCGCGAGGCTATGCAGATCGCGCGTGCCAAGCCGGGAGGGGTCGTCGCGGCGTCGGATCTGGCCGCTGCGGTGAACCTCTCGACATCGCGCTTTCTGCACCTCTTCTCCGCGGAAACGGGAACGAGCTTCAGACGGTATCGGCTGTGGGCTCGGATGTTGCACGTGGGCGAGGCGGTTGCCGACGGTAGGGATCTGACCAGAGCGTCGGTCGAGGCCGGCTTCGCCTCACCCTCGCACTTCAGCGATTCGTTCCACGCCATGTTCGGGCTGTCCGCCGCAGCGCTGCTGGCCACGGGAACGAACATCGTCGTGATCTATCGCGACCTGCGATAACCCGTCGAGCATCAGTGCCCTGCGCCGACACCGTCCTGAAAAAGCCTGCGCATCCCCAACGACTGGAATCCGACGACGTAGATCAACGTCCACAGCACCAGCCAGTCGACGAAACCGAGAGCGTTGCCGCTCAGACCGGTGGCAATCTCGGGTTCGTGCAGGATGTGTTCGGCGCCGAAGCGGTAGTAGAGAACGAAGGTTCCCAACGCCAGCACGAACGTCAGTACTGCGCGCACTGCCGGCGCACATCTGTTACCGAAACCGTTGGCCCAGAAAATCATCCAGAAGGCCCAGCACACCCCGATCTGCGCCGGAAATTGATTCACGACGCCACCCAGCTCGTCGGTCGCGCCGGAACCCAACAGAAGCTTCGCGAGCGGGACCATGAGGAAATAGATGGCGGTACCGAACAGGACGTTGCCGACCGTCGCCGCCAGTGCTGTCTTTCCGCCCCCGCCGAACAGCTTCCATGGCCAGTTGTCGAGTGTCTGTCCGGTCAGGATCACCGCGACGACGATCGAGTAGAACCAGCCGAGAACGGTGTCCACCGTCATCAACGGGTTCGTCGCGATCAACGACACCGACGGCAGTCCGAAGACGAAGTACAGGGCGAGAGTCGGGACGGAGACGAAGGCGATCTCGCACAGGCCGATGAGCGGTTGCTTCGCCGGAGCGGAGCCTGCGGAGTGACCACGTGACAGCAGTGCCGTCCACGGCCAGTGTTGCCAGTTCAACACCACCATCACCCAGGTCGCGAACCCGAACAATACGAACAGCGCGCCGGCGAAGTATCCGAGCCCGCCGTCGCGGGTTCCGGCGAAATCGGGAAACAGCGAACCGACGCCGCTGCCGAGGAGCCAGGTCACCGCAACGGCGAACACACCCGTCGATCCCAGAATCGCGAAGCCGCGCCATGGTTGGCCGAGCTTGTCGAATCCCGCGAATTCACAGTCGAACCCGATGAAGACGATGAACAGGATCGCCCAGAAGAGTGCAGCGTTGAACGGGAGTGGGTAGAAGTTCCACGGACTCGTCGTCGGATCGGCGAGGAGGTACCAACTCGCCAGCGAGACCGCCACGACCACGACCAGATTGGCGACCCCGAAAGCGAACCAACCGCCTCGTCGCGACACCTCTGGTGAAACGTCCTGTGCGGGTGAAACAGTTGCGGTCATGATCTGCTCTCCTAGGTGTCTGCGCGTGAAGTCGCGCCGCAACTATGATCTGGACCACACGAGCTGCGTCAGGGTTGCGGAGGGTTGCAGGGCGTGTCGACACGTTGGATCGGCTCTGTCAGCTGATGCAACACCCTGCAACCCTGTTGAATGTGCTTCGGGTCACATAGACATACGTGCATCGGCTACCGAACGAGGAGAAATGCGATGCGCGCAGCTGTGTATTACGGACCGAACAAGGTGGAGATCGCCGACGTGCCTGAGCCGTCGCCGGGGGAGGGCGAGGTCAAGGTCGAGGTCGGCTACAACGGTATTTGCGGCACCGACCTGCACGAGTACTACGCCGGACCGATCTTCATCCCAACCGAGCCGCATCCGCTGACGAACCAGCAGTTGCCGCTCGTGCTGGGCCACGAGTTCTCGGGAACCGTAACCGAGACAGGTAAGGGAGTGACTGGTATCGAGGTCGGCGATCGTGTCGCCATCGAACCGCTCTACCGATGTGGCCACTGCGGTCCCTGTCGGGCAGGAAACTACAACATCTGTCAGCAGATCGGCTTCCACGGACTGATGTCCGACGGAGGGATGGCCGAATACACCGTCGTGCCGACGAACATGATTCATCATCTTCCCGAGAACGTGTCGTTGGAGTTGGGCGCACTCGTCGAACCCATGTCCGTTGCTTTCCACGCCGCGACGCTCGGTGAACCGAAACCCGACGACACTGCGATGGTGTTCGGCGCAGGGCCGATCGGTATCGGCCTGTGGTTCGCGCTGCGAGGCAAGGGCGTCGGCGACGTCTACGTTGTCGAGCCGTCGCCGACTCGTCGAGCATCGATCGAAGCGCTCGGCGCGAAAACTCTCGATCCGACGGCGCTCGACGTCCCTGCCTTCATCGCCGACACCACCGAAGGCCGCGGCGCCGACGCCATCTACGATGCGGCGGGTGTGCAGCCCGCAGTCGAGACCGCACTCGGCTGCATCGGTGCCCGTAAGCCGTTGATCAGCGTTGCGATCTACGAAAAGCCTTTGATGACACCGCTGCAGAAGATCGTCATGAACGAGTCGCGCATCCAGGGATCGCTCTGCTACACCTCCGCTGACTACGACGCCGTCATCGACCTGATGAGTCAAGGCAAGTACGACACGACGGGTTGGGTGGACAAGATCGCCCTCGAGTCTGTCATCGACGAGGGATTCGAGGCTCTCCATGCAGGCACGAAGATGAAGGTCCTGGTAGATCCTGCAGTTGGACGCGACAGCGAGGGGCAGGCATGAGCGTCGTACTCGTCACCGGTGGCGGCCAGGGGATCGGCCGCGGCATCGCGTTGAGGTTGGCCGCCGACGGCCATGACATCGCGCTCGTCGACGTGAACTCCGGCAAGATCGACGACGTCGCTGCCGAAGTTCGCGAGAGAGGAAGCAAGGCAACGACGTTCGTCGCCGATGTCAGTGATCGCGATCAGGTGTTCGCAGCCGTCGACTACGCGCACGAGGCTTTGGGTGGGTTCGACGTCATGATCAACAACGCGGGAATCGCCCAGGTGGCACCCATCGACGACGTGCGTCCGGATGACGTGCGGAAGATCTGGGCCGTGAACGTCGACGGTGTGCTGTGGGGAATCCAAGCTGCTGCAGCGAAATTCAAGACTCTCGGACAGAAGGGAAAAATCGTCAATGCGTCGTCCATCGCCGGTCATGACGGATTCGCGATGCTCGGCGTCTACAGTGCCACCAAATTCGCCGTCCGGGCGTTGACGCAGGCTGCCGCCAAGGAATACGCGGCGCACGGCATCACCGTCAATGCATATTGCCCCGGGGTGGTCGGCACCGACATGTGGGTGACGATCGACAAGCGATTCGCCGAGCTGACGGGCGCGGCGGAAGGCGAGACCTACGACAAGTTCGTCGGCGGAATTGCTCTCGGTCGTGCGCAGACGCCCGAGGATGTCGCGGCGTTCGTCTCGTACCTCTCGGGTCCCGATTCGGACTACATGACTGGTCAGGCGGGTCTCATCGACGGTGGCCTCGTCTACCGCTGAGCCGACTTTGCACGGTCGACGTGATCTGGAGCACAATTGGCAGTGATGACTCAGTCGACAGGACCCGAACCTGCGCTGGCGGCCGGCGAGGACCCGCGCCGCTATGCGCAGATTCTCACTGCCGTCTACGACGCGACGATGGCGGGCGGCAAGGCGCCCGCCCGGCCACGCGAGGTGATCGGTGATTCCTGGCGACGCCTACAGACGCTGGGGATCGACCCCGAGCAGCGCAGTGCCAACTCGGTGCAGATCGACGTGTCCGATCTCGAGCTCAGCCGTCGGGAATCGGGGTTGTTCGACATTCTCGACGACCTCGCCCGCGGCCTCGAGTCGGTCGTGCAGGACGGGGACAACATTCTCGTCGTCGCCGACCGACACGGACGGGTGCTGTGGCGCAGCGGTTCGACGGCAGTGTTGGACCGCGCGGACGGACTCGGTTTCGTCGAGGGCGCGAGCTGGGCGGAGGACTCCGTCGGCACCAACGCGATCGGTACCGCGCTCGTCTCCCGGCGTGCAGTTCAGATATTCTCCGCGGAACACTATGTGCGCAGCCATCACCCGTGGACCTGTGCCGGTGCCCCGATCAAGGACCCCCGCACCGGGCACGTGATCGGTGCGGTCGACGTCAGCGGCCCGGCCAGTTCAGTGCACCCGACGACACTCGCACTGGTCGACGCCATAGCCAGGCTCGCCGAATCGCAACTACGCGAACATCATCGGCAGAATCTCGACCGGCTGAGATCCGTCGCCGCTCCGATGCTCGCTCGTCTGCAGTCTCCCGCCTTGGCGGTCGACAACAACGGGTGGGTCGCCGCCGTCGAGTCTGTGGCGTTGCACAATCGAATCCTCCTCCCCGAAGACGTTGCGGCCGGGCGGTTCTGGCTGCCGACGTTCGGTGTGTGCGATTTCGAGCCGCTACCCGGCGGTTGGTTGGTCCGGCCGACAGTTACCGACGAGACCGCCGACGCCACGACCACCGTCACCATTGATCTCCGCAATTCGCGTACCAGGGTGAACATTCGCAGTGAGATGGGGGAGTGGACGCACGAGCCCACTCCGCGGCATGCCGAGATGCTGTACCTGTTGGCGCTCGCCCGTGAGGGTCGCACCGCAGCCCAGATGGCAGCGGATCTGTTCGGCGACGCCGGCCGCACGATCACCGTTCGCGCGGAGATGTCGCGGTTACGCAAACACCTGTCGGGAATCGTGCTGACGCAACCCTATCGATTCGACGACGGGGCGGTCGTCGACCTGCTGCTACCCGAGGACCGAAGCCGGTTGCTTCCGCATTCGAGTGCCCCCGCGGTTCGAGCCCAGCGGGGTCCACAACCCGCATAATCGGAGGATGGCAACACGGTCGGTTCAGGAAGCGGCACGCTTTCTCGCCGTCTCCGATCCTGGAAGGTTGCGGCTTCGCAGCGCGTCGGCCACGACTATCACCGTTCTGCTCGCAATGGCGGTGCTGCTGCCTGGGTCGCGTCTGATGGGTCAGCCGTTGACCGTCGCTCTGCTCGGTGTGGTCGTCGCGGTGCAATCGTCGGCCGCCGTGAAGGACAGATCGCAGCGTGATCGCGTCGTGACGTCCGGTCCGAAGCCGGACAAGGAAGAGAAAGAGGCGGCCACCGGTCTGAACCCGAGTTCCAGAGCCGCGATTCAGGTGGCCGTCGCGACCAGTGCGGCAACCGTTCTGGGCGAGATGATCTCGCCCGACCGGTGGTACTGGGCAGTTCTGACCGCGTTCCTGGTGTTTACCGGCGTATCGACGCGGGGCGAGATACTTACCCGGGCAGGGCATCGCGTCGTCGGGACAGTCGCCGGAGTGGTTGCAGGCGTGCTGTTGTCGGTACTCGTCGGCAACAATGAGCCGCTGCAGCTGCTCCTACTCGTGGTAAGTGTGTTCTGCGCGTTCTACCTCGTCACCGTCGCCTACGCCCTGCTGTCGTTCTTCGTCACCGTCATGCTCGCCATGCTGTACGGGCTTCTCGGAACCTTCAGCATCGAAGTGCTCGAACTCCGCATCTACGAAACCATCGCCGGAGGCGTCGTCGGGATCGCATCCGCGTTTCTTGTCTTCTCCACCGGAACGAAGTCGACGATGATCGACAAAGTCGAGAACTATCTCGACGAGATGGCAAGCGTCGTTGATGCCAGTATCGGTTCGGTCGTCGAGCCTGGCCGTACGACCGATCTGGTGGCGAAGATGCGACCTCTCGACAAGGCGCTGCAGGAGTGTGTGACGTCTGCCAAGCCGCTGGCAGTCGGCCCGACGACGAGAATGCGCCGCGGCACCGGGCGAGTGCTTCGAATTCTAAAAGGTCGGGAATGAGCCGTGCATTCTCTGGCCAGAGCGGGTGTAGGTGCGTCGCAGTCCTCGCCGGAATCTGCGCCCACGCAGGCGGCTGCCGATGCGCTGAGGGCCGCGGCGCAGGTCACCGAAGCCATCATCGCCGACGTCCGAAAAGCCCTCCGCGGAGTGCAAGTCGAGCCGCCGGAGAAACTCACCGAAACGTCTGCGGCGGACGTATTGCGCGAACACGCCCGTTCGCCAGGCCCCGTCAGAACCGCAGCTCGGGCGCTGAGCACGCTGAACCGCACATTGGGGGAGGCCTTGACGCGGACCTGACGTACTGGTGCATACTGCGAGGCGAACACAAGCAAGCCAGTCGCATTGGGGGAAGCCGGTCGAAATCCGGCGCTGACCCGCAACGGTGGGCTGCCTCTCTTCACTGAGGTAGCGAGCCCGATTACCCAGCGGCTGGTGTGCGACAACCTATTCGTCGTGGTCTACGAATCGGCAGTCCCGCGCGTGGCGTTTCGTGCTGCGCACCCGACTCTCATTTCGTGGCTCTGAGCTCCAGTGAGGTTCTCATGTCACGCTTCAACCGCGTCGCCGTCAGTACGGCGGCGCTTCTACTTCTCGCCGGCTGTTCCCGTGGTGAATCGCAGGCCGCCGCTGAGGAGGCGGCTTCGTTCGACCAGCCCGTCGAAATCACCAACTGCGATCTCGTTCAGCGATTCGACGCCCCACCCGTGCGCATCGTCTCGATGAACGACCATGTCACGGAGGTTCTCCTTGGAATGGGAGTGGCCGACCGGATCGTGGGGATGGGCTACCGCAATGCCGTTCCCACGCCGGAGGCTGCCGACGAGTTCGCGTCGATACCCGGCCTGGCCGACGAATATCCGACGAAGGAGCAAATACTCGATCTCGACCCGGACCTCATCGTGGGCGGGATGCGCAGCGCGTTCGACGAGAAGGAAGGTCGATCGCGCTCGTCGTTCGCCGAGGTGGGGATCCCGACGTTCCTGTTCTCCGAATACTGCGGATCCGGGCTCGCCGACATCGGCATGCTGGAGACCGACTACACCGAGCTGGGCAAAATTCTGGGAGTTGAGGACGCCGCGCGTAGCGTCACCGACGGTGTGACCGGCGGCCTCGCCGAGATCGACGCCGCACTGTTCGGAGTCGAGGCGATCCCGACGTTCTTCTACGACTCGGGTGAGAACGAGCCCATGACGATCGGTGGGGTCGGCGTCGGGCAACTCATCGCCGATCACGCCGGAGCGGAGAACATTTTTCCCGAAGGCGAGCGTCCGTACCTCGACACCACGTGGGAGATCGTCGGCGAACGCGCTCCCGAGGCCATCGTCGTCCTCGACTACGGTGACACGTCGGCGGAGGGCAAGATCGAGTTCTTGAAAAGCCAACCGATCATGGCCACGACGCCTGCCGTGCAGCAGAACAACTTCGTCGTCGTTCCGCTCGATGACTTCTTCGAGAGCCCCCGCCTCGTCGGGAGCGCCGAAGCAATCGCTCGCGCATTGCATCCCGAGCGCTTCTGATGACGGCAGTCCTCGACAGGCTCGCCGCCGACGCGGAGGTTCCGAGCGCGCGATCCTCGCGCATCCGGTTCGGCATGGTCCTCGTGTTTTCGACTGCAACTCTACTGACGGCAATCGCAGCGGCGGTCTCGTTCGGGTCGGTGCTGATCCCCATCGGCGACGTGTGGGCCATCGTTGCTCACAGGCTCGCACCGGGAGTCTTCGAATCGTGGTGGACCGAGGCACGCGCGGTGATCGTCGTGGATTCGCGCTTGCCGCGGTCGCTGACCGCTGCGGTGGTCGGCGCCTCGCTCGCTGTTGCAGGCGGTGTTGCGCAAGCTGTCACCCGCAACCCGCTCGCGGATCCGTATCTTCTGGGCGTCTCGTCGGGTGCGGGGTTCGGCGTAGTGCTGGTAATGACGCTCGGCGTCGGAGCAGGTGCGCTCGGCGCGTTCACCGTGCCGGCGGCCGCATTCGTCGGGGCGATGGTTCCGCTGTTCTTGGCGTTGGCAATTGGAGGTCGGTATCCGCAATCGACGGCGATCGTCCTGGTCGGAGTCGCGTTGGGCAGCGTCTTCACCGCGCTCATCACTTTCACGCTCCTCGTGTTCGCGGACGAACGAAGTCTCAGCGCAGTAATGCATTGGCTTGCCGGCGGTTTCGGCGACGCTCGGTGGTCGACCCTCGCCTTTCCGGCACTGGCTCTCGTCGTCGTCGGCATTGTGGTGATGGTCGGTGCGCCCAGGATGGACCTGTTGAAGACAGGTGACGACGGCGCGGCAGCGTTGGGCGTGAACGTTCGCCGATTCCGATTGGTGCAGTTGCTCGCCGTTTCGCTTCTGGCGGGCGCCGCCGTATCCGTCAGTGGCGGAATTGGATTCGTCGGATTGCTCGTTCCGCACCTGGCGGGCTACGTTGTCGGCACCCGCGCAGTCAGGCTTGTTCCCGTTGCCGCGTTGTTCGGTGCTATCGCTCTGGTCGGAGCCGACACGCTCGCTCGCTCCCTCGCACGGAGCACAGAGGTGCCGGTCGGGGTGGTTACCGCGCTGGTCGGTGCGCCGATTTTTGTGTTCATGCTCTACCGCCGCTACGCGAGGGAAATGTGATGAGCCTGACCGTACGCAACGTGACCGCGCGCCTGGGTTCACGAGAGGTGCTGCACCACATCGGCTTCGACGTCGCGGCAGGGGAGGTTCTCGGCCTGGTCGGCCCCAATGGATCGGGCAAGACAACCGCACTACGGTGCTGTTACCGGGCGCTGATGCCGACCGCCGGGACAGTGCTTGTCGACGGCGACGATGCTCTCGCAATGAAGCGCTCGGAACTGTCACGCACGGTCGGCGTCGGAACCCAGGAGCCGCAGGCATCAATCGGGTTGACGGTACGAGAATCCGTCGCACTGGGCCGTGTGCCGCATCGCGGCTGGTTCGACCGGCAAACGTCCTCCGACGACGACATCGTCACCGCATGCCTCCATCGCGTCGACCTGCTGGATCTCGCGCACCGCGACGTGGGTGCGCTCTCCGGTGGGGAACGCCAGCGAGTTTCCATCGCGCGAGCCTTGGCGCAACAGCCGCGAGTTCTGCTGCTCGACGAGCCGACCAACCACCTCGATCTACGCCAACAGTTGACCGTCATGAATGCGGTCCGGGACCTGGCTGCGGATGGGTTGGCTATCGTCGTCACCGTGCACGATCTACGGCTTGCAGTGGAGTACTGCCACAGTCTCGCCGTGCTCGACGGCGGCTGCGTGGTGGCGTCCGGGCCGACAGTCGAGGTTCTCGACGACCGGCTGCTCGCCGATGTATTCGGCATTCGCGCGACCGTTCGCACGACACCGCGACCGGCTATCGACATTCATGGCTTGGCATGAGCGTCTACTATATTGCCGCAGAACGGGTCGAAGGCTTGCGGGAGTACGTGAGCGGTCCGTTCGAGCTGCCTGCGTCCGTGATGCGAGATGTTCACTGGATGCGCGCGAGGGTCTCCGACACCGGTCGTCGGTGGCACTGCACCGACGGCCGCGTCAACGGGACGCTGTGGTGGTATTCGGCCAGCTCGACTCTCGCGTTCCTCGCGATCGCCACTGCGATGGTGACCGGCGAGGCCGCTGATCCTCGGCTGGATGGTGCACGATGCTCGCTGAGGCCGGATGGATACCTCGGCGGAACGGTGTCGGACCGAGTGGTACCCGTCGCAGAATTGCCTGCGGCATTGAACGAAGCATTCACCGAGATTGTCGACGCGTTGGCGCCTGCCTCCGGCGCCCGCAAGCAGGCGTTGTGGGCCATCGCATCGGACTCCATCGCGAACCGGAGCCTGGATGTCGGTGCGGCATTGGGTGATCGATCAGTTGGTAGCGACTTCGCGAGCTGGCTGATCGGAGCGATGCCGTCGACGCTGCCGGCACCCCGATTCGTCGACGTCGGTGGGCGACGCTTCACACAGCGTTCCTCCTGCTGCCTCATCTACGAAACAGGCGACGCAGACAAGTGCACCAGCTGCCCGAGGCGCACGCCGGCGGACCGGCTCCGGGGCCTGGAAATCGCAGCGCGGTATTAGTTCGCATGAGCCGCTGCATGGATGCGTGTTGTGATGGTGGGGTAACTGATTACGACGGTCTTGCCGGGGCTTTTGTTGCGTCCTTGCGAGTGAAGCTGTGAGCTGATCTGCTGCCAGCAGAGTCATTGGCGCGCACAGGCATCGGTAGTCAATGGTGGAGTCATGACCGAATCGGCGCCACGCATGTTTTCCTCCGACATCAGACATCAACTTCTCCGTCATCGGGTTCTCGTTCTGGACGGCGCTCTCGACGACGACAACGGAACCCTCCTCGCGACGCATCTGTTGACTCTCGCCGCCGAGAATTCGTCGGCCGACATCGCCCTGTGGATTCATTCCCCGGGTGGGTCGGTGCCTGCAATGCTGGCCATTCGCGACGTGATGCGCCTCGTTCCCTGTGACGTCTCGACGTTGGCTCTCGGATTGGCCTGCAGCGCGGGTCAATTCCTGCTGTCATCGGGTGCCCATGGCAAGCGGTACGCATTGCCGCACTCGCGCATTCTGATGCACCAGGGTTCCGCCGGTATCGGCGGCTCGGCCGTGGAGGTAGAAGTCCAGGCCAACGACCTGCGCCACACTCGCGACACCGTTCTCGGGCTCATCGACGACGACACCGGGCAGACGCGCGAACAAATTTTCGACGACTCTCTGCACGACCGATGGTTCAGCGCCGAGGCTGCCCGTGAGTACGGCTTCGTCGACGTCATCGTCGACTCGTTCGATCAGGTAACGCCGGTTCGACGCGTCCCGGTCGGAATGGGGGTGCGGTGATGAGCTCGTACACCATTCCCAATGTGATCACTCGTGATTCGCGTGGTGAACGCGTCGTCGACGTTTACTCGCACTTGCTCAGTGAACGCATCGTCTACCTCGGAACCGGGATCGATGCCGGAGTGGCCAACGCACTTATCGCGCAGCTCCTACACTTGGAGTCCGACTCTCCCGACAGCGAAATTTCGATGTACCTAAACTGCGAGGGCGGCGACACCGCAGCGATGCTGGCCGTCTACGACACCATGCAGTTCGTCAAATCACCAGTTGCTACAACGTGTGTCGGCCAGGCCGTGGCGGCAGGGGCGGTACTGCTCGCCGCCGGAGCGCCCGGGCGTCGATCGGCGCTGACGCACAGTCGGGTGGTCCTGCACCAACCGGCCGCACAGGGCCGGGGCACCATTCCGGACCTCATTCTGGCCGCAGACGAAGTGGTGCGAGTGCGCGCAGAGATGGAGGCGATACTGGCTCACCACACAGGCCGAGACGCGGCAACGCTCAGGCACGACACCGATCGCGACCTGGTGCTCACTGCGTCTGCTGCTCTTGATTACGGCATCGTCGACCAGGTACTTCAGCAACGCTAGGC
>NZ_JBAWFH010000388.1:0-7616 GCF_049591685.1 Rhodococcus sp. (in: high G+C Gram-positive bacteria) | reverse complement strand
CCTCATCCCCATTCTCGGGTTGGGTGTGGGGCCGACGATCACTGCGCTGGTGCTGTACGCGCTCCTCCCCATCATTCGCAACACGATCATCGGTCTCGCCTCGGTCGACCCTGCCGTCACGGACGCCGCGAAAGGCGTGGGCCTGAACAGGGCCAGAATCCTTTCACGTATCGAAATGCCGCTGGCGTGGCCGTCCATTCTCGCCGGTATGCGCGTCAGCACCCAGATGCTGTTCGGCATTCTGGCCATTGCGGCTTATGCGAAGGGCCCGGGTCTCGGCAACCTCATTTTCTCCGGCCTCACTCGGGTCGGCAGCCCCAACGCAGTTCCGCAAGCTCTGGCGGGCACCGTTCTCATCGTTCTACTTGCACTCGTCGTCGACGGAATTCTCGTCCTGGTCGGCCGCATCACTACTTCGAGGGGTATTCGTGACTGAATCAGCCAAGCAGCATGTGTCAGGAGTCGACATCGTGCTCGACTCCGTCAGCAAGCGTTACCCGGGCCAGAAAGCCGCCGCCGTCGACAACGTGTCGCTGACGGTTCCCGCCGGCGAGACAGTGGTGTTCGTCGGTCCTTCGGGCTGCGGCAAGACGACGACGATGCGGATGATCAACCGTCTGATCGAGCCGTCGTCCGGCAAGATCACGATCGACGGGAAGGACGCGCTGTCCATCGATCCCGACGAACTGCGTCGCGGTATCGGGTACTCCATTCAGCAGGCGGGCCTGTTCCCACACCTGACGATCGCGAAGAATGTCGGCACTGTCCCTGGGCTGATCGGCTGGGACAAGAAGCGAATCTCCGACCGAACCGACGAGATGCTCGATCTGGTCGGTCTCGACCCCGACACCTATCGGGATCGTTACCCGAGGCAACTCTCCGGCGGCCAACAGCAGCGCGTCGGCGTGGCCCGTGCCCTGGCTGCCGACCCTCCCGTGTTGCTGATGGACGAGCCGTTCGGTGCTGTCGACCCGATTACCCGCGGCCTGTTGCAGGACGAATTGATGCGGCTTCAGTCGGAACTGGGCAAGACGATTGTGTTCGTAACCCACGATTTCAACGAAGCGGTCAAACTGGGCGACCGGATCGCGGTACTCGGCGATCAGTCGACGATCATGCAGTACGACACTCCCGAAGCGATTCTCGCCAATCCCGCGAACGATATGGTTGCGGGCTTCGTCGGCGCCGACGCTTCGCTCAAGCAGCTGACGTTGACGCGGATCCGGGACGTGCGCCTCGTGCAGTGCCCTACAGCGCAGGAGAACGATCCGGTAGACGAATTCCGGGCGAATATCAGCTCCCGCAAGTGGCAGTGGGGTCTGGTGCTGGACGACCGCAACCGTCCGCTTCGGTGGGTCTCCCCCGCTCACCTGGCCACCGCGTCGAACCTGCGCGGCGTCGGCGTACCGATCGGCGAACTCGTCTCGACGCAGTCGACGCTGCAGGACGCACTCGAAGCACTGCTCGCCGAGAGCACCGCATCCACCGTCGTCACCGGCAAGCGCGGCGAGTACGTGGGCCTGATCTCCATCGACACCCTTGTGGGCCATTTGCAGAAGATGCGAGAGGCGCACGAGCACGATCACGACGACAACGACGCTGTACCGGCCAATCCGCCCGCCGGAGCTCCGGCATGACCACGTCGGAGTCGGCGTGGCGTCCCGGGACCATCCGTGACGCCGAACCGCCCGAGATGGAGGCACCGCCCGACGAGGGCGCCTCCGAGCGCGGCGCGGCCACGCGCGCCGAGCGAATTCGCCTGCTCGTGCAGCCCGCGATCGTCTTGATCCTGGTCGTCGGAGTTCTGGGGTGGGCGTTCAGCCGCGAGCTGACCGCGACGCAGCTGGGCAGCATCAGCATGTCCAATATCGCGACCCTGACGTGGCAGCACATCTTGCTCACCGTGGCCGTCATCGTCATAGTCGTCGTCATCGCCGTTCCGCTGGGAACGTTGCTCACCCGGCCGGGCTACACCCGCCTCGCCCCGTTCTTCGTGGGCATCGCGAACATCGGTGCTGCAGCACCTGCCATCGGTCTGCTCGTATTGTTCTACCTGGCAACCAGACAGACCGGGTTCTGGATCGGCGTGCTGCCGATTGCGTTCTATTCACTGCTTCCGGTGCTCCGCAACACGATTCTGGGTTACCAGGAGGTCGATCGGATCCTCATTGACGCCGGACGCGGTCAGGGCATGTCTTCGACGACGGTTCTGCGGAAGATCGAATTCCCCATGGCCGTCCCGTACATCCTCGCGGGTCTGCGCACCTCGCTCGTTCTCGCCGTCGGTACCGCAACTCTGTGCTTCCTGGTCAGCGCGGGAGGACTCGGCATTCTCATCGATACCGGGTACAAGCTGCGCGACAACGTGACTCTTGTCGTCGGCGCCGTGCTCGCTGTGTCGTTGGCGTTGTTCATCGACTGGCTCGGGGCACTGGCCGAGCAGTTCCTCGGACCGAAAGGACTTCGATGACAACGTCTTCGACGAAGATCCGCGCGTTCGCGGTGGTACTGTCCGGCGCACTGCTGTCCGGTCCGCTGCTGGCCGGCTGCGGGCTCGAGTCCGGAGGCGCCGTGCCGTTGGCCGTCGGCCCGGCGAGTATTGAGCCCGTACCCGAATTGCAAGACGTCAAGATCACGGTGGGCTCGAAAGACTTCACCGAACAGATCATTCTCGGCTACATGATCGAATTCGCGATGACCGCGGCAGGCGCGGAAGTGCGGGACCTGACCAACATTCAGGGCTCCAACAGCACTCGCGATGCCCAGTTGGACGGCCAGATCGATCTCACGTACGAGTACACGGGTACCGGTTGGATCAACTATCTGGGCAACGAGACTCCCCTACCCAACGAACAGGCGCAGTACGAGGCAATCCGCGATGCCGACCTCGAGGCCAACGACATGGTGTGGGCCGTCCCGGCGCCGATGAACAACACCTACGCCATCGCAACGAACAGACAGACTGCGGAGCAGACCGGGGTCCGCACGGTGAGCGACTATGCGCGTCTGGTGGCAACCGATCCGGCAGCAGCGACCACGTGCGTCGAGACCGAGTTCAATGTGCGTCAGGACGGTTATCCGGGACTGGCCGCGAAGTACGAGTTCGACCCAGCCGCGGCGCCGCGGCAGATTCTGCAGACCGGAATCATCTACCAGGCAACGGCCGACGGGACGCAGTGCAAGTTCGGTGAGGTGTTCACCACGGACGGTCGCATCATTGCGCTCGATCTCGTGCTGCTCGAGGACGATCGCGCGTTCTTCCCGAAGTACAACCCGGCGTTGGTGATGAAGAAGTCGTTCTCCGAGGCGCATCCGGAGGTCACCGACGTGATGGCCCCGATCTCGGCGAAGCTGACCAACGAGGTCATGACCGAGCTCAATCGCCAGGTCGATGTCGACGGTCTCGAACCCGCCGAGGTCGCTCGGGACTGGATGGTGGCGGAGGGCTTCGTCACCGCGGAGTAGGCGTGGGTCCGCTTCAGGCCCCGAAAGTCCGCTCCACCACTGCCTTCGCCCGGCGCGTCACCCGCAGGTAGTTGTCGAGAAACTCCCCTGCGTCGCCGTTCTTCCAGCCCGCGACCTTGGCCACTGCAGAGAGCACATGGCCGGGTCGCGGCAGCTGGTCGGTCGGTTTGCCACGCACGAGAACGAGGGCGTTGCGCGCCTTGGTGGCGAGAATCCATGCCTCACGGAGCAACTCGATATCCGTCTCGCTCATCAACTCGGCCGCGCCGATCGCGTCCAGGCTCTGCAGGGTCGACGTGTTGTGCAGCGCGGGAATGTCGTGCGCGTGCCGCAGCTGGATCAGCTGTACGGTCCATTCGATATCGGCCAGTCCACCGCGTCCCAGTTTGGTGTGCGTCGCGGGATCGGCACCCTTGGGCAGACGCTCGGAATCGATTCGCGCCTTGATTCGGCGAATCTCGCGGACTGCCTCCTGCGACACGCCGCCCTCCGGATACCGCACCTTGTCGGCCATCAACAGGAACCGGATGCCGAGATCCTCGTCGCCGGCCACCTGATGAGCCCGCAGCAGTGCTTGCACTTCCCACGCCTGCGCCCACTGTGCGTAGTAGGCCTGGTACGAGGCAAGGGTGCGCACGACCGGGCCGTTGCGGCCCTCCGGACGCAGTCCGGTGTCCACCTCCAGCGGCGGATCCGTGCTGGGTGCACCGAGAAGCTTGCGAATACGATCCGCAATTCCGTTGGCCCACTTGACCGCCACGGTCTCCTCGGCGCCCTCCGTGGGTTCGCACACGAAGAGCACGTCCGCGTCGCTGCCGTACCCCAGCTCGCCTCCGCCGAGCCGGCCCATGCCGATGACCGCCAACGTTGCGGGTGCCGGCTCACCGCGTTCGGTGACGCTCGCCCTGATGGCGGCAGCAAGCGCTGCATTGATGACCGCAGCCCAGACCGACGACAACGCGCGGCACACCTGCGGGACGTCCAGCATCCCGAGGATGTCCGCGGACGCGACGCGCGCGAGCTCGTGGCGACGCAACGCTCGCGCAGCATTGATGGCACGAACGGGGTCCTCGTAGCGCCCGGACGAAGAGAGGATGGCGCGGTAGGTCTCCTCTGGTTCGGCGTCCAGAAGCCGCGGACCCGTCGGGCCGTCCGCGAAGAGTCGAATGACCTCCGGCGCCTTGATCAGCAGGTCGGGAACGTACGCCGACGATCCCAGGACGATCATCAGGCGCTGAGCGACGGCACCCTCGTCACGCAGGGTGCGTAGGAACCATGTCTGCTCCACCGCTGCTTCGCACAGCCTGCGGTAGTTCAACAGCCCGGCATCGGGATCCGGTGTGTCCGCCAGCCATTCGAGCAACGTCGGGAGCAGGACGGCCTGAATCTGACCACGCCGCGTGCCTGCGCCGACGAGTGCGCGTAGATGCCCCAACGCGTTCTCCGGTGTGGCATAGCCGAGAGCGGCAAGCTGACGGACAGCGGCGTCCGGCGTCAGACGCACGGTATCGGAGTCGAACTTGACCACCGAATCGAGAAGTGGCCGGTAGAACAGCTTCGCGTGCAGACGGCGAATCCGTTGGGCATTGCGCTTGATCTCGGCGTTGAGCACGCCGAGCGAATCGCGGTTACCGTCCGGCCGCATATGCGCCGCCCGCGCGAGCCAACGCAACGCTTCCTCGTCGTCCTGCGGGGGCAGGGTATGAGTGCGCTTCATGCGCTGCAGCTGCAGTCGGTGTTCGAGCAGCCGCAGGAACTCGTACGACGCCGTCAGATTGGCGGCATCGTCCCGACCGATGTAGCCACCATCGGTGAGAGCGGCCAGCGCGTCGACGGTACCGAGCACGCGCAGCGACTCGTCGGTGCGCCCATGGACGAGCTGCAGTAGCTGGACTGCGAATTCGACGTCGCGGAGGCTGCCACGGCCGAGTTTGATCTCGCGTTCGCGGAGCTCCGGCGGAACCATTTCTTCCACTCGGCGGCGCATCGCGCGGACCTCGGGAACGAAGTCTTCGCGTTGAGAAGCCAACCACACCATGGGGTTCAGCGCTGCGACGTAGTCGTGACCGAGTTCGAGATCACCCGTCATCGGCCGCGCCTTGAGCAGCGCCTGGAATTCCCAGGTCTTTGCCCAACGCTTGTAATAGGCGACGTGCGAGTCGAGCGTGCGCACGAGTTCGCCGCGCTTACCCTCCGGGCGTAGCGCTGCATCGACCTCGAAGAAAGCCGAGGAACCGATGCGCATCATCTCACCCGCGATGCGGCTCGCGACCGCGTCGGCCGGCTCGGCCACGAACACCACATCGACGTCTGAGACGTAATTGAGTTCTCGCGCACCGCATTTGCCCATCGCCACTACCGCGAGACGGACGGGGCACGGCCGGTCCGGGCACACGGTGGCGACCGCGACGGCGAGTGCCGCCGTCAACGCGGCGTCGGCCATATCCGAAAGTTGCGTGCCCACAAGCTGATACGGCACCACAGGCTCGTTCTCGACGGTGGCTGCGAGATCGGCCGCAGCGAGAACCATGACCTGATCGCGGTAGGTCTTGCGCAACGCGGACACGGCGTCGGGCCCGATGATGCCCGCGCGATACAGGGTGTCGGCGGCGTTCTCGCCCGTTTCGGGGACGGCTCGCACCGCGTCGAGCAACTCCTGCGTCAACTGCTCCTTGCTGGGGAGGTCGACGCGGTTGCGGGGTCCTGCGTGCCCGCCGTCAGGCGTCGCGAGCAGTTGCCAGGACTGCGCGTCGGAGACCAGGTGATCGGCCAGTGCGCTCGAGGCGCCGACGAGACCCAGAAGTCGGCCACGCAGGCCCTTGTCCGACCGCAGGGCGGCGTCGAGCTCGGCGAAAGCGTCACCCAGCGACTCCTGCAAGCGAACAACGGTGCGCAACGCGAGGTCTGCGTTGGCGGCGCGCGACAGGGACCAGAGGAGTTCGAGGCTTTTCTCGCCGACCCATCCCAGCTTCTGCAGATCGGCCGGGGCCGTCGACTCCACCAATCCCAGTCGAGCTGCGCCGGGGACGACGGATCGTGACGTGGGTGGACGCACCATCAGCGAACACCTCGACTCTGGCGTGACAACAGATTCACCTCATCGCGGGTGGGAAATCTCGATACTGAACGAGATAAAACTAACCCATCGACGAGGTGAGCCGTTACAACCCCAGGTAGGCCTTGAGTTCGTACGGAGTGACGTGACTGCGGTACTCCTCCCATTCACGACGCTTGTTGCGCAGGAAGAAGTCGAACACGTGCTCACCGAGCGCCTCGGCGACGAGCTCGGAGTTCTCCATCGCGTTGAGTGCCTGGTCGAGGCTGCCCGGCAGTTCCTTGTAGCCCATGGCGCGACGCTCAGCCGAGGTCAGTGCCCACACATCTTCCTCGGCCTCGGGAGGCAAGGTGTACCCCTTCTCGATGCCTCGCAGGCCGGCGGCGAGCAAGACTGCGAACGCGAGGTAGGGATTGCATGCGGAGTCGGGGCTGCGAATCTCGACGCGGCGAGACGACGCCTTGTTCGGGGTGTACATCGGAACCCGAATCAGGGCGGACCGGTTGGCTGGTCCCCACGACGCTGCCGTCGGTGCCTCGCCGCCGCGCACCAGACGCTTGTAGGAGTTGACCCACTGGTTGGTCACGGCGCTGATCTCGTTGGCGTGCTCGAGGATTCCCGCGATGAACGACTTGCCGGTCTCCGACAGCTGCATCGGATCGTCTGGGTTGTGGAAGGCGTTGGTGTCGCCTTCGAACAGGCTCATGTGCGTGTGCATCGCAGATCCGGCCTGATCGCTGAACGGCTTCGGCATGAAGGTCGCCCGTACGCCCTCTTCGATCGCAACCTCTTTGACGACGTAGCGAAAGGTCATGATGTTGTCGGCCATGGACAACGCGTCGGCGTAGCGGAGGTCGATCTCCTGCTGGCCGGGCGCCGTCTCGTGGTGGCTGAACTCGACCGAGATGCCCATCGATTCGAGTGCGTCGATCGCGTGCCGACGGAAGTTGGGCGCCGAGTCGTGGATGGTCTGGTCGAAGTAGCCGCCGTTGTCGGCCGGGACCGGCACGGAGCCGTCTTCAGCGCCGGGCTTCAGCAGGAAGAATTCGATCTCGGGGTGCACGTAGCAGGAGAACCCCAGGTCACTGGCCTTGGC
>NZ_JBAWFH010000387.1:0-1546 GCF_049591685.1 Rhodococcus sp. (in: high G+C Gram-positive bacteria) | reverse complement strand
CTTCGAACCCGTCGCAGTACGGACGAGCACCCCGTCGGTGATCTTTGCATTCCCCGGAGCCGGAGGCCATTACCGCGGCATGGGCGCAGACCTGTACCGCGACGAACCCGTGTTCCGGAGCGTGGTCGACGAAGTGGCCGAGCTACTCGTCCCGCACATCGGCGCCGACGTCCGAGACATCTTCGACCGCACTGACACTTCCGACCGAATTCGCGACGTCGCCTTCGCCGTGCCCGCTCTGTTCGCGATCTCCCTCGGCACCGCTCGTCTGCTGCAATCTTGGGGCCTGACACCCGCGGCAACACTCGGTCACAGCCTCGGCGAATGCACGGCCGCAGCCTTCACCGGCGCACTGACGCTGGCCGATGCGTGCACGCTGGTGGCGGCGCGCTGTACGGCCGCCGCGCGGTCCGCAGGTGTCGGCGGAATGATGTCCGTGGCACTCTCCGAGAACGCACTCCGTGACATTCTCGTCGGGCACCCCGAGCTCGACGTGGCCGCGGTGAACGGACCGAACTCCTGCGTCGTCGCCGGAATTCACGCCGAATTGCAATCCCTGGAGCGTACTTTGGAGGATCGCGGGGTCGACTTCAGCATGCTTCGCCTCGATGCCGCCATGCACTCCCGGCACGTGGAGGCAGCGCTGGGTGATGTGGAGCAGGCAGTGCGCTCGTTCGCCGCACCGCTCGACTCCGCCCGTATCGGATCGGTCTACAGCACGGTCACCGGTGGCCTCGTCGACGATGCCGCTCTTCGTGAGCCGCCGCACTGGGTCGGACAGCTACGCAGTCCGGTGCAGTTTTCGCGAGCACTCACCACGGCAGTCGGCTCGACCGGCAACGACGTGGTGATCATCGAGGTCGGACCGGGCTCCGCGCTCACCGGTCTCGCTCTGGCCCACGGATTCGCCAACGCCGCGGCCATCGTTCCGACAATGAACCGCGACGAGTCGGAGTCCGTCACCGTTCGTGCGGCCGTCGGTCGCGCCTGGGCAGTCGGGGTCGACGTCGACCTGGCGGCAGTATCCGGTGGCGCCGTCCGACGGCGTGTGCGTGCGCCCGGTTATAGGTTCGACCGCAGGCATCTATGGATCGAGCCTGCGGACGCCGACACTGTGCCGTCCGACCGAGTCGATGATCCGCTGCAGATTGCGCTGTGGCGTCAGCTTCCGCCCGCCGACGCGACTGCATCGTTACAGGGTACATGGGCGGTGGTCGGCACGTGCTCGGCGGCCGAAGCGCTGCGACGCGAATTCGCTTCGTGCGATGCAGATGTCGATGACGGTGAGGCCGAAGGCGCGCTGCACGGCGTCGTCTACTACGGCGATGAGCACGATAGCCCGGCTGCCGCGGTCACCTCGTTCGCCGAGACAGCCGCTCACCTCGTGCCGCGTATGGCCGACAACGCTCTGTGGCTGCTGGTGACCCGCAACGGTTCGAGGGTTACCGACAGCAGCCCCGTCGACCCCGTGGCTGCGGCGCTGCGTACGTTGCCACGGATACTGGGCCAGGAGGCGCCCGGACTTCGTTGGGCCGCTGTAGATGTC
>NZ_JBAWFH010000386.1:0-4906 GCF_049591685.1 Rhodococcus sp. (in: high G+C Gram-positive bacteria) | reverse complement strand
GAACCATCGTTGGTGCAGGCCTGGGCCTCTTGGGTGTCACAGTCGGTCCGTTGGTGTTCGCAACGGTTCCCGGTGGCGCAGCTATTGGGTCAGTAATCGGCACCATCGCCGCCGGTGGGCCGACGCTCGTTATTGCAGGCATCGACTTGATCAATACCCTCGCCGCTCCTCCGGGAACGACCAAGTTCGCCAACTAAGACCCAGCTCGAACAAAGCCCGTCACCTTGCAGGTGGCGGGCTTTGTTGTGTTCGAACCGAGCCGCTGGCCACCCGCGCAGAAACATACCGATGTCCCTCGACTGAATGACTGTTCCAGCTTTCTTTACGAACTCTTGGTACTTTAGAGGGGTGAAAACCTGCGTGGCAACGGTTGCTGTTCGGACCTACGCTGACTCCGATGCGATCCACGCCGAGTGGGAGCGGTTGGCCGAGCGCGTGGGCACGGTGTTCTCGTCGAAGCCGAGTTTTGTCCGGAACGTGGTGCGCGCTCAGGCGCTGAATGTCGAGTACGTGACGGTTCATCGGGATGACCGGCTGGTGGCCTTGGCGCCGCTGTTCAAGGTGCGGCGTGGACCAGTTGTGGTCGCCAAGATCGTGGGCACCAATCTGGGTGTCCCGCTCGAGTTGTTGAGTGAGGACGACGACTCTTCCGATCGACTGCTCGCTGCCATCGCGTCGCGGGGCTACATGCTGTCGGCGGATTCGCTGATCGGCGGTGAGCGCACGGTAAAAAGCTTGATCGGGCACCGCGCATGGACTGTGAAGGCGGAAGTTCGTGAGCGGGTTCCGGTCGTTCGCGTGCAGGCTGGTCGAGGTGCGTCGGACATCAGAGGCAAGAAGTCGTTGAAACGATTGCGCCAGTATCGCAACGAGATCGGGAGGCATTCGACGCTTCGGTACGAGGTCATCTCCGATCGCGCGCATCTCGACGAGCGTTGGAAAGACATCACCGCTTTGGCGGCGAAAGCCGTTGAGAAGTCCGACAAGGTCAATTACCTCGTGTCGCCCCACGGAGAGTTTGCCTTGGACTTCCTGCGTGACGAGGCATCGGCTGGGGCTCTGTGTATTGCGGGGCTCGTCGTCGACGATGTGTGGGTGGCCCACGAAATCGGCATACGTACGCGAAATCGTATGGAGGGCTGGCTGACTCACTACGACTCGCGGTTCGCGAAGTTGCAGCCCGGGCATCAATTGATCGAATGGTTCGTGGACAACCACGATGCTCTCGGGGTCTCCGAACTGGATCAGGGTGTCGGCGTCAACGAGATCAAGTCGGCGTGGGCGAAGTCGGGCTACGACGTGCTCACTGTGTCTGCGGTGCCGCGCTCGTGGAAGATGTCCGAAGTGTGGGCACGCGCCTTGAGCACGTACGCCCCGGCGGTGTCGTACGTGCGGAACGCCGTCTGGAGTACGTTCGGGCGATTCAAATCGAGCACCATCCGAATTCGCTGAGGGATTCGTATGGCGCCCTCGTCGGGGCATGCAGGAAAAAGGCCACGGCATCCGGTGGGGATGCCGTGGCCTTTTGACGAAGAAGATCAGTCGACGGCGGCCGTACGCACGGTGGCGCCGGTTTCTGCAGCGACCTGATCGATGGGAATGCCGAGGCTGGCCGTTCCGCCGAATTGGGCGAGTGCGAGGTTGGCCTCGGTGCAGTCGGGAGCGCCACCGCTGTTGGAGCCACTGGTGATGCCGAGTGCGAGCGTGCCGGTGACGATGGCGCCGCCGCTGTCGCCGGAGAGCGTGCACGCGGTGCTCGCGAAGCCTCGGACGGTGCGGCTGGTGCCGTCGTCCATGAACAGCTGCGTCTCGACGCGGTCGGCCGCCACGACACCGCAGGTGAACGACGAGGACTGCCCGGACTTGCACACCGGAGCGCCGACAACCGGGGACGCGGTACCGGTGATGGTCATGGTGGTGCCCTGTGCGCCGCGGACCGTCGGCTTGTCGAGGCCTGCGGCCACTCCGCGTTCGTCGAGGGAGATGACCGACCAGTCGAGACCGCTCGGTGATCCGAGGCTGGAGCGCTCGAACGTGCCGATCTGCGTGCTGTCGTGGACGTTTGCCGGGTTCGGGAGATAGACGGGAGCGCCGCCCACTCCGGTTTCGGCGTTCGGATTGCAGTGGCCCGCACTGAGATTGACCGGATTGCCGGAGCCGTCGACGGCGTTGAAGCCGAACGAGCAGATGCTGATCTCGGTGGGCGCGGTGTCCTTGATGGGTGCAGCCGTCGTGACGTAGGTGTCGCCGCTCAACGGCGCAGGCGCGACGGGCTTCGGCGCACCCGGTGACAACGTCACCTTCAAATTCGCAAGCAGCGTTGGCAGATTCAGAGCGCTGCCGATGGGGCTGTTGGCAACATCGATGACGATCTGATTGTCGAGGAAGTCGATGGAGGTGGTGTTGACCTCTGCTGCAACTTCGCGGGGCAGCGACGCGACCCACGCGTTGAGGTCGGCGAGCGACTTCTCGAGTCCGTCCGCGCTGACGGGTGCTTGCGCGGTGCCGTATCCGTCCTTGGCGACGGCCTGCGCGGCTGCCTCGGACGTCACCGCGACCACTGCTGCGCCGTCTGGCCCGATCCAGGCGCCGGCGAAATCGGCGGGACGAGATGCGCGGAAGTCGGATGCGTACGTCGACAATTCCTGTGCGCGCGCTGCTCGATCGAGATACTCCTGCGGCGAGATTTTCAGGTCCCGCTGCACAGCCTCGACGAGGCCGGGCGGAAGTTGTTCTGCTGCACTCTGATTCACGATGGGTGGGTCTGCCGACGCGGGGGCCGAGAAGATACCGAAAACCAAAAACGCCGTCGAACCGATCACTGCTGCGCGCAGTGCCCCCGTGTTACGCATGAAATCCCTTCATCGGGTGCCGTCATCAGCGCCCCACCCTAGGGCATCGACGCGCACGCCCGGCCAAATGCCTGCTCAGCGGGGATGCTCACCGCCCGGGGGTGGTGGTGACCGTCGCGCTCGGGGTCGCCGCATCGGTGATCGCGGGCGGAGTGACAGCATCACCGTCGACGAACGTGCCGGTTTCGAGCACCACCAAGGCTCCGACAGCCAAGCCGACGACGAGGCTGACAGGTGCGCCGTTGGCCGCGACCGTCTCGTAGGCGCCCTTTGCCGCGTCGTGCGAAACGAGCTGCACCCCATGCAGGCCCGTGCGATCGAACGCTGCGTCGAGCAGCGCGTGCTCGTCGGAACCCCAGCCTTCGCGGCACGGGAGCGCAACGGCAGGAGTGACGCCGCCGTGCCGAGCGGCAACCATGGCCACGAGACAGTTGACGGCGTGTGCCACCAGGTCTTCGGCGCGGTGCCCGTCCAACCGGCCGGTTCTGCCTCGGGACCGACGCCGACCTCGGAGACGAAGGCACCGACGGTGAGCACACCCGGCGTCGGCTCGACCCCGAGACTCACCGTCCCGTCACCGCGAACGTCACCGTCGAGGTAGTCTCGAAGATCTCGGGATCGACGCCCGGGTGACGCCGATGCACCGCGACCGCCACCTCGTCGTCGAGAGAGATCGCGAGGAAGCCTGTCACGGAGTCGTCGTCTCCGAATCGGTCGGGGGATCCGGTTCGTCGGGGTCTACAGGAACTACGGGCCCGTCATCAGGTTCGGGCTCGTCACCCGGCGGGTCCTGCTCCTGCGGTGTGGTCGGCGTTTCGGCGACCGGGCGGGTTTCCGGCGGCGTCGGTGCGGCGGGCTCGGATGTGGTGCGCTCGGGTGTGGTGGGCTCGGGCGCTGGTTCCGAGGTGGGCTCCGGCGTCGGAGGTGCAGTGAATACAGGGGTAACCGCGGTGACCTCGGGGACGAACGCCGGTTCGGCGATGGGCACCACCGTCGGGACGGGGAGCGAGGGGGCAGGTCTCGGCGACGTCGTCTCCACGGCTGCGACGGAATCTCCTTCGATCTGCGGCAGCGGCGGCATCGTCGAATCCTGGAGTAGCAGCGCGGACACGGCGCCACCGAGCGCGAGCACTGCCGCGAATGCGACGGCGGCGAGCACGGGGGTGCGCATCCACACGGGTGTGGCTGCGCGCCGAATCGGTATTTCCTCGGTGACGGCATCGACGGGATAGTGCGAAGCGATGCTCGCGGCACCTCGCGCCGCGGCGAGTCCGGAGTCCGAGCCTGCCCAGGTGGCCTGGGTGGATTCCGCCCACGCGGCCAGAGCTTCGGATTCGGACACCAGTGCGACTTGCCCGATGCCGTAGGCGTTCATGGCCGTGCGCACTGCAGCGACGTGTTCGGCCGTCCACGTGGACGGGAACGTGGCTGCAGCCGCGAGCGTGGTGACGTCGGCGTCGATCGAACGCGCGACCTCGGCCAACAGACACCGGAACGTCATGGCCACCAGTTCGGCGGGCGCGAAACCCGAGCTGGATGCATCGGCGGTATCGCTGACGAACCCGGTGTAAGCGGCAGTGTCGACGTCGTCGGTACCGCCGAGCGAGGCAGATCCGTCGCGATGGACGTAGAGGACGGTGCTGTGCAGCGATGCAACGTGCAGTGACGGATTCGCGCGCGAGGGCCTCGACACGGCCGCTATCGAGCGCTCGTCGTCGACGTAAAGCCCGACGTCGGGCAGCGTCGCGCGGCCGCCGTACGCGGCATGCCGGTTCGACATGTTCTTACGTCACCTCGTGGTTGGTCGATAACAAAAGCAGAACGACTCACCTCGATATCGCATTCGGCGCCGCCAGAGTTACATGTCGGTCGGAGTCGCGCCGTATCCCATCGCGCGAAGCATCGACAGCAGTTCCGAACGTGACCCCGCGCCGAGGCGTCGTCGAATCCGAGCGACGTGGTGTTCAACGGTCTTCGCGGAGATGTAGAGGCGCGCGCCCGCCTCGCGGTACGTGACGCCGAGGACCAGCAGTTCCGCAACCTCGGCTTCGCGG
>NZ_JBAWFH010000385.1:0-2577 GCF_049591685.1 Rhodococcus sp. (in: high G+C Gram-positive bacteria) | reverse complement strand
GACGTCGGGGTCACAGCGGAGACCTTGGAGGCCTACTGGACCCAGTTGTCGGTGTATGCCGACCTGCTGACCCGGGCAACGGGGGAGCAGGTGAGTCGGGTGGTGTTGGTGTTTGGGAGACCTGATTCGGCTGCCGTTTTGGAGCGAGTGAGGGCCTGAGCGCCGGTCGTCTTGGAGCGAGCGAGGCCTGAGCGTCGGTCGTTCAAAATGTGGTTGTTGAGTAGAATTGGATTCGCACTCAACTAAGCTGAACGCGGTGCATGTACTACTAGCCTCGGGCTTTCACGCCGGTAGGTAGGCGAGGCGTGTCAGAACAGAAGAATGGTGCTCTGAGCTGGAAGAATTCGACTTGCGAAGGTCCAAATTGATCCATCACGAGGAGCACCATTCTGGTGAGCAAGTCTACGTCGCCGTACCCCACCCTGTCCGTCGATGCCTCTGGAACCGGTGTCGTGTCGCACGCCGGAGCGGTGACCTTGCTCCGCACCGCTGAGGTCACCGGACTCACAACTGCACTCTCGCAGAATCTCTCGCCGTGGCGGAAACCGTTGGCGCAGTTCGACCCCGGGAAGATCATCACCGACCTCGCAGTGTCGCTGTCGCTCGGTGGAGACTGCCTCGCCGACATCGCAACCCTGCGCGAACACACGGCAGTGTTCGGGAAGGTGCCCTCCGATCCGACCGTGTCCCGTCTGATCACCGCCTTGGCCGCCCATGCCCCTGCAGTGTTGACCGCGATCGACACCGCTCGTGCATCCGCTCGCGCCGCGGCCTGGGAGCATGCCGGCGAACACGCGCCCGATCACGACGTCACCGCGCAGAACCCGATCGTCATCGACCTCGATGCCACCCTCGTCACCGCACACTCGGAGAAGGAATCTGCAGCCCCGACCTACAAACGAGGATTCGGATTTCATCCCCTGTTAGCGTTCGTAGACCACGGCTGCGACGGGACCGGTGAGCCCGTCGCAGCGTTGCTGCGGCCTGGCAACGCCGGCTCGAACACGGCCGCCGATCATATCGAGCTCACACGAAAAGCACTGGCACAGTTACGCTCTGCAACCGGATCTCGTCCGGGCCGGGCTGTGATGGTCCGTACCGACGGTGCCGGAGCCAGCCACGCATTCATGACATGGCTGCACAACAAGCGGGTGTCGTATTCGATCGGCTTCGGGCTCACCGACGCGATGGTCACCGCGCTGGCCGCCGCTCCCGAGAGCGCGTGGTCGGTCGCCGTCGACCATGCCGAGAAGGTCCGCGACGGCGCGTGGGTCATCGACGCCACCGGCCTACTCGACCTCACGAGATGGCCGGCCGGGATGCGCGTGATCATCCGTAAGGAACGCGCGCACCCCGGAGCGCAGTTGCGATTCACCGACGCCGACGGTCTTCGATTGACCGCCTTCGCCACCAACACTATCCGCGGCCAAATCCAAGATCTCGAACTGCGGCACCGTCGCCGCGCCCGCTGCGAAGACCGAATCCGCACCGCCAAAGACACCGGACTGACCAATTTCCCGTTGCACGGGTTCGACCAGAACCGCATCTGGCTGGCGATCGTCCAGCTCGCCATGGACTTGATGGCATGGACTCAGATGCTCGGCTTCACCGACCACGAAGCACGCAAATGGGAACCGAAACGTGTACGCCTGCGGGTGTTCTCGGTCGCAGGACGCATCTCGACCCATGCCCGCCGCATCCACCTGAAGCTGTCGAAGACCGCGACATGGTCGACTCTGATTGTCACCGCACTGACCCAATTGGCGGCGCTACCCGCGCCCGCCTGACCGCACTTCACCCGACCCGACGACCCGAAAGAACCCCTACCTCAGGCCGTGGATCCGAGCGCTGCCGATCGACATCGGTCGCGCCATCCTGCGCCAACGGGTCCGAAACACAATCTCGACCCGCTCAGACCAGCACATCACCGCGAAGAAAGATCGAGGCTAGAGCGGCGAGCTGAACGGTGCCTTGCGCTACTGCCGTGGATCCGAACGCTGCCATTCGACACCCGCCGAGCCCTCTTATGCCAATGGGCTCGAAATACAATCTCGGTCTGCTCGGACCAGCACTTCACCGGCAAGAAAGCTGGAGAGAGGGCGTGCAAGGCGGAGCATTCGACCCGGATCTGATCGCTGGGTAGAGCAACAACTGTCGGTTGCTCTACCCGCAATCGACTACCGTTTCGTTCCGGTCCCGTTACAGGCGACGCAGTTGACCTTGTTTCCGAAGTCGCTGTGTCCACCTGTTCCGTTGCAGCGGGGGCAGGTGGCACGTGACCATGGTGATTTCGATGTCGACATCTTTTCTCGTTTCTACTTCTGTCCGGTTCCGTTACACGCGGAGCAGTTGACCCAGTTTCCGAAGTCGCTATGTCCGCCACTTCCGCCGCATCGCGGACATGTAGCGCGCATCCACAAAGCCCTCAGTTTCGCCATGGTGTTCCTCTCGAATTCGAAGAATGCTGACATGCACACGTAACCATGTCCGGCCTATTTCCCCTATCCATCGTTTGAACGAACGTGATCCCAGAAGATGCCGGATGGAATGGCCCTAGCGATCTGGCATGAAATCGAC
>NZ_JBAWFH010000384.1:0-2108 GCF_049591685.1 Rhodococcus sp. (in: high G+C Gram-positive bacteria) | reverse complement strand
GTCGTGGACACATCCGGTCGCCACCAGCATCTCGACGACGTGGTCCCACCCATAAAACCGGTCGTGACTCGGCCGAGACCACGTGATCCGCGTGCCGCCATCATCGACGCTGCGCGCATCGAATTCGGCAAACGAGGGTACTTCATGACCCGAATCGATGACATCGCGGACGATGCCGCCGTACCGCTTGCTGCCGTCAAGAAGCTCTTCCCGACGAAACAGCACATCCTCGTCGGAGCGCTGCAAGCGCGCGTGGACCTTCTGCGGGAGACAGTGGCGGACGATCTTCTCATCGGGACGGACGAACTCACCATCATGGAAAACTTCCTGCTCCGCTGCGCGCAGTTGGCTGCCGACGAGATCGAGTTTATGGACGCGATGCTAGTGGCCGTTGCGCACGATACCTATGGCGAACCCGACGGCCTGCTGTCCATCAAGCAGAAGCTCAACATTCCGTCGATAATCGGACCCGTCATACAGCAGGGCCAGGATTCGGGGACTCTGGCCATGATCGGCAGCCCGGTCGACCTAGCCGCGGGAATCACCAATACCCTCCTCATGCGGTGCTTCACCCGTCGAAACAACACACCGGAGGACAACGCGACGTTCATCGCGGACTTATTGCTGCGTGGGCTCAGGAATCAGCCGCATCAGTCGAGTTGAATGGGTCCCGAATCCACCCGTCCGTCGAGAAGCAGTAGGCGGAACCCTCGCTGTCAGGATCAAGTGAGACACGTGCAGTGAACGAGTGCACACCCTGGGGGCATGACTGGAGCATCACCGATGAGCAGCCCGACGCCCGTACCGCCGCCACACGAGCCGATCGACCCCGCGCCGAAAGCGACGCGTCGTACCTTCACTACCGAATACCGCAACCAGATCGTCGACGAATATCGCGCCGCCCCTTTCGGTGACAAATCTGCCGTTCTGCGCCGCGAACGCCTCTACCAGTCGCAGTGCGCGAATGGTCCGCTACCCGAGACAAAACCACACCGACAGCAACACCGACGAGCGTCTTACAGGCAGAGTCGCACCACTATCACCGCGTCCGACCGCAAAGAGATCGACCGCCTCAATCGCTGCAACGCGCACCTCGAGAGGCAGCTGACGCAGACGGGGCCGCGCTCGAGATCATAAAGAACTGGCCGAAAATTCATCTGATCGACCCAATGCTCGGCCCGCCAACAAGCCCAACCGTATTTGGGAACGGTCGGAAAGCGTTACTTGGTTACCGTGCGCGCCGACGTTGACGCCGATCCGCGCTCGAGTACAAGCACGCAGCGCACCGATCCGCCATCACCTTCGAATATCCCAAAGTTGATGTCGCTACCGACACTGTAATTGGTTGCTGCATAACGGCGCCCCAGAGCCGAACAGTCGTGTTCTGGATGGCTACCGGGGGCAGGTAGATAGGGGCCTCCTACGAACTCCACTTCGTGAGGAGTGTTGCACGCAACCACGGGTTGACCGGACGCGCGCGCACACTCTCTCAATACGTCGGGAACTACGCCAGCCCACGCTGCGGCAACGTCAGCTTCCGACCCGCCAGCCGCCTGAGACACTGCGTCCGGATGCACCCGGCAGGTTCCGCTAGCCGCATCGACCTCGAGCATCAGCGTGTCCAGCGCGGGATCCAGACCCCACGCTTGAAGTATCGCCATTTCGGTGCATTGTCCAGGCGGTCGGTTGGCGTCCCGACCATCCGCTGAGCAAGGTGGCTGCCCTGCAGCGCAGCTAGTTTGGGTAGCTGTTGGCTTTCCGGCCGAAGCGCCGTCCGAGGAACTTGGCGATCCGGCGGTCGGCTCCCTGGCCAACCAGAACGTCACCACGATGGCCGCAATGGCGAGAAGCACGGCGAGCACTCCGGTGAACCCGCTTACAACGCCAGCTACCTCGTCTGCAATCTGTAGCCGGCGTGGCTGACTGTCTTCGTTGTCGTCGTGGGACATTGCGTGCTGCCCCGGCCGTCAAACGATGTCGACGGACGTCAGAAGGGCTGTGGTCGATTCGCAACTTCCTGTACTGCCTACCCGCTCTACCAGTACTTTTACGACGCTGACCCCGTCCAGCTGAGTCGACAGCATTGCCTGTTGATCGAACGAAATCTT
>NZ_JBAWFH010000383.1:0-5783 GCF_049591685.1 Rhodococcus sp. (in: high G+C Gram-positive bacteria) | reverse complement strand
GAATTGGCGGGTGCGACGGCCACCGAGGTGCTCGAATTCTGCGAAATGCTGCGCGCATTGGTCCGCGAGGAGACGGGGCTCGTCGCGTCCTTGGGAGCGGGCTCGGGCAAACAGATCGCCAAGATTGCTTCCGGACTCGCCAAACCGGACGGTGTGACGGTTGTCTCACCGGATGAACAAACAGCATTGATGGCAGCGCTCCCGGTCCGCAAATTGTGGGGGATAGGTCCGGTAGCCGACGAGAAGCTGCGGCGGCTCGGCATCGACACGATCGGCAAGTTCGTCGCCACCCCGGAATCGGAGGTGGCATCGATCCTCGGCGCCACCGTTGGGCCCAGTCTGCACAAGCTTGCACGCGGCATCGACGATCGCGCGGTCACCGAGCGTGCCGAGGCCAAACAGGTGAGTGCCGAGACGACGTTCGCCCACGACATCGTCACGCTCGCGGAGTTGCGTACCGCGGTCGAGGCCAGCGCGGATGCGGCGCATCGACGATTGTTGAAGGACGGCCGCGGGGCGCGAACCGTGGTGCTGAAGCTCCGTAAAGCAGACATGAGCATCATCACCAGATCGGCGACGTTGCCGTACGCGACCGTGGACAAACAGACCATCGTGGCGACTGCTCAGAGGCAGGTGCTCGACCCTGTCGAGCTAGGCCCGATTCGGTTGGTCGGAGTTGGCCTGGCGGGGCTGTCGGCCGTACAGCAAGGCTCGCTGTTCCCCGAGTTGGATCACGAGTCACTGGACGTTCTCGGTGGATCGGTCGCCGCGCCGGACCCCGCGCCCGCGGCGGGCGATACCGGGCCGAGGTGGCAACCCGGCATGGACGTAAGGCATCCTGAATACGGACACGGGTGGATTCAAGGGGCGGGCCACTCCGTGGTGACTGTTCGATTCGAGACACGATCGTCGGGGCCGGGTCGGGCTCGTACCTTCGCGGAGGAGGACGAGCTGCTGGTTGTGGCGGATGCACTCGACAGTCTGCAATAGCAGTGATTACTACCCATGAGTAGCCTGGCTCCTTTCGGCGTGAGTCCTCGGATGGCATAGTGAAGCAGCCGAGACGAACGTCGCAGGTACTCATGGGCCCGCACGTGATCGAACACCGTAAGCGAACGAGTAGTAAGACTGAAGGGACAGAGCACTTGAAGCTTCGTAACACCCGAAAGGCCATGGTTGCCGGCGTCGCTATCGCCGCAGCCCTGACGATGACCGCATGCAGCTCGGACGAGGGCAGCGACAACGGCACCGCGTCGACGACGTCGTCTGCCATGTCGTCCGCATCGGCCGCTCCGCAGGCGTCGGGCGATTACCCACCGGTGCCGAGCCCCGAAGAGCTCAATGCCGAACTGCTGCGCGGTCTCGACCCGGCCGTTCCGGTCGAGGAGAAGGCTCAGCTCATCCAGGGCGCCGAAGCCGATCCTGAGCTCATCAACCAGGTGGCTGCTGCTGCAGTGCAGAACGGCGCCGACATCCAGATCACCAGCGTCGACGACCTCGGCGACGGCACCCTCAACGCGGGCGCCACCCTGACCATCAACGGCCAGGCAAACCCGGGCAGCTTCGTCTTCGTTGCCGAAGACGGCAAGTGGAAGCTCTCGAAGGACAACGCCTGTGGATTGGTTCAGCTCGCGCAGCTGACCTCGCCTGCATGCGCGTGATCGCCTGACTCTCGGCTGACCGATGCCGGTGTCTCGTCCCCATGAGGGACGCGGCATCGGCATTTGTCGTTTCCGAGCGCATCGACTGTTCACGCGTGCCCCCGGGGCGACCTAGACGCCTTTGTCGACGCCGCGAATCCTGTCGACGGCAGTTTCCGCCAGTGCGGTGAGTGCGTCCGGGTCGACGCCCTCCTGGCTGGTGACGACCAATTGAACGACGGTCCGGTCCACCACCGCGACGACGGCGTCGGACACGAGCGTGAATCCCTCGCTTGTGGTCTCGAGTCGAACGGACGTCGACGCGTCGCCGACCGGCATCTGTTCGCGACCGCTCAGCTGGTATTCGACGTCGATACCGTCGGCGTCGGTTCCCGAGAACGCCGTGCACTCCGCGATCGTGCTCTGCACTGCTTCGAACGCGTCCGCTGCCCCGATCTCGGGATAGCTCGCGGCATCCTCGTCTATGGACGAGAAGTTGGGGCCCGCATACCGCACCTCGGCGTCGGCTGCGGCTCCTGCAACTTGATCGGCGATCGGCGCCAACACGTCGGCGCAGCGCTGCGGGTCGGTACCGGACCGATCGGGGGCGTCGTACTCGGGCGCTGGGTCGAGGCCGAGGTCTCGTACCGGGTCCGGCAGCACCGCGTACCCGTCGGGGAGATCCGTCGGTGTCAGCATCGCGGTTTGCAGCACGGCGGCGTCGGTGATCGTCGACCCGGACAGTGGATTCGGCGCAGGCACGCGCGAACCGATCTCGGCGCGCTCGGCGTTCCCAGCGGAAGACTCGGCAACGTCGTCGTCGGACGCGCCACACGCCGCGAGAGCCAGTAGTGGGACCGCGCTCAGGAGTACCAAAGCACGCTTCATGGCGTCGTCCACCGGAGCGAGTCGCCGGCGTCCTGACGCAGCACGGTCGTGCTCTGCGGGTCGCTGTACTGCTGAGTGCCGCCGACGATCACCTCTCCCGACACGGGAAGTGGTTTCGTCAGGTCCATCTCCAGAGTTCCGGAACCGGTCATCGTGTAGGTGTCGATGTCGAGTCGGCCTGCATCGTCGGGCAGTTCGAGTGTCGTCGACTCCGGCGTCTGCTCGATGCGCACGTCGACGGTCACCCGGTCGCCGTCCCGCGCGCGCAGCGTCGCCGTCGTCGTCTGATTCAGCGTCAGGCCACTGATCACCTGCTGTTTCACCGTCCACACCGCGCCGACGCCGACGTCACCCTCGGGGAACGAGATCGATCGATACACCGCCTGGTTGAGAGCCTGCTCTATGGCGGCCCTCGCCGAATCCTGGGCCTGTTCGGCGGGAGTGATTCGCAGCGCGGTGATCGCGCCGTCGGCCGTCATTGTCAGACCTGCCTCCGACCCTTCGGCGGCGACGAGCGATTCGGTCATGCGTTGATCACCCGATGTCGCCACTCCGACTCGCAGATTCACTTCTCGGTCTTCGTCGTCCGCGGGTGCCTGCGCAGACAGGGGCAGGGTGATCTCCGGTGTCGAGAAGTCCTGGACGGGTTGATCGTCG
The DNA here is from genome assembly GCF_049591685.1 of Rhodococcus sp. (in: high G+C Gram-positive bacteria). Lineage (GTDB taxonomy): Bacteria > Actinomycetota > Actinomycetes > Mycobacteriales > Mycobacteriaceae > Rhodococcoides. The sequence goes on along the minus strand of NZ_JBAWFH010000383.1, from coordinate 2,598 downwards.
ATCTGCTGCGTGACCGAGGAGCGCGTCGTGAGGGACACCTCCTGGGTGCCCGCCAGATCGGGAGCCAGAGCGGAACGCGGTTCGGCGCCTGCATCGACGAGTTCGACCGTCACCGGCGTCACGGGAAGTGATACCCCCGACGTCGTGGTCGGAGCGGCGGCGGTGTCGGCCGGCGCGTCGTCGATGCCGCAGCCTGCCACGAGTGCGGCGAGTGCAGCGGCACCCGCCAGCACCCGGAAGGTCCGTCTCGGACGGTGCTTCGGGTTCGGAGAAGTCGAGATCACGGCACCAGGCTACGGATACCCAGCGACTGCATGCGCCCGTGTCGGCCGCCCGCCCGATCCGGATGTCGGACGCAGGCCCTGGATGCGACATGATAGGGGAGTGAGTGAAGACCGTCCGACCGATCCGACCAGTCCCGAACCAGGACCCGCCGCAGCCCACGAGGCGCCGGGTTCGACCGAAGAATCATCCACCCCGGCGCCGGTGGTGTCGAACCCCAAGCGCCTACGGACCCGAATGCTGATGCTCATCGCCTTCGTCGTCCTCGCGTTCGATCTCGTGACGAAGATCGCGGTGGTGCACTGGATCCAACCCGGTAAGCCCGTCGAGATCATCGGCGACACCGTCACGCTCCGGCTTGTGCGCAACGCGGGGGCTGCATTCTCGTTCGCCACCGGAATGACCTGGTTGCTGACGATCGTGGCGGTCTGCGTCGTCATCGCGGTCATCCGCATCGGGCGTACCCTTCGGTCGCCGTGGTGGGCACTCGGACTCGGCCTCGTCCTCGGTGGCGCACTGGGCAACCTCATCGATCGATTCTTCCGTTCCCCAGGTCCGCTGCAGGGTCATGTCGTCGACTTCGTCTCCGTTGGATGGTGGCCGGTGTTCAACGTCGCCGACTCGTCCATCGTGTGCGGTGCGATCCTTCTGGTCGTGTTGAGCCTGTTCGGGTTCGAACCCAACGGCGAGCGCACCCAGAGCAAGAAGACCGCGGCGGGTACAGCGTGAGGGAATCGCGATCGATGCCGGTTCCCGACGGACTCGACGGAATGAGGGTCGACGCGGGGGTCTCTCGTCTCCTCGGGCTCTCGCGAACCGTGGTCGCCACTCTGGCCGAGGAGGGATCGGTAGCCGTCGACGGATCGACCGTCGGCAAATCCGATCGGCTGTCCGCCGGTACCTGGCTCGAGGTCGAATTGCCGGAGCCGACTCGGGAACTCACCATCGAGGCGCAGCCGGTCGAGGGCATGGAGATTCTCTACGCCGACGACGACATCGTCGCGGTCGACAAGCCCGTCGGGGTCGCCGCGCACGCCAGCGTCGGCTGGACCGGCCCGACCGTCATCGGCGGGCTCGCCGCTGCAGGCTTTCGAATCTCCACCTCGGGCGCGCACGAGCGTCAGGGCATCGTCCACCGCCTCGACGTCGGAACGTCGGGGGTGATGGTGGTCGCAACCTCCGAGCGCGCCTACACGCTGCTCAAGCGGGCGTTCAAGCAGCGCACCATCGAGAAGCGTTACCACGCCTTGGTGCAGGGACACCCGGACCCGAGCAGCGGCACGATCGACGCGCCCATCGGCAGGCACGGCAGCAACGATTGGAAGTTCGCGGTGCGTGCGGACGGCAAGGCCAGCGTGACGCACTACGACACCATCGAGGCCTTCCAAGCCGCCAGCCTGCTCGACGTGCACCTCGAGACGGGGCGTACGCATCAGATTCGCGTGCACTTCTCCGCGCTGCGCCACCCGTGCTGTGGAGACCTCACCTACGGTGCGGATCCGCGGCTCGCCGAGCGGCTCGGGCTGATGCGTCAGTGGCTGCACGCGAAGTCACTTGCTTTCGCGCACCCGTCCGACGGTCGCTGGATCGAGATCGAAAGCAAGTATCCCGCCGACCTCGAACACGCACTCGAGGTCCTGCGGAGCGCATGAGTCGATACCGAGGAGCTGCCGAGGCAACGGCTCTCGTGGCTGCAGCCGTCCTGCTGTGCGCCGTCGTGGGTTATGCCAATCCGCTCCCGGAACCTCGGATCGGCACCGACCGGCTCGGCCCGGACAACGGCGAACGAGTCGACGAATACCTCGCGCGCGCAACCGAGAGCGTCGACGATGCGCGGACGGACAACGATCTGCACTGGGCGCTGGTGTCGTTCGACTCTCCGTTGGCGCCGTTGCAGTCGTACGAGTCGGCCGCCGAGGTGCGGATCGCGCAGGTGCTGCTGCGAGTTCCGATAGAGCGAGTGCAGACGCAGGAACTCGTCGTCGGCGTTCCGGGCACGGAGGCGTCGATTCTCGAAGCTACCGACACCGCCGCGTCGAGACTGCAGGGCTCGATGGGCGAATGGGACCGGCGGGCGCAGGTCGACGCCGTCTCGGCGGCTCGATTGGCCGCGGGCTGCGACTGCGTCGTCGGACTCGTGGTGCACGCGGACGGAACGTCGTTGCAGGCCCTCGGCGCACGACCGGACATCCGAGCCGTCGAGGCGCTCCCGGCCGACGCCATCGCTGGGCGCTTCGCCGTTCGAGCGTTCCTGCCCGACTACGTGGACGTCGTCGGGTCGCTCCCCGACGACGGTCCGATTCCCCCTCGATGAGA
>NZ_JBAWFH010000382.1:0-21581 GCF_049591685.1 Rhodococcus sp. (in: high G+C Gram-positive bacteria) | reverse complement strand
CCACAGGGGAGTGGACGGACGGCGGCACGCTGTTCCTCACCGTCACGTGCTGGCGCAGGCTGGTCAAGGGCGTGGGTGGCTCACTGATGAAGGGCGACCCGATCATCGCCTACGGACAGTTGCGGACCAACGAATACACCACCCGGGAAGGCGTCGAGCGGTCCGCTCTGGAGATGACGGCCAGCGCCGTCGGACCCGACCTCGCTCGGTGCATCGTCAAGGTCGAGAGGGCCCGGCCCGCAACCGAAACCACAGCGGAGGCCGACGCCGACACACCACAGGACGACGCCTACGACTCCGAGTCCGTAGTCGGCATCGACGAATTCGAGGCGGCCGAGGGAGCACACTCGGACGTCGAAGAACCGACTGCCGTCGGAGCGGGCGTCTAGCTGCGCCACTTCTGCCGGTCTTCGCGCGCCGGGCCCGGGCCACTCGTCACGGGTCCGGCATGCGAGCCGACCGGCGTCGCTGTGCGGGCGATAGTGTCGACCGGGCCCGAGACCGATAAGCTGGCGCGCATGGCGGAATTCATCTACACCATGAAGAAGGTGCGCAAGGCGCACGGCGACAAGGTCATCCTCGACGACGTCACGATGAGCTTCTACCCAGGAGCCAAGATCGGTGTCGTCGGCCCCAACGGCGCCGGCAAGTCCAGCATCCTCAAGATCATGGCCGGGATCGACCAGCCCGGAAACGGTGAGGCATTTCTCGCCCCCGGCGCATCGGTCGGCATCCTCATGCAGGAGCCCGTGCTCGACGACACCAAGACGGTGCGCGAAAACGTCGAGGACGGTCTCGGCGACACGATGGTGCAGCTCAAGCGTTACAACGAAATCGCCGAACTGATGGCGACCGACTACTCGGACGAGCTCATGGAGGAAATGGGCGATCTCCAGGAAAAGCTCGATCACGCCGACGCGTGGGAGATCGATTCGCAGCTCGAACAAGCCATGGACGCCCTACGCTGCCCACCGCCCGAGTCGGGCGTCACCAACCTCTCCGGTGGTGAGAAGCGCCGCGTCGCGCTGTGCAAGCTCCTCCTGAGCAAGCCTGATCTGTTGCTCCTCGACGAACCGACCAACCACCTCGACGCCGAATCGGTGCTGTGGCTCGAACAGCACCTCGCTGCCTACTCGGGCGCGATCCTCGCCGTCACTCACGACCGGTACTTCCTCGATCACGTCGCGCAGTGGATCGCCGAGGTCGACCGCGGACACCTGTACCCGTACGAGGGCAACTACTCGACCTACCTCGAGAAGAAGGCCGAACGCCTCGAGGTGTCGGGCAAGAAGGACCAGAAGCTGCAGAAGCGGCTCAAGGACGAGCTTGCCTGGGTTCGCTCCGGCGCCAAGGCCCGTCAGGCCAAGAGCAAATCGCGTCTGGCCCGCTACGACGAGATGGTCGCCGAGGCGGAGAAGACCCGGAAGTTGGACTTCGACGAAATCCAGATCCCGAACCCGCCGCGGCTCGGCGACATCGTGGTCGAGGTCAAGAACCTCGACAAGGGCTTCGACGGCCGAGTTCTGATCAAGGACCTGTCCTTCACATTGCCCCGCAACGGCATCGTCGGCGTCATCGGCCCCAACGGTGTGGGTAAGACGACGCTGTTCAAGACCATCGTCGGACTCGAAGAGCCGGACGGCGGCGAGGTCAAGATCGGCCAGACGGTCAAGCTCAGCTACGTCGACCAGAACCGTTCGGGCATCGACGCCAAGAAGACGGTGTGGGAGACCGTGTCCGACGGACTCGACTTCATCACCGTCGGCAGCTCCGAGTTCCCCTCACGCGCCTACATCAGCTCGTTCGGGTTCAAGGGCCACGATCAGCAGAAGCCCGCCGGCGTGCTCTCCGGCGGTGAGCGAAACCGACTGAATCTGGCGATGACGCTCAAGCAGGGCGGCAACCTGATCCTGCTCGACGAACCGACCAATGACCTTGACGTCGAAACGCTCGGATCGCTCGAAAATGCGCTCGAAGAGTTCCCCGGTTGCGCCGTGGTCATCTCGCACGACCGGTGGTTCCTCGACCGCACCTGCACCCACATCCTGGCGTGGGAGGGAGGCTTCGGCGACAACGAAGCAGCCTGGTACTGGTACGAGGGCAACTTCGAGGGCTACGAGGCCAACAAGGTCGAGCGGCTCGGCCCCGACGCCGCGCGTCCGCACCGCGTCACGCACCGCAAGCTGACGAGGGACTGACGCTTGGCCGGAAAGACGTTCGAGTATCGGCTTCAAGTCCGCTGGAGCGACTCGGACCGACTCGGGCACGTCAACAACACCCGATTCGTGGAGTACCTGCAGGAAGCGCGTGCGCATTTCATCACGACGTGCTTCCTGCAGGCGGGAGTGGAGCCTGCAGGAACGACCCAGGTGGCGGGAGTGGAGCCTGCAGGAACGACCCATCAGGCTGAGAATGCCCGTGGTGCGACGGTGATGCGGAAATTGGCGGTCGATTTCTTGCGGCCCATTTTCGACGATTCCGGGCCGTTGTCGATCGAGGTGTCGATCGTGCGTATCGGCCGGACGTCGTTCGGCGTCGGCCATCGCGAAAGTCGATGCGTCGGGCGGGCTGTGCGCGGAGGCAGAAGCGGTGATGGTGGCGTTCGATCTGGCGTCTCAGTTGCCGCGGCCTCTTACCGATGGCGAACGCGCGGTGCTCGTTGAGTATCTCACCGTCGACCAGAACTCGCGTGGCGCGGACTAGCTGACACGCCCGTCGGGTCGGCCGTTCACCGATAGGGTCGTGTGGAGCGGCCTTCGGGCCGGGAGATCCTCACAAGGGAGTGGTTCCACACATGCCGAACACGGCGGGTACGACGGACGAAAACTGGACGAGCGAGCTGCCGGGGGAGTTGGCGGCGACGCTTCCCGAGGTGAAATCCGCGTACTTCGCGCATGTGGACGTCGGTGATCTCGACGGTTCGGTTACCGAACCGGAGCACGACATGTTCCGGCTTCACCTTCGGTTGGCCGCGCACCGGATACCAGGGCACGCGAAGGTGGAGCTGTACGTACCAAACGAGAACGCCACGAAGTCGTCCGTGGGTGTGGCGCTGCAGATCGTCAACGACGACATGCCCCTACTCGTCGAGTCCGTCGTTTCCCAACTGTCGAGGTTGGGTGTCGAGGTCATCGAGGTCGTTCATCCAATCCTCTCGGTAGTTCGAGACGCGGACGGCACGCTGACCAGGGTCGGCGCCGCGAACGGCGCGTCGGGTGCAGGTGTCGTTCGCGAGTCGTGGATGCATGTTCAGCTGGCCCCGCCGACGTCGAACTCCTCCCTCGACGGAGTGAAGGACGCTATCGAGGGCGTGCTCGCCGATGTACGCGGCGTTGTTGCCGACACCGAGGCCATGCAGGCGGTGCAGACCGACGTTGCCGAGACACTGGGTGATGCAGCAGATTTGCGCGCCGGTGACTCAGCCGCAGAAACGCGCGCCGCCGCTGATTTGATGAGGTGGCTGGCCGACGGCCACTACACCCTCCTGGGATACCGTCGCTACGACGCCGTCGAAACACCTGACGGGGCGCTCCGCGCGGAGCCGACCCCGGGCAGCGGCCTCGGTGTGCTGCGGCACGACGACCGGTCAGGGGCGGATTCGTGGGCGCTCGGTGAGCGGACCGATCTGGTGGAGCTGACGCAGGGCTCGAGTCCCGCCACCGTGCACCGCGCGGTCTACCCCTATTTCGTCACGCTGTTCGATTCTGCCGCACCGGATTTCGGCGCGCACCGTTTCGTGGGGGTTTTCACGGTGACAGCGCTGCACGAGAACGTGCTCGACATTCCGGTGATCGAGAGCCGGGTGCGTTCGGTGATCGATCGGGCCGGGTACGACTTTGCTTCTTTCTCGGGGCAGGCCATGCTCGAGGTGCTGCAATCCATGCCGCGGTCGGAGCTCTTCGCCACCGATGAGGATGCGCTGTTCGGCACCGCCACAGCTGTTCTCGCGATGGGCCGCCGACGGAGGGTCAAGGTGTTCCTCCGCGAGGATTCCGCCGGTGCCTTCGTGAGCGCCCTCGTCTATCTGCCGCGCGACCGATACACCACGCGTGTCCGTCTCGCTGTACAGGATGGCCTCCTGACCGAACTGAACGGTTCGGGAATCGACTACACGGCGCGGGTGACCGAGTCCGATCTGGCGCTCCTCCATGTGACGGTTCGACGCGACCGACCTCACTCCGAAGCAGTCGATTTGACGGCCGACAATGTTGCCCGGATCGAAGCGCTGCTCACCGATACCATCAAAACGTGGGAAGACGGTCTCGCGCAAGCGGTTTCGAGGAACGGAAGCGTCGGACACGGCGCTTCTCGCTACGCCGAGGCGCTGCCGGAGGCGTACAAGCAGGACTTCGGGCCCGACAGGGCGGTGTCGGACATCGCGCGCCTCGAGGCGTTGACCGACGGCTCGATCGACATGCAGCTCTACCGAAACGTGAACTCGGACATTGGTAGCTGGCGCTTCAGCCTGTACATCGGCGGACGCGGTGTTTCGCTCAGCCAGGTGTTGCCCGTGCTGCAGAGCTTGGGCGTCGAAGTGGACGACGAACGGCCGTACCCGGTGGTGCGCCCCGATGGAATGCAGTGCTGGATCTACGACTTCGGTGTGTCGGCATCCCGGGATATGCTGCGCGCGGCCATCGACGGCGATCTCGATGCCGAATTGCAGGGTGCGGGCTCGTCCGAGCGAGAGTCACGAGTGCAGGTGCGGTTCACCGACGCTTTCACCGCGGTGTGGGAGGGACGCGCCGAAGCGGACCGGTTCAACGAACTGGTCATGCGCGCCGGCCTGACATGGAGGCAAGCAACGATTCTGCGGGCGTACGCAAAGTTTTTGCGCCAGGCCATGTTCCCCTACAGCCAGTTCAACATCGAGGGGGTGTTGCTCGGTCATCCACGGACGGCTCGTCTGCTCGTCGCCCTGTTCGAATCGCACTTCGACCCCGACCATGTGGACGAGGCCGCCTCGGAGGAACTGAGCGGTGAGCTCACTTCGCTGATCGACGAGGTAGTCAGTCTCGACGCCGATCGCATCCTTCGAGCTATCTTCGAATTGATCAGGGCCACACTGCGCACCAATTACTACGTCGTCGGGCGGGACGGTGCGCGTCGTGACTTCCTCGCTTTCAAGTTCGATCCCCGGCAGGTCGCCGAATTGCCCAAGCCGAAGCCCACATACGAAATCTTCGTGTACTCCTCGCGGGTCGAGGGCGTGCACCTTCGATTCGGGGCCGTCGCGCGCGGCGGTTTGCGTTGGTCCGATCGACGAGAGGACTTCCGTACCGAGATCCTCGGGCTGGCGAAGGCTCAGATGGTCAAGAATGCGGTGATCGTGCCGGTCGGCGCCAAGGGCGGCTTCGTCGTCAAGCGCCCACCGACCGCAACCGGTGACGCCGCGGCCGACCGCACTGCGACGGCGCAAGAGGGGCAGGCCTGCTACCGGCTGTTCATCGCGGGGCTGCTCGATGTCACCGACAATCTCGAACGCGCGACGGGTACTGTTCTGCCGCCCGAACGGGTCGTGCGACGCGACGGAGACGACACCTATCTCGTCGTCGCCGCCGACAAGGGAACCGCCACGTTCTCCGACATGGCCAATGCAGTTGCCGGCGAATACGACTTCTGGCTCGGCGACGCGTTCGCTTCCGGCGGGTCGGCGGGCTACGACCACAAGGCCATGGGAATCACCGCCAAGGGCGCGTGGGAGAGCGTCAAGCGGCACTTCCGTGAGATCGGGATCGACACACAGTTGGAAGATTTCACGGTGGTCGGCGTAGGTGACATGAGCGGAGACGTGTTCGGCAACGGTATGTTGCTGAGCCGTCACATCGGTCTCGTCGCGGCCTTCGATCACCGGCACATTTTTCTCGACCCGAATCCGGACCGGGCGAAAGCATTCGCCGAACGTGAGCGGCTGTTCGGGTTACCACGTTCTTCCTGGGCCGAGTACGACGAGACGCTGATCTCCTCGGGTGGAGGTGTGTGGCAGCGGACGGTCAAGTCGATACCCGTCAGCGCCGAGGCCCGCGACGTTCTCGGGCTCGACAAGGGCGTCACGTCGCTGTCGCCGCCGGAACTCGTCCGTGCGATTCTTCGAGCCCCAGCCGACCTGCTGTGGAACGGCGGAATCGGAACGTACATCAAGGCCTCGACCGAAACGAATGCCGAGGTGGGGGACAAGTCAAACGATGCGGTTCGCGTCGACGGCAGAGACGTCCGCGCCACCGTCGTCGGTGAGGGCGGCAATCTCGGCGCCACCGCCCTCGGTCGCATCGAGTACGACGCGTCGGGTGGCCGCATCAATACCGATGCCGTCGACAACTCGGCGGGCGTCGACTGCTCTGACCATGAGGTCAACATCAAGATTTTGCTCGAGTCCGCGATAGCCGACGGGCATTTCGACCGCGACGACCGCGACGAACTTCTCTCGTCGATGACCGACGAGGTCGGTCGACTTGTTCTGTGGGACAACATCATGCAGAACGAATTGCTGGGCACCTCGCGGTCCGACGCCCCGGCGCTCATCACGGTGCACCGCCGCGTCATCGAAGACCTCGAAACTCGGCGTGGTCTGGATCGCGAGCTCGAGGCGCTTCCGAGTGAAGCCGAGATCCGACGGCGCAAACAGGACGGGCGCGGGTTGACGTCACCGGAGTTGGCCACCTTGATGGCGCACGTCAAGCTCGGTCTCGAGAGTGACCTGCTCGCCAGCGAACTGCCCGACAGCGACGTGTTCGCATCGCGACTGCCGAAGTACTTCCCTGCGCCGCTTCGCGAACCGTTCGCCGATGCGATCACCTCGCATCCGCTGCGTCGTCAACTGGTCGCGACGACACTGACCAACCAAACCGTGGATCACGGCGGCATCACCTTCGTCTACCGCCTCGCCGAGGATGCGGGCGCGACCGGCACGGACGCGGTGCGCGCATTCGCTGCCGCCACAGCCATTTTCGGCCTGGAGGACCTCTGGGAGGAGATCCGCACCGCCGACATCCCCACCTCGTCGTCGGACGAGCTGCTGCTCGAATCGCGGCGCGTGCTCGACCGAGTCGCTCGTTGGCTGCTCACCAACCGCCCCCAGCCGCTTGCCGTCGGCGCCGAGATCAGCAGGTACGCCGCGAAGGTCGCCTCGCTCAGCGGGCTCGTCGGCGATTGGATCGCGGGCCATCAGGCAAAGGACCTCGATGGCCGGGTCGACGCAGTCGTCGAACGCGGGGCGCCCAGAGAACTCGCCACCAAGGTGTATTCGCTGCTCGACGTGTTCTGCCTCCTGGACATCATCGACGTCGCCGATATCACCGAGCACGACCCGGCCGAGGTGGCCGAGCTCTACTTCGCGCTCGACGCGCACATCGGCATCGACTGGTTGCTGACGTCGGTTTCCGGTCTCGCCCGGGGCGATCGATGGCACTCGCTGGCTCGGCTCGCACTCCGCGACGATCTGTATTCTTCGCTGCGTGCCATCACCAAAGATGTTCTGTTGGGCGGTGAACCGCACGAGAGTGCGGCCGAGAAGATCGCCGAGTGGGAGTCGACCAACTCTTCACGGCTCGCTCGGGCGCGGACAGCGCTCGGCGAGATCGCGGATTCCGGAACGCTGGACCTCGCGACGCTTTCCGTAGCCGCGCGTCAGGTGCGCAGCATGGTCCCGTAATTTTTCTTCGCCCGACACCTATTCCGAGAGAAGAGGATTTCAAGCAGTGAGCCTGCCCGTCGATCATCTGTCCAATCACCGTGAGCCGACCGATCGCATCGGATTCCACACCAGCGTCGAGGTGCGGTGGTCGGACATGGACGTCTATCAACACATCAATCACGCACGCATGGTGACGCTTCTCGAAGAAGCGCGGATTCCGTGGTTGCTGGTGGACGGCAAGCCGACCGCGAATCTACGGCACGGTGCGGTCATCGCGGACCTCCACGTCAAGTATCGCGGGCAGTTGCGCCACGAAGACGGACCGCTCGACGTGTTCATGTGGATCGATAAGGTCCGTGCCGTGGATTTCGTTGCAGGATACGAGGTTCGGGCGAAGGGCAAGTCGCTCGACACTCCGGCCGCCATCGTTGCCTCGACGCAGATTGCCGCCTTCGACATCGACGCCCAGAGGTTGCGTCGACTCACCCCTGAAGAACGCGGTTACCTCGAGAGCTGGCAGCGTGTTTGAACGCGTCCTGACGATCCCCGACGCGGTGGAACGCGAGAACCTGACGGCGTTCCTGACCAGATCGATACGACTGGACGAGGCGGCGGTGGTGCGCCTGCGCACGAGAGGGGATGGCCGCCTGACCGTCTGGGCCTCGACCGGATTCGATGCGCTCGCGGTGCGGGTGATTGCGGGCACGATGGTTCCCGACGACACCTCCGCCGCCGCCGACCAGTTGCTCACCGCGCTCGAGTCTGCAATCGACGGCGTGGTGGATCCGGGGTTCTCGATGGATTCGGCATGGCGCGGTGCCCTGCCCCCCGACCACGGGTTCTTCCATGTCGACGATGTGCCGGCGCGGGTGCTGATCGATCTGGCCCAGCGCGGTGCGGCCCTGGCCAAGGAGCACGGGAGCAGTCATGGGCCGCCGGTGTCCCTGCTCGATCAGGAAGTGCTGCAGGTCGAGGGCGGCGGACACGGTGTATCGATCTCGATGAGGACAGTGTTCGCCCTGACAGCAATGGGATTCGTTCCAATCGTGGGCCAAGACGCCGCGACGTCGGATATCGAGCTGACGCGCATCGCCGCCGACGAAAAGGTCCGGGTACGTGCCACGAGGGTGTGGCTTCGGTTGGACGCCCGGTTCGGTTCGGTGTTCAGCCGGCGGAGCAACGAACTGGTTCTCAGCGTCCAACGCTGAGGACGAGTTGTCCTCAGCGCGAACAGCGCGGGTGAATTCAGACCAGCCACGCTGCCGCATCGGCGGGCAGTTGCCCGTCGATCAGGGGTGCACTCGACAACAACAGCTCACCCGGCGGTAGCGGTATGGGCACGTCCGTCGCATTCAGCGCACAGATGAGCCCGCCCCCACGGCGAAAGGCGAGGCAGCCGGGAGGGCTCCCGTACCAGTCGATGCCTGCGCCCGCGAACTCCGGCCGCAGTGCGCGCAGCTCGAAAGCTGTGCGGTAGAGACTGAGCATCGAATCGACGTCTTCGAGTTGTTGTTCGGCGGTCAGGTCTGCCCACTCCGGTGGCATCGGTAGCCACGTGTCGGAGGACGTGCTGAAACCGAACGGGGGAGCGGTGCCTTCCCACGGCAATGGGACTCGACATCCATCGCGACCTCGCTCGGTGTTCTGGGAGCGCTCCCACACCGGGTCCTGCAGCGCGTGGTCGGGGAGGTCGACGTTGGGTAGGCCGAGTTCGGCGCCGTTGTAGACGAACACCGCGCCGGGCAGCGCGAGTTCGAAGAGAATCATCGCCCGTGCGCGAGCCGAACCGCGGGTACCGCCGCCGTAGCGCGTCACCTCACGCACGACGTCGTGGTTCGACAGGGTCCACGTCGGAGTGCCGTCGACCATCGACACGGCATCGAGGGAGTTCGAGACGGCCTCCCGAATCGCGGTCGCCTCGAACGCCGCCTCGGCGAGGCGGAAGTTGAAGCCGAGATGCAGCTCATCGGGCCGGATGTACTCACTGAAGCGCACGTTGTCCTGCACCCAGATCTCACCGACCGTCGTCGAGTCCGGATACTCGTTCATCACCTTGCGGACGTCACGATGAATGTCGTGCACGGCGGGATTGTTGAACCGCGGATCGTTGTCGTCGTTCTTCATCAGCTCGTTGCGTTCGAGCGTCATGTTCGGCAGCCCTGCCGGTTTCGCCATTCCGTGCGCGACGTCGATACGGAATCCGTCGATGCCGCGGTCCAGCCAGAAGCGCAGCGTCTTCGCCAGGTCTTCGAACACCTCGGGGTTGTCCCAATTCAGATCGGGCTGTTCGGCGGCAAAGATGTGCAGATACCACTGGCCCGGAGTGCCGTCGGACTCCTGTACTCGCGTCCAGGCGGGGCCGCCGAAGATGCTCGGCCAATTGTTGGGCGGCTCCGACCCGTCGGCGCCGAGACCGTCGCGAAAAACGTAGCGGGCGCGCTCGGGGCTGCCGGGCGCGGATTCGAGCGCCTCGACGAACCACGGGTGTCGATCGCTGGTGTGGTTGGGGACGAGGTCCATCGTGACTTTGATGTCGCGCGCATGAGCTTCGTCGATGAGTGCGTCCATGACGTCCAGGTCGCCGAACAGTGGATCGATCTCTCGCGGATCGGACACGTCATATCCGTGGTCGGCCATCGGGGATCGCATCACGGGGCTCAGCCAGATCGCATCGATTCCGAGGAGTTCGAGGTAACCGAGTTTGTCCCGGACACCGCCGAGGTCGCCGACGCCGTCACCGTTGGAATCCGCGAAGGAGCGAGGATAGATCTGGTAAAAGATCGCGTCCTTCCACCAAGGGTCGGGTACGAGTTCGTTGGAAGCGCTCACAACGGTCGAGTCTGCCAAACGACCACCACACTCTCGACTCAGGGACCGACTGCCTCGGCACGAACGGCATACCGATTCCCCGGTTCCATTCCCAAAACGGGCGAGATGTCGGGATTGTGAGGTACGGTTCGAACCAGCCGAAACGAGGGGTACGTAGATTCCATGACCGCACGATCCATCGAGGCTGTGCGCCTCAGCGAGATAGTCCTGCAGCCGAGCCCGATCGAGCCGACGTGGATCCTCGAAGGACGCCCCGAAGCCAGGATGGCCGAATGGTCGCGCAGCCTGGACAGCACCACCACGACCAACGTGTGGGACTGCACGGCGGGCCGATTCCGGTGGTACTTCGCAGTCGACGAGATCGTGCACATCATGGACGGGTCCGTCACCGTATCGTCCGACGACCACCCGACTCACACCCTCGAAGCCGGCGATGCTGCGCTGTTTCGCGCCGGAACGTGGTCCGAATGGCACGTCGCCCACTATGTCCGCAAGCACGCGATTCTACGCCAGCAGCTGTCGGCCCCGATGACACTCGCCCTCAAATTCGGTGGGCTCGTTCGCGGAGGTATCCGACGCGCCGGCCTGAGCAAGGCCGATGATCGCGCCACCGTGTCGTCTGGCTTGTAGCGCTCAGATCGGAGAATTGACCATCGAAGCAGCCGCCATCTCCATATAGTCGGTCAGTTGCTTCCGGTGCTGGCTGTCCAACACCGACTCGTCGATCGACGCGATGGCGATGTGCATGCACCGAAGCCACGCGTCGCGCTCGATCGGGCCCACCGTGAACGGCGAATGGCGCATCCGCAGTCGCGGATGACCGCGCTCGTCCGAATACGTTCGCGGACCACCCCAGTACTGCTCGAGAAACATCCGCATTCGCCGCTCGGCCGGACCGAGGTCCTCCTCCGGATAGAGCGGACGCAGGACCTCGTCCCTGGCAACTTCCTCGTAGAACTTCGCGGTGAGCCGGTGGAAGGTATCCGAGCCGCCGACCGCGTCGTAGAACGTCTGCTGCGGTTCGGTCATCGCCTCTTCTCTCGTTCACGCGACATGCTGTCGGCGCTCGCAACTGCGGGCGCGTACCTCTCTACTTTGTCAGGTCGGCGATGGGTCCGCCCACTCGCCCTTGCGGGTAAGGGGCCTGAATCCCGGCGTCGTCGAACGCCTGAAGAATTTCGCGGTGCAGCCCGCGCTGCACTGCCCACTGCCGTCCCGGACGAGTCTTGATAGTGATGCGGATTGTCACCGTGTCGGCGCTGACTGCATTGACACCCAGCATCTCGATCTCGCCCAAGAGATCCTCTTCGAACACTCCCGTTGCGACGACGTCCTGCGCGGCCTTTTCGGCCACCTCGCATGCCTCGTCGGCGTTGGCGGTATGTGCAACCGGTAGGTCGAGCACAGCGACGGCAAAGCCCTGACTCATGTTGCCCACGCGGAGTACCTCGCCGTTGCGGCAGTACCAGACGGTTCCGTTGATGTCGCGAATCGTCGTCACGCGCAGGCCGACGGTTTCCACGGTCCCGACCGCTTCGCCAAGATCGACAATGTCACCGACGCCGTACTGGTCCTCGAGCAACATGAAAATGCCGGACAAGAAGTCTCGTACGAGATTCTGGGCGCCGAAACCGAGGGCCACGCCGACGATGCCCGCCGAGGCGATGAACGGTGTCACGTTGACGCCGACCACATCGAGAACCGATAGCACGAACCACGTCAGAATGACCACCGAGACAGCGGATTTGAGCACCGACCCGATGGTTTGGGCACGTTGCCTACGCCGTTCCGAGAGGATCGAACTCTGAAGCGTGTGCGGTGCCCGTTCGCGAAGCGGACGCAACAACATCGGTGGTTTGTCGGACTCGCTCGCGCTTCGTTGCGTGAAGCGGTGGATGAGTCTGTGCAGCACCCACCTCAACGCGATGGCGAGCAGAACGTAACCGACGATCTGCAACGGCCTGTGTACCAGCCAGTCCCGACCTGTCTCGGTCAATTCGAAGGCCCTGGTGTCGAAGAACGGAGTAGCTAGGTCCTGGGTAGAAATCGAATCGAAGAAAGACACTTGCAAAGTCTACGGACGACGCCCAATCGTGCCACCCTCCGCGCCGGCGGTGAGGCGTTCATTCGGAATTCACACCGCGTCAACGGTGATTATCGAGAAAAGGGGTGTGCACACCAGGGGGTTCCGTGTTCCACTGTTTCACGTGTTCCGCGCAAGCCATGCGCGGACGCCGACATGCTTTGGGAGAACACCCGTGAAGAACAAGCAGAACCGCCACCGACAACTCCTGCCCACCGACGTCCAGGACACCGCAGACCAGCGGGTACGGATTTCGGGGGCTTCCCCTCTGCATGTTGTTTCCCCGGGTGAAGAAGATGTCCCCGCCTGGGTCAAGCGCCGGGTGCTGCTTCTCAACGCCACCTTCGAGCCGCTGACCGCCCTGCCCATGCGTCGCGCAGTCGTCCTTCTCGTCTGCAGCAAGGCCGATGTCGTCCACGATGATCCGTCCGGTCCGTACATCCGCTCCGCCGGGTTCTCCGTGCAGGTGCCCTCGGTCATCCGGTTGAAAACGTTCGTCCGCGTTCCCTACCGTGCCCGTGTACCGATGACCCGAGCCGCACTGATGCACAGAGACCGTTTCCGATGCGCATACTGCGGCGCTAAAGCAGAGACCGTCGACCACGTGGTTCCGCGAAGCCGCGGCGGGGAGCACTCCTGGGAGAACTGCGTCGCGTGCTGCGCGCCCTGCAACCACCGCAAAGCAGACAAAATGCTCAGTGAGATGGGGTGGACGTTGCGAGCACAGTTGGTTCCACCGAAAGGCCCGCACTGGCGACTGCTCGCGAGCAACAAAGAACTCGATCCGTCCTGGTTGGCGTACCTGGGCGAGGGTGCGGCGTGAGGAGCGACATGCGGCCACCCGCCGTCGCTCTTCCGCCGAAAGTCGACTAACGTCACACCTCGTGAGCATTCTCGAGACCCTGCTGATATTCGGGGTGATTCCGATCGCCATCGTCGGGATCATCGGTGCGTTGTCCTACGTCGCCGACAAGCAGCCCGGCATGAACATCACGCCGTACACGCTGTCGGAGAAGTGGACGCGTGAACCCATTCTGTGGAGCGCGACGGACGAAGTGACACCCCACGGGGGACACGGCGACGCGCACGCGCCCGCAGCAGAACTGATCGGAGGTTCCGCAAGTGGCAAGTGGTGAATTGGTCCGCAGCACGGCTGACACAGTCCACGCAGGAGGCCGCAACCTGCCCTACGGCGCAGCCATCACATCCAGCGGACGCATCTCGGCCGTACACGAGTTCGGGACCGTCAACCCGTCCTGGCTTCCCTTCGCGACACAGGATCTGCTGGCGCTCGACAACGCGCTGACCGAGGCGACGCGAGCAACGGGAATTCGCTTCAACGTCTACGTCGGCGAACTGGGCGACAACGTTGCTGTAGGCGCCGACGAGGTCTTTCCCGGCACGCCGGACGCCGTCCGTTCGGTCCTCGTCGCAGTCGATCCCAACCGTCGGGCAATCGAAATCCGAACGGGTCGCCGAGTCTCCGACCGCGCGACCGACCGTGTCGCACAGTTGGGCATCACGGCTGCCGTCGGACCGTTCCGCGACGGCAACCTCATCGACGGTCTCGTCAGCTCGGTGCGCGTCATGTCCGCGGCCATCGTCAGCCCGTAGGACATCGTCAGCCCGTAAAACATTGTCAGACCCTGGGCAGACGCGAATGCGCCGTTCGATCGACTCAATCGATCGAACGGCGCATTCGCTCGTTCAGGGGTCAGCTCGCGTCGAACTCGCGTGCTGCCAGTGATCGCACGATTCCTGCGCGACCTTCGAGCACGAGACGGCGCAGTGCCGGCGGCAGGTCCTTGCCCAGAAACGTGTCGGCCTTCGCGACCGACTCGGCGTCGATCGACCACGACGGGTACAGACCCACGACGACGGTCTGCGCAACTTCACTCGATCGCCGGGCCCACACACCCTCGATGGCCGCGAAGTAGCGGTCGACGTAGGGCTCGAGCAATTCGGACTGACCGGGTCCTGCGAACCCGCCGATGATCGAGCGGGCCGTGATGTTCGGAACCGAGTCGTCGTCGACGACCGTTGTCCACGCGTGCTCCTTGGCCGCGCTCTGCGGCCGGATAGCACGGGCCGCGGCAGCGGACCGGGCACCGGCTGCGGTGTTGTCCCGCTCGGCTTCGGCGTCGATCACCGGGGAGTCCTGACCGTCGGCGTCGACAGCGCCGGCAGCAGCGAGTGCTGTCACCAACCGCCACCGAAGGTCGGTGTCGACCTCGAGACCGGCCAGACCCTGACCGTCGGCGTCACCGTCGAGGAGTGCCTGCAGCACGTGCACGTGCCGGTCGGACAGCGCCGAACCGCTGAGGGAGTTGACGAAAGCCAACTGATGGTCAGAACCGGCCTCTGCTCCGCGCGCCGAGTCGAGGAGGGTGTCCGCGAACTGCGGTCGACCGTGTTCGTTTGCCCACCCCGGCTCGGCGTAGCTGTTGATGGCCGTGTGTGCCTGCATGAGAAGTCGCTGTACTACACCGACCTCGGTCTCGGCTCCGATACCGCGCTGAACCAGAGCGACGAAGTCGCGGGCCTTCATTTCGGCCTGCCTCGTCATCTCCCACGCGGCGGACCACGCGAGCGTGCGTGGAAGTGGCTCCGCGATGTCGCCGATACGCGAAGTCAGCGTGGCCAACGATTCGGGATCGAGCCGCACCGAGCAGTAGGTGAGGTCGTCGTCGTTGACGAGCACCAACTTGCCGCGCGAAACACCGATCAGCGCCGGAACTTCGGTGGTCGCGGCAGCATCGAGATCCAGTTCGACGCGTTCGGTGCGGACGAGAGCGCCGTCGACGTCGTCGTAGATGCCGATTGCGATGCGGTGGACGCGATGCTCACCCGCACCGGGTTCGGCCCCGCCCTGCTCGATGGCAAAACGCGTGAACTTGCCGTCGGCGTCGACGTCGAAGTCGGGGCGCAGCGTGTTCAGGCCTGTGGTGCGCAGCCACTGATTGCCCCAGTCCGACAGGTCCCGGCCCGACGAGGCCTCGAGTGCCCCGAGGAGATCGGAGAACGTGGCGTTGCCGAAGGCGTGGTCGGCGAAGTAACTCCGGAGGCCGGCGAGGAAGTCCTCTTTGCCGACGTACGCGACGAGTTGTTTGAGCACACTCGCGCCCTTGGCGTACGTGATGCCGTCGAAATTTACCTCGACGGCTGCGAGGTCCGGGATGTCCGCGGCAATGGGGTGGGTCGACGGCAACTGGTCCTGGCGGTACGCCCACGCCTTTTCGACGTTCGCGAATGTCGTCCAGGCATTGGTGTATTCCGTTGCCTCCGATTGGCACAACACCGAGGCGAACGTCGCGAACGACTCGTTGAGCCAGAGATCGTCCCACCACGTCATGGTGACGAGATCGCCGAACCACATGTGCGCCATCTCGTGCAGGACTGTTTCGGCACGGCGTTCGTACGATGCGCGCGTCACCTTGGACCGGAACACGTAGTCCTCGAGATAGGTGACAGCTCCGGCGTTCTCCATCGCGCCCGCGTTGAACTCGGGCACGAACAACTGGTCGTACTTGCCGAAAGCGTAGGGAGTGCCGAAATTGGCGTGATAGAAGCCGAACCCCTGCTTGGTCTCGGTGAACAGGCGCTCGGCATCCATGTGCTCGGCCAACGATGCACGGCAGTAGAGGCCGAGGGGAATGGTTCCGTGGTCGTCGGAGTAGGTGTCGGTCCATTCGGTGTACGGGCCGGCAATCAGTGCAACCAAATACGTGCTCATCGATGGCGTCGTCTCGAAGACGTGAACGCCGTCGGCAGGTTCGGCGGTGTGTGCGGAGTTCGAGATGACCTTCCAGCTCTGCGGCGCGGTGACTTTCACGTCGAAGGTCGCCTTGATATCGGGCTGATCGAAGCATGCGAACATGCGCTTGGCGTCGGCGGTCTCGAACTGGGAGTAGAGGTAGACCGACCCGTCGGACTGATCGACGAAGCGATGCAGCCCTTCACCGGTGTGGGAGTAAAGGCAGTCCGCTACGACGACGAGTTCGTTGTTCTCAGCCAGATCGACCAGCGCGATGCCCCTTTCCTCGTCGTACGAGGACACGTCGATCGAAGTTCCGTTGAGGGTCGCCGAACGAATATCGGAGGCGACGATGTCAACGAAGGTCGATGAACCCGGCGTCGCGGTGAAGGTGATTGTCGTCGTCGACGAGAACGTCTTCTCGCTCGGGTTGCCCGAGCCGTCGGTGAGATCCAGAACGATCGAATAGGCGGTATTGCCGAGGACGTTCGACCGCGCAGCAGCTTGGTCGCGGGTCAGGTTGGGAGCAACCACGTTGAGTGCACACCTTCTCGAGTAGATAGTGGGTGATGGATGATCGGTGATGGTTCCATCCCATCATGAATAGGTTTTCGCGCGCGGGCACGCAAAGGGTGGGCGCGCCGGGAATGCCTCGCCCACGGCCGAGGTTGGCATGCGCAGGATTACTCGACCGAACCCCAAGGAGCTCTACGTGACCGACAGTGGACAGAAGGACACCGCCGATTTCTGGTTCGACCCGTTGTGCCCGTGGTGCTGGATCACCTCCCGGTGGATTCTCGAAGTGGAGAAAGTTCGCGACATCGACGTCAACTTCCACGTCATGTCCCTTGCAGTACTCAACGAGGGTCGGGAACTACCCGAGCAGTACGCAGAAATGATGAAGAAGGCGTGGGGACCCGTTCGCGTCGCTATCGCTGCTGCGCAGGCCGAAGGTGACGAGATCCTGCTCCCGCTGTACACCGCGATGGGCACCCGCATCCACAACGAGGGAAATCAGGACTTCCATCGGGTGATCGAACAGTCTCTTGCCGAGGTCGGACTTTCCGCCGATCTGGCAAACGCTGCGACGTCGTCCGATTACGACGAAGCGCTGCGCACCAGCCATCACGCGGGGATGGACAAGGTTGGCGACGACGTAGGCACTCCGACCATCCACGTCAACGGTGTCGCCTTCTTCGGCCCGGTCCTGTCGCGCATTCCACGCGGAGAAGAAGCAGGCAAGCTGTGGGACGCCTCGGTGATCTTCGCGTCCTACCCGCACTTCTTCGAGCTCAAGCGGACGCGCCACGAGGATCCTGCGTTCGACTAGGCGCTCCTCGCCGCGGCATGGTCGAGTGCGATCTCGCGCTCTCGGCCGTGCCGCCGCAGGTCATGCTTTCCGTGCTGTGTCACGCGACGATGCGATCGCCGTCGTCGGCAGTGCCGAACGTTCGGTGCTCACCAAGCAGGAATCGCCACGCAGACCAGGCCGCGGCCGCCGCATCCAGAGCGTCGTCGAGAGCAGGCCCGGCAGGAAGGGCGGCGAGTCCGTCCGCGAGGTTGCGCGGCCGTATCCATGTGCTCAACGCCGCCATTCGCTGCCCGGCGCCGCGGCCCGATTTCTTCGACGCGAACGACGTCGTCGGCGTCATGCTGCGGAACGAGCACTCGGGGTGCACTTCGACGATGCGGTCGGCATCGAATTCTGCTTCCTGCCACGACCGAACCCCCGGCAGCAGGAACCACGTCTGTTTGCTGATTGCCTTGCCCGTCACCTCTCGCGAGATCGCGCAGGCGTCCTCGTAGGTCTCGGCGCCCAGCACGGCCCGCACCGGGGTATGAAAGATCGACGATCGAGCCGACCCGAGAAAGGCCTTGGCCTCCACCTCGCTGACGCGGTAACCCACGGTCGGTAGCGACAGCGGCATGTCCACGCCGACGGCTGCACAGTGACCCGTCAGGGCGAGCACGGACTCGACATCCGCGGCAACCGTCCATTCGACGCGTACGCCGTCGAACGTCGCGACGACCCACTCGCCCTTGGCGCCGTCGACACCGGCAACCGCTTTTCCTGCGCTGCTGTCCACCTGGCAGACTCTATGCATGCGCGTATACCTGGGTGCAGACCACGCCGGTCTCGAATTCAAGAATCAGATCATCGAACATCTCACCGCAACCGGGCACGAGCCCGTCGATTGCGGAGCTTTCGAGTACGACCCCGTGGACGACTACCCGGCGTTCTGCATCGACGCGGCCCGTCGTGTCGTCGCCGATCCGGGTAGCCGCGGGCTGGTGCTGGGCGGATCGGGCAACGGCGAACAAATCGCCGCCAACAAGGTTCCGGGCGCGCGCTGTGCGCTGGCCTGGAGCGTTGAGACGGCGAAGCTGGCGCGTGAGCACAACGACGCACAGCTCATCGGACTCGGTGGCCGCATGCACACACTGCCCGAGGCCCTTGCGATCGTGGATGCGTTTTTGAGCACCGATTTCTCCGGCGAAGAGCGGCACCAACGGCGCATCGACATTCTCTCCGAGTACGAGCGCACCGGGGACGCGCCTGCGGTTCCCGGCGGCCAGGCCTCGGACGCTTCGGCGAAGCCTGCCTGACCGTGCCCGAGGGGCACACCCTGCATCGTCTGGCTCGGTTGCATCAACGACGGTTCGGCGGCGCGCCGGTGGAAGTGAGCAGCCCGCAGGGACGGTTCACTTCCGGCGCCGGGCTGATCGACGGTCTCGTACTCGAGAAAGCCGAGGCCTGGGGAAAGCACCTGCTGCACCGCTACGAGTCGGACCTCATCGTGCACATCCATCTGGGGTTGTACGGCAAGTTCACCGAGCAGGCCGTGCCGATGAACGACCCGGTCGGCGCAGTGCGACTCCGCATGGTGGGGGAGGAGTACGGCGCCGATCTTCGCGGACCGACGGCGTGCGAGATCTACACCGAGCAGCAGGTCGACGCCCTCAAGTTGCGACTGGGCCCGGACCCGATCCGGAAGGACGCCGACCCGGAACGTGCGTGGGCGCGAATCTTCAAGTCTCGCACACCGATCGGCGCCTTGTTGATGGATCAGAAGGTGCTCGCGGGTGTGGGCAACGTGTACCGAGCCGAGATCCTCTTTCGGCACGAAATCAACCCGATGCGGCCCGGAAAAGATCTCGATCTCGCCGAATGGGACGCAGTGTGGCTCGATCTGGTGGAGCTGATGAAGATCGGTGTTCGACGGGGGAAGATCATTACGATCCGACCCGAGGACGACCACGGCGACAGTGAGTACGGCGGTAGACGCGGTGGGTCTACTCGCCCCCGAAACTACGTGTACCGACGCGCAGGTCGCCCCTGCCGCATCTGCGGGACGGAAATACTTCAATCCGTGATGCAGGCTCGAAACCTGTTTTGGTGTCCCGTCTGTCAGGCCACCTAGAAACCGCCCGCGTCACCGCCGCCGAAGCCGCCGCTGTCACCGCCGAAGCCGCCGTCCCAGCCGCCTGAATCGCCGCCACCGGTGTCGCCCATGGCGCCCAGCTCGTCGGACCCGCTACCGTCGGATCCGCTGCCGTCGGGCCCGCTGCCTTCCGATCCATCGCCGGAGCCGCTTTCGAAGGCCTGCTCGTCGTACGGAACGCCGGCCATGCCGGAGAACATGGCCGAGAAGAGGAACATCGAGCCCACGCCCCAGGCTCCCGCCACGAGTGCCGGTCGCCACCATGGCTCGGAGTACCAGCCTGCAGGCACGGGACGGCCTGCAACTCTGCCGCCGGGGTAGTAGTTGGGAGTGCGGTCGGAGGGGTCGGGTGACGCTTCGACGTGACGGCCCTCGTAGTCGACCGTGCGGCGTTCGGTGACCTGCCCCGCGGATTTCTGCCCGTCGATGCCCTGAACCTTCGGACCTGGATCCATTCCCATCGCCAACCTGGCGGCGCGAATGTAGTAAAGACCTTCCAGCGCAGTCTGTTTCGCCAACCGGGCCTGCTCGACAGTACGGGCCTGATCGATCTGCGATCCGGCGGCGATATTACGTTCGGAGGCGTCGGCCAACGCCTGCTTCGAAGCCGTGTCGGATCCGGTCAGGTTGTAGATCTGTCCGGCGAGACGCTCGATCGACTGGCGGGCGTCGGCTTTTGCGTCGTCGAGCGTGCTCGCCGCTCGCGCCGCGGAATGTCGCTGACTGCGTATCACCAGCAACACGATGGCTGCCACGACCAACAGAATGAGTAGGAGTTCCACCAGGGCACCCTTTCCAGGCGTTCGCGGAATCGACGTCGGGTGCGTCCATTCCATCGGACAATTCGGGCTCGAACACAGGCTACGCGGAAGGGGGGGGCGCGGACGGGATACGTCGTCGGATCCCGAGTGCGTCCGGTGAAGCCCGTGCAAGATGGCCCGTATGAACGCCGACGAGCAACTCTCCCTCCTGGTTGCGGAATGTGACCGCATCGCACAACTCTCCCTCGAAGACACGACCACGCCTGTGCCGTCGATGCCCGACTGGACGATCGAGAAGTTGGTACGCCATCTGACGTTCGTGCACCGCATGGCCACCGGCGTACTTGCGGTACCAGCGGAAGCTGGCATGTCAGAGGTGCTGGCCGCGGTCGAAAAGCCCGAGCGGGGACCGCGCATTCTCGACGACTATCGGGATTCCGCCGCGGCGATGTTCGACGCATACCGCGCGGCGAGCCCGGCGCGGGAGGTCACCACGTGGACCGGCGTCGCGACGCCCGCATTCTGGATCCGTCGGCAGTTGCACGAGATCACGGTGCACCGATTCGATGTTCAGGACGCGCTACATGCAGTCGGCGGCGCCGCGCCCGACCCTGCGGACGCCACGGGCGCCGCGGATGGGGTCGCAGAGTGGGCGGAAGCGTGCCTGACCAGAATTCCCACCGGCAGTCTCGGTGGCGTCGCCGGCCGGACCGTGCACCTGCACACCGACGACGGCACCGACATGGAGTTGTTTCTCGACTTCACCGGCGACGCCGTAGCGGTGTCACGCGAACACCGGAAGGGCGACGTCGCGCTCCGTGGATCGGCCGAGGATCTGCTGCTGACCGTGTGGCGTCGACGCCCGCTGGGGACCGTGGAAATCGTCGGGGACGCAGCGGTGGCCGAGGCCCTGTACGAGAGTGCACGCCTTTGAGCGGGACGCAACATCGGTCCGGACACCAAAAAACCCGCCGTCGCGTGAAGCGATGGCGGGTTCATTGGTGGAGCCGATGACGAGAATCGAACTCGCGTAGCCTGTTTGGAAGACAGGGGCTCTACCATTGAGCTACATCGGCGT
>NZ_JBAWFH010000381.1:0-2852 GCF_049591685.1 Rhodococcus sp. (in: high G+C Gram-positive bacteria) | reverse complement strand
TCATCAGGCAGAACATCTGGGTACCGTCGCCGAGTTCGGGCAGGTGCTGTTGCACGACCTCTGTCATGTCCGCGAGTTTGCTGATGGATGATCGCTTGTGCCGCTTGACTACCGCGACGGACACGTTGTGTTCGAGGACGCCGCCTTGTGCGCCGAAAAGGTCGCACAGCACGACCCTGTCCGCCAGCGAACGGCTGAGAATGTCGGCGAACCGATTGGCCCGGGTCTCGAGTGGCGCGTCGGCGTCGATTCCGTCGGCCAACATCGTTGTCAGCTCGGCCAGCCACTCGCCCAAAAAATCGTTCAGCAGCTCGAGCAGCACGGCCTCACGTGACTCGAAGTACCGCAGCACATTGGACTTCGCCAATCCGACCCGTCGGCTCAGCTCGTTGAGTGTCACCTCGGCGACCGACATCTCGACCAGCATTGCCGCCGCGGTGGTCAAAATCGTCTGACGGCGGACTTCTCGCTGCTCCTCACTGCGCGCACGTTCGAATTTCATGGGCTCAGCCTAACTTACGGACCGCCGGTCTCTTGACAGTAGACCGCCGGTCTTTTAAGGTTCAGGTGTAACAGACCGCCGGTACTTAGGAGACGACATGACCGAAAAGTGGACCGAACGGTGCATTCCCGATCAGAACGGTCGGGTAGCGATCGTCACCGGCGCGAACACCGGGCTGGGATACGAGACCGCACGGATGTTGGCGGCACGAGGCACAGCAGTGGTCTTGGCTGTCCGCGACGTCGAGAAGGGCAAGCGGGCTGCGGCCCGTATGGGCGGGGACGTCCGCGTGCAGGCCCTCGACTTGGCATCCCTCGAATCGGTGCGGTCCGCGGCGGCCGACATCCGCGAGAAGTACCCACGCATCGACCTTTTGATCAACAACGCAGGGGTGATGTACACGCCGAAGCAGGTCACCGCAGATGGCTTCGAAATGCAGTTCGGCACAAACCATCTCGGTCACTTCGCCCTGACCGGCCTACTTCTGGATCGGCTCCTGCCGGTCGCCGGGTCTCGCGTCGTCGTGGTGAGTAGTACCGGCCACCGCATCCGGGCCGCCATTCATTTCGACGACCTGCAGTGGGAGCGCTCGTACAGTCGCACCGCCGCCTACGGCCAGTCCAAACTCGCAAATTTGCTGTTTACCTACGAACTTCAGCGCCGGCTCGCGCGTCAGGGCACCACGGCAGCTGTGGCTGCTCACCCGGGATTGTCCAACACCGAACTCACTCGCTACACACCTGCCGCGCTGCGTGTGCCAGTCGGTTGGGTCGCTCCTCTGCTGTCTCAGACGCCCGCCATGGGTGCCATGCCGACTCTGCGTGCTGCCACCGATCCGGCCGCGCTCGGCAGCCAGTACTACGGTCCGAGCGGCAGGGCCGAGATCCGCGGCTATCCGAAGGTCGTCACGTCGAGCGCTCAGTCGTACGACCTCGACATCCAGCAGCGGTTGTGGACAATCTCCGAAGAACTCACCGGTGTCACGTTCCCTGTGGGTGAGGAGTCGACCCTGTCCGCGGGTCGTCTGACGTCCGTTTTGGGCGAATCCGTGTAAATCGGTTGTGACATTTCTTAGCATTCACCTCAGCTAGTTCCCCGTTCAACTACCGTGCCGTCACACTGTGGTGATGTTCTGGTGGATCCTGGGGATCGCTGCGGTGTGGTGCGTCATTGCTGTGGCCATCGCGCTACGCGTAGGTCGAGGCTTCGGGTCCCTCAAGCAGCGCGACGACTTCGACGACGAATAGACCGCGGGTTTGTGCCCACTGCGCAGGCAACGTTGCCGACTCGGCGATGTACAGGCAGGGTGGAGGAATGAGTGACACCACGAAGGTAACTGTCGAACGCACCATCGAGGCACCTGTCGATGCAGTATTCGACGTCCTCTCCAACCCGGAGCGACACCAGGCATTGGACGGCTCCGGCTTCATTCGCGGAGTGGATCACGCCGACCGTATCCAGAAGGTCGGCGAGGTATTCACGATGAACATGCAGGGCGACCACATGGGTGGCGAGTACAAGACCGACAACCATGTGTCCGGGTACGCGAAGGACAAATTGCTCGCATGGAAGACGGCTCCCGCCGGCACCGAACCTCCCGGATGGGAATGGCTGTGGGAGTTGGAGTCTCAGGGGCCGAACGAGACGTTGGTGCGCCACACCTATGACTGGTCGCACGTCACCGACAAGAAGCTACTCGAAAAGGTGAAGTTCCCGCTCGTCACCAAGGAACAGCTCGGTCACACGCTCGAGCGTCTCGCGGCGGAGGCCACCTCGTAGTTCGGAACTCGGTATTGCACACACCGGCCACAGTCCCTGCAACACAGGGTTTGTGGCCGGTGTTTCCCTGTCCGATATGGACAATCGTTTCGAACCGGTTTAGTTACAGGAGCTTGTCCCTTAGTCTCGAAACATGTCGTGGACGTCGTCACCGAAAGACTCAGTCTTCGGTCTGACCCTCCTGCTCATTGTCGGCTGGTCTCTGATCTACGCGATCGCAGGTGCTGCATGGTCGGTTGTCCGCGGCGACCAGTACGAAGTGCAACCAGGTTGGCTGCTGGCAGGAATTCTCGGATTTTCGTTCGGGCTGTACGCCTTTGCGTATGCGGTGAACGGGTTGTGCAAGCGCCTCGTTGTGGCTCACACGCGACGCGAGGGGCCGATTGCGTCAGCTCGAATGGACACCGTTGCAGTCGTTCTCGCCTGGACGGCGGTGGTTTCCGCCTTCGTAGTCGCGTGGCCGGGCGAAGTGTTTCTCTTCGGGTTCGGACTCGCAGCCGTGTTTGAACTTGCAGCGCAGGTGTACCGCGGATGGTCGGACAAGGTCGACGCGTGAGCAACGCCAGGTAGC
>NZ_JBAWFH010000380.1:0-3954 GCF_049591685.1 Rhodococcus sp. (in: high G+C Gram-positive bacteria) | reverse complement strand
GGCCTGAGGTCGCACGACTGACCCGCTCCCTCGTTCTTGTCGAACGCGAGAAGCCCTACGTCGCCGCAGCGCGCGTTCTCGGCCTGAGCCGCACCGCCATCCTGCTTCGCCACGTCGTCCCCAACATCATCAAGCAGGCTTCGCTCGTCGTGCTTCTGCTTCTCGCTCAGGCTGTTCTGCTGGAGAGTTCGCTGAGCTACCTCGGCGCGGGCCCTCAGCGTCCGTTCGCAACGTGGGGACGCATAATCTCCGACGGTCAGGACTACATCACCACCTCGTGGTGGATCGTCACCTGCACCGGCCTCATGATCGTGATCCTCGTGGTCGGGGTGAACCTGCTCGGCGACGGTCTTCGTGACCGACCGGCCCGATCCGTCCGGCGCGGCATGTTCGCCCGGTTCGACAAGAAAGGCGTCTGACTCATGGGGAACCTACTGAAAGTCGACGAGCTGCAGATCGAACTCGTCACCGACAAGGGCGTCATCCGCGCCGTCGACGGAGTCTCCTTCTGCATCGACGCCGGCGAGACCGTCACCATCATCGGCGAATCCGGCTCCGGCAAGTCGACCACGGCCATGGGCATTCTGGGTCTGCTTCCGACCGACCTGGCGGTGCTGTCGGGTTCTGTGATGTTCAAGGACGACGAAATCCTGGGCGAGGACAAAAAGCTGCGCCGCATCCGCGGTAAGCACATCGCCCTGATCCCGCAGGATCCGATGACGGCCTTGTCTCCGGTGCACACCATCGGCAGCCAGCTTCGCGAAGCTGTGCGCCACAGCGGTGTTTCGGGAAAGTCGAAACAGCTGACGCGCTGCGTCGAACTGCTCGAGCAGGTGCGCATTCCGGATCCGAGCGCACAGCTCGACAAATACCCGCACCAGATGTCCGGTGGCATGCTGCAACGTGTACTGATCGCGAGCGCTCTCGCGTCCGGACCCGAGCTGATCGTCGCCGACGAACCCACCAGCGCGCTGGACGTCACAGTGCAGGCCAGCATCCTCGACCTACTGCTCGAGTTACAGGAACGAACCGGAATCGGCATGCTCGTCATCACCCACGATCTGGGAGTGGCCAGACTCGTCTCGGATCGCATCTACGTCATGAAGAGCGGAGTCTTCGTCGAGGACGGCGGCGCCGAGGAACTCGTCGCAGCTCCCCAGAATCCCTACACGCGCGCACTGCTCGACGCGATCCCACATCTGGGGTCGTGGAACGAATCTCCCGAGAAGGTTGCGGTATGACCACACCACTGCTGTCCGTCGAAGACCTCGTCGTCGAATATCCCGTCGCCGACGGTGTCTTTCGCGCAGTCGACTCGGTGAGCTTCTCCGTCGACAAGGGCAAGACGCTCGCGGTCGTCGGAGAATCGGGGTGCGGGAAATCCACGATCGCGAAATCCATCGTCCGACTGCTCACGCCAACCTCCGGACGCATCGTGTTGGACGGTTCCGATATCTCCCAACTTTCGGAGAAGGCGCTGCGGCCGTTCCGTTCTCGGGTCCAGATGGTGTTTCAAGACCCGTACGGCTCCCTCGATCCGCATTTGACGGCGCTCGACATCGTCGGCGAGCCGCTGCGACTGCGAGGGATTCGAAGCAAGGCCGAACGAGCCGAAAAGGCTGCCAACCTCATCGATCAGGTCGGGTTGCCCGTGACAGCATGCAGTCGGCGTCCAGTCGAGTTCTCGGGCGGGCAGCGTCAGCGCATCGGAATTGCTCGTGCGCTCGCGTCCGGGCCCGAAGTACTGGTGTGCGACGAGGCGACGAGCGCACTCGACGTGTCGGTTCAAGCCCAGGTTCTGGATCTGTTGCGCGGGATCCAGCGCGACACAGGCCTGACTTACGTGTTCATCTCGCACAACCTCGGCGTCGTACGCGAGATCAGCGACACCGTCGTCGTCATGTCCAAGGGCCGCATCGTCGAACGAGGTGACACCGAAGAGGTGCTGACCCGCCCCAAACATACGTACACCAGGGCGCTGCGCGCTGCTGCGCTCGACCCCACCACGATGGTAGGAATCAAGCCGCGACACATAGTCTCTCGGCTCGCACCGACAACGGCAGGAGTGACTGCATGACCCCGCTCGACATCTCGCCCCTCGTCCTGGGAACCATGACATTCGGCGACACCGTCGACGCGTCCGGCGCGGCCAAGATGGTCGACGCCGCCCTCGACGCAGGTATCAACCACATCGACACCGCCAACGGATACGCGGGAGGCGAGTCGGAACGCATACTCGCCGGCCTATTGGCAACGCGCCGTGAGCAGGTGACCATTGCCACCAAGGCTGGAATGCCGAATTCGGACGCCGGTGAAAACAGTCCCCTGTCCCCGAAGGGGCTGCGCCTGAGCGTCGAGGCAAGTCTTCGACGCTTGGACACCGAGTACGTCGATCTCTTCTATCTCCATCAGCCGGATCGAGCCACGCCGTTGGCCGACACTCTCGCCACCGTGGCCGAACTCGTCGACGAGGGCAAGATACGCGCCTTGGGGGTGTCCAATTTCGCGGCGTGGCAGATCGGAGAGGCACGCCGTATCGCCGACGAGGTCGGAGCCCCCATGCCTGTCGTCGCCCAACAGCTCTACAACCTCCTGGCTCGTCGGATAGAGGAGGAGTACGTGGAATTCGCCGAGGTCACCGGCCTGATCACCATGGTGTACAACCCACTCGGTGGCGGACTGCTCACCGGCAAACACTCGCTCGAAGCCGAGCCCGCCGACGGTAGGTTCGGCGACTCACGCCTTGCCGCCATGTACCGCGAGCGCTATTGGAACACTGCGATCTTCGACGCGATCGCCCAACTGACGGCTGTTGCGAGCGACGCCGGGATGCCGCTGACAGAACTCGCCATGAGGTGGCTCGTGTCCAAACCCGCAACAGGCCCGATCCTGCTCGGCGGCTCGAAGGTCGAACACCTATTGGCGAATATCGACGCCATCGGCAACGGTCCGCTCGACGCCGACGTCGTCGCCGCGTGCGACGAAGTAGGCGCCGCGCTTCGTGGACCGATGCCGAACTACAACCGCTGAAAGGCCTTCTCATGTCTGCACAGGAATTCGCCGCTCGCGTTCGTAATCGAGAACGGATACTCGGCTACTGGTCCGTTATCGACAGTCCCGTCTCGACCGAATGGCTCGCGCATGTGGGGTGGGATTACATCGCCCTCGATCTCCAACACGGTCTGATCGGTTACTCCGGGATGCTTGCCGGTCTGACGGCGATCGACGCCGCCCACGGCCCCGCAGGGCTCGTCCGGGTCGAAGCCAACGACGCCACCCCGATCGGCCGGGCTCTCGACGCGGGGGCCTCGGGGGTCATCGTCCCGCTCGTGGACACGGCCACGGACGCTGCTGCTGCGGTTGCTGCTGCCACTTACCCGCCCGCGGGCATCAGGTCCTACGGGCCCATGCGCTCGCAGCTGCGAATCGGCCCGACCCCCGCGGACGCGAACAGGGATACTGTCGTGTTGGCGATGATCGAAACACCGCAGGGCCTCGCGAACGTCGAGGAGATCTGCGCGGTGCCCGGATTGGACGGGGTCTACGTCGGCCCTTCCGACCTACGTCTCGCTGTCGGCGGATCCTCTCCCTCTGATACCTCTGTCGACGACGAGTTCGAGGCCGCTCTGGCGCGAGTACAAAGATCCGCTGCAGCAGCTGGTATCGCCGCCGGCATACACACCCCATCGGGTGACGCGGCGGCCGCGCGCCTATCCGAAGGATTCACGTTGGCTACCGTCGCCTCCGACCTGACGCACCTGAGAGCAGCGTCGGCCGACCACCTGAAAGCCGCCCGCGGCTGAGGTAGCCGAGGGAAAAGGCCTCCAGTAGAGCTCCCCGCGTGCCGCTCACCAGCGTGACCCCGGATTCGAACCGACGAATCCGGGGTTTTCGCGTTGGTTGCACACCTCGAGCCATACGCCCGGCGGGCAGCTCCGAATACTCCGTATGCAG
>NZ_JBAWFH010000379.1:0-6326 GCF_049591685.1 Rhodococcus sp. (in: high G+C Gram-positive bacteria) | reverse complement strand
GCATCGTCCGCAGGCCGGCAGGAAAGAGAACACAATGTGATCGCCGACCTCGAATCCTGGGGTGTCCGGGCCGACGGCCTCGATTATCCCGGAGCCTTCGTGCCCGCCTGCGTACGGATATATACCGACCGGAACGTCGCCAGTTGCATTGTGGTCATCGGAATGGCAGAGACCGGCGGCCACGAGTTTGACGGTCACTTCGTTCTGCCGCGGATCGTCCAGCTCGACCTCGACGGTCGCGTACTTTCCGGGCGTCTCGCGAATAACGGATGTGCGGGTGATGATGGGCATGCGTTCTTCCTTTCGATCAATCTGCCGTCGGTGCTATTGGGGTGCTATTTGGGTGCGACCGAGGTGATTCGATCGGCGACGGTGCGACCTGGCGGAGCCGGCATCAGGAGCCCTCTCCTGATGTCATGTCATCAGCCACTGATCACCTGAGGAGCCGAAACGGCTTTCAGCCCTTCTACACCGAATTCGAGTCCATACCCGGACATCTTGACGCCACCGAACGGGACCATGGGGTGTACACCGCCGTGGCTGTTGATCCACACGGTGCCGGCCTGAATACGTGCGGCGACGGCGCGGGCGGCATCGCGGTCCGAACTCCACACCGACGCCCCGAGACCGACGTCGAGACCGTTGGCCATCTCGAGCGCTTCGTCGACCGTCTCGTAACGCACGATCGGTAGAGCGGGGCCGAACTGTTCTTCGGCCACCAGGGGGTTGTCGTTGTCGATGTCCGACACCAAAGTGGCCGGATAGAAGTGTCCCGGGGCATCGGCGTCGGGCGTACCTCCGACCAGCATCGTGGCGCCGGACTCGCGCGCACGGTCCACCAGCCCGGCAACGATGTCGTACTGAGCCTTGTTCTGCAGCGGACCCAGGACATTGTCTTCGTCGAGGCCCCGGCCCATCGGCATCGCCTTGGCGACCTCGGCGAGTTCGGTGCAGACCGCGTCGTAGACATCGGTGTGTACGTAGAGGCGCTTGAGGGCAGCGCAGGTTTGGCCGGTGTTGATGAACGCACCCCAGAACAGGTCCTGCGCAATGGCTTTGGGATCGACATCCGGTAGCACGATGCCGGCGTCGTTGCCGCCGAGCTCGAGCGTGAGCCGTTTGACCGTATCGGCGGAGCTCCTGATGATGGCCTGACCGGTGCGGGTGGAACCGGTGAACATCAGCTTGGCGATGTCGGGGTGCGAGGACAGACTCGCTCCGATTTCCCCTTCACCGGCGACGACGGTGAGAACGTCCTGCGGCAAAACCGAATTGAGCACGCTCGCCAGGGCCAGCACGCTGAGCGGGGTGTACTCGGATGGTTTGACGACGGCCGTGTTGCCCATTCGCAACGCCGGCGCGATCTGCCACGTGGTGATCATCATCGGCCAGTTCCACGGTCCGATCGCGCCGACGACTCCGAGCGGGCGGTAGTACATCTCCGCCTGCCCGTCGTCCCCGCCCAGGAGGGTACGGCCAGGCAGTTCGGTCGCCGCGGTCGCCCGCAGCCAGTTTGCACACGCTCCGACCTCGAACCGGGCGTTGGGTCCGTTCAGCGGCTTGCCCTGTTCACGCGAGAGCAGCTCCGCAAGCGGCTCGGTGGCCGCATCGACAGCGTCCGCTGCCCGCAGCAGGAGGGTCTTGCGGTCCTCGTCACCGCGTGCCGCCCAGCTCGGCTGTGCTGCCTTTGCGCGGGCGATGGCGGCGTCGAGAACCTCGACGCCGTTGAACGGGGCCCTACCGACGACGTCTCCCGTCGCAGGATCGAAGATCTCCCGTCCATTCGGATCGGTGATCTCGCTGAGGAGTGAATCGAATGTGATGGTCACGGTCTGTCCTTTCGGCGGCGAACTGTGCGGGGGAGAGAGTTCAATAGCTGGCGCGTGGTCCGTGCGCCGAAGGGTTGATATATCGCTGGGCGAGTGCCTCGGAACCACGCGCCAGGATCGCGGCATCGGCACCGATGAGTAGAAACTGCGCGCCGTCCTGGGTGTAGGCGTTTGCCCGTTCTGGGTCGAATGCATTGACGCCATAGGGTTTTCCGGTCAAGGCAATCTCGGTGAAGGCGTCATTGACCGCGGCGACGACGTCGGGGTGGTTCTGTTGGCCGAGCAGTCCCATCGACGCGGACAGATCGCTCGGCCCGAGGAAGACGCCGTCGATTCCCGGTGTCTGGGCGATGGCCGCCGCATTTGCCACCCCCTCGGTCGTCTCGATCTGCACGAACACCGACACGTGATCGGCGCCGTTGCGCAGATAGCCTTCGACGCGGTTCCATCGAGCAGAACGAGCCAGGGCACTGCCGACGCCCCGTATCCCAGCGGGAGGATACTGCGCCGCCGCTGCAACGTCACGAGCTTGTTCGGCGGTGGAGACCATCGGCACCAGGATGGTCTGTGCGCCGAGATCGAGGACTTGCTTGATCACCACCGGATCCCCGACGGGGACCCGCACCACCGGTGTCACCGGGTAGGCCGAGACCGCATGGAGCTGTGCAAGAACGGATTCGAGACCGTTCGGCGCGTGTTCCATGTCGATGAGCACCCAGTCGAGACCGGAGCCCGCCATGATTTCGGCGACAACGGGCGAGCCGGTGACGATCCAGCCGCCGTACAGTGGCCGGTCGGTCTCCGTCAGCGCGTCGCGGAAGGTCCTGTTCATTCGAAGCGACACGAGATCGTTCCCATCGGTCCGTAGTCGGCGAGCACCGTATCGCCTTTGTGCACCCACATCGGACGAGTGAAAGACCCGGCGAGTACCACTTCGCCAGCTTCGAGCCGGTCGTCGTGCTGTGCAAGCTTGCTCGCGAGCCACGCCACTCCAGTGGCCGGGTGGTTGAGTACCGCGGCCGCAACGCCTGATTCTTCGATGGTCTCGTTACGGTAGAGCAGCGCCGAGATCCATCGCATGTCGACCGCGGCAGGATCGGTCGGGTTGCCCCCGTAGACCATTCCGCCGAGGGCGGCATTGTCGCTGATCGTGTCCACGATGGTGCGGCCCTCCATCTCGATTCTGGAGCTCAGAATCTCCAGCGCCGGTACGACGTACTCCGTTGCGCGAAGCACGTCGAAGATCGTCGTCGTCGGACCGGACAATGGCTTTCCGAGCACGAATGCCAGTTCGACCTCGATCCGCACATTTGAGAAACGGTCATGCTCGATCACAGATCCGTTCTCGAACACCTGATCGTCGAAAATCGCACCGTAGTCCGGTTCGGTGATCCCGGTCGCCACCTGCATCACCTTGCTCGTCAGGCCGATCTTGCGTCCGACGAGCCGGCGCCCGGCTTCGACTCCTCGTCGTCGCCATTCGTTCTGTACTGCGTACGAATCGTCGACGGTCATCTCGGGATACCGCGCGGTCAGGCGCGGAATCATCGATCGCGTGCGCTCGGCTTCCGCCAGCTCGTCGGCGATCTCGGTGATGGTCTGAGGTGAAAGCATCGAATATCCTTGCAGCTGTAGGGGTGTTCGTGCCGGTCAGAGTTGGTTGCCGAGCTTGAACTCGCCCTTCTTCCAGTCCGGCATCTCGTCGGTGTCCTCTTTGCGGGTGTAAGAGAATCCGTCGGCACCGATGGTGACCGCCATTTCCGAATCGTCCGTGCGGGCGACCACAGGCTTCGGGTTGCCGTCGAGATCGAGGACGATCGAGGCGTCGGTGTACCAGCTCGGGACGACCGGGGTACCCCACCAATCGCGGCGCTGATTGTCGTGCACGTCCCACGTGACGACCGGGTTGTCCGGGTCGCCGGTGTAGTAATCCTGGGTGTAGATCTCGATACGGTGCCCGTCCGGATCACGCAGGTAGAGGTAGAACGCGTTCGAGACCCCGTGCCGGCCGGGGCCGCGCTCGATATGGTCGGACATCCGCAGCGAGCCCAGTTTGTCGCAGATGGCAATGATGTTGTGCTTTTCGTGTGTGGCGAAGGCGACGTGGTGCATGCGCGGTCCGTCGCCGCCGGTCATCGCGGTGTCGTGCACCGTGGACTTACGACGCATCCACGCCGCGTAGGTTGTGCCCGCCTCGTCCTGAATGTCTTCGGTGACACGGAAGCCGAGGTCCTCCATGTACGCCACCGCGCGGGGAACGTCCGGAGTGACCTGGTTGAAGTGGTCCAACCGGACCAGCGCGCCGGGTGTGTAGAGGTGGTAGTGCCACGCCAGACGCTCAACGTGATCGACATCGTAGAAGAACTCATAAGGGAATCCGAGCGGATCCTCTACGCGTACCGAGTCGCCGATGCCCTTGGTGAAGCCCTGCGCGTTGCGTTCGACGCGGCACCCGAGTTCGGTGTAAAACGCGACAGCCTTGTCGAGGTCCTCTGGGCTGCGGACACGGTAGGAGAACGCCGCGACGCCGGCCACCGGACCTTTGCGCAGCACCAGGTTGTGGTGGATGAACTCTTCGAAAGAACGCAGGTAGACGGCGTTCTCGTCCTCTTCGGTCACGACGAGGTCGAGCACGTCGACGTAGAACTTGCGCGACCGTTCGAGGTCGGTGACGACCAATTCCATGTAGGCGCATCGCAGTACATCCGGGGGGGTGGCCTGCGGGGTGGGTACCGGGTTGTTGGAGCGGATGGGGCTGGTCGAGGTCACGACGGGCTCCGGGGAACTGGGGGTAATGGTCATGGTGGGTCCTGGTAGTCGAAGTGAGTACTACGAATCTGTATCGGCCGGAATCAGTAGTCGATGGCTTCGGCCGCTTCTTTGCCGAACGTCGGGTTGTGGACCTTGCCGAGAGTGATGTGCACGGCCTGCTGCTGGGTGTAGAAGTCGATGGACCGGTAGCCACCTTCATGACCGAGGCCCGATGCCTTCACACCGCCGAACGGGGTCCTCAAGTCGCGGACGTTGTTCGAGTTGAGCCACACCATTCCCGCCTCGACGGCCTGAGAGAAGTTGTGTGCGCGCTTGAGGTCGTTGGTCCAGATGTAGGCGGCCAGTCCGTAGCGGACGCCGTTCGCCAGTTCCAATGCTTCGTCGTCGGTGTCGAACGGGGTGATCGCCACGACCGGACCGAAGATCTCTTCCTGGAAGATCCGTGCGTCGGGTGCGACGTCCGCGAACACGGTCGGGGTGACGAAGTTGCCGGTATCGAAGCCCTCGGCTCGGCCGCCGCCGGCGACGAGCCGTGCCTCGCTCTTACCGATCTCGATGTAGCTCATGACCTTGTCGTAGTGCTCGGGGTGCACCAGGGCGCCGACCTCGGTGGCCGGATCGTGCGGGTAGCCCACCTTCACGCGCCCCGCCTGTGCGGCATAACGTTCGACGAACTCGTCGTAGATGGACCGCTCGACGAGGATGCGGCTTCCAGCGGTGCAGCGTTCCCCGTTGAGGGAGAACACCCCGAAGATAGTTGCGTCCAGGGCGGCGTCGAGGTCGGCGTCGGCGAACACCACGGCCGGGCTCTTACCGCCCAGTTCCATCGACAGGCCTTTGAGAAAGGGTGCTGCGTTGCCAAAAATCAGCTGGCCGGTGCTGGATTCGCCGGTGAAAGAGATCAGGGGAACATCAGGGTGTTTGACGAGCGCGTCGCCTGCGTCCTCGCCGAGGCCGTTGACGAGGTTGAACACTCCTTCGGGAAGTCCGGCTTCTTCGAAGATGCCCGCCCACAGCGACGCCGACAGAGGTGTGAACTCGGCTGGCTTGAGCACGACGGTGTTGCCAGTGGCCAAGGCGGGCCCGAGCTTCCATGATTCGAGCATGAACGGGGTGTTCCACGGGGTGATCAGGCCGGCGACTCCGATGGGAGTGCGGTTGACGTAGTTGATCTGCCGTCCGGGAACTTTGTAGGTGTCATCGGCTTGGGCGACGATGAGGTCGGCGAAGAAGCGGAAGTTCTCGGCCGCTCGCCGTGCCTGACCGAGTGCCTGGGTGATGGGCAGCCCGGAGTCGAATGATTCGAGTTCGGCCAACCGCGCATCGCGCGACTCGAGGAGATCTGCGATGCGGTGCAGGATGCGTGAGCGTTCACGCGGAAGCAACCGTGGCCACGGGCCTTCCTTGAAGGCCTTCTTTGCGGCGGCGACGGCGCGGTCGATGTCGGCTTTCTTGCCCGCGGCAGCCTGCAGGTACACCTCATTGGACACGGGGTCGAGAACGTCGAAGGTGTCGCCGTCGATCGAGTCGACGAACTGCCCGCCGATGTAGTGCTGAATTTTGCTGGGGAGGTCGGCGGGTACGTGGTGCTGGGCTTGTTCGGCAACGGATTTCGTCATCGGTGTCTCCATTTTGTGGATTAGTGGACGGGAAGGCTGAGCACTTCGCCGGGATGTTCGTGGATCAAGTAGGCGTCGAGTGTCGCGGACCGGTGCAGGCGTGCTG
>NZ_JBAWFH010000378.1:0-2003 GCF_049591685.1 Rhodococcus sp. (in: high G+C Gram-positive bacteria) | reverse complement strand
TGATCGGCCCAGGGATTTCGGACAGTGGACCCGCTTAGAATAGGGATCTACTGAAATGAGCCAGTCCAACATGAGCAGATCGCGTCGATCGTTCAGTCCCGAGTTCAAGGACGAACTGTGCCGAGAGGTCATCGACTTATCCAAGCCGATCAGCGAGGTCGCCAAGGCTTACAACGTCGGTGACGACAGTCTGCGCCGATGGTTGGTGAAGTACCGAGACACCCACGGCGGCGGCCCGGACGCCGAACTCACCCTCACCGAACGAGCACGCCTTACCCAGCTCGAACGTGAGAATCGAGAACTTCGAGCCGAGGCGGCCTTCCTGAAAAAAGCAGCCTCGTACTTTGCACGGGAGCCACGGTAGTGGCGAAGTACGAGTTCATCGATTCCTATGTCGCGGACGATTCCGCGGTAGTACCGATCACCGACCGCTGTCGCTGGCTCGAGGTGTCCACCTCTGGCTTCTACAACTGGAAAAGCCGTCCGCAATCAGCAACTGCGATTCGCAGAGATGTTCTTGCGGAACGTATTCGGGTGTTCTTCGAGCTTTCGCACGGCACTTACGGGTATCGCCGTATCCATGCCGATCTGCGGGCCGCGCAGATCGAGTGCTCCCCAGAGTTGGTCCGGTCGATCATGCGCGCGGAAGACCTCGTGCCGTGCCAGCCGCGGCCGTTCCGTGTCACCACCGACTCCGACCCGGACGGGACGCCGCTCGTGCCGGATCTGCTCAAACGTAACTTCTCGGCCGACCGCCCGGGCGTGAAGTTCGTCGGTGACATCACCTATGTTCACACCTGGCAAGGCTTCGTGTACCTCGCGACGGTCATCGACTGCTACTCCCGCAAGGTCGTGGGCTGGTCAATCGCAGACCATATGCGCACCGAACTCGTCGCGGCTGCGTTGACGAACGCCGCAGCAACGACCCTGATCGAGCCGGGAGCGATCTTCCACTCCGATCGCGGCAGTGTCTACACATCCCGCGCCTACCGAGCTCTCGTGAGCTCTCTGGGCATGCGTTCCTCGATGGGCCGGACCGGGGTGTGCTGGGACAACAGCATGGCCGAGAGTTTCTTTGCGGCCTTGAAGAACGAGTGCGTCTACCGAACGGTCTACGCCACCAAAAGCAAAGCGCGACAAGACATCGTCAGATACATCGAAGGGTTCTACAATCCACGACGCCGGCATTCGGCAATCGGGTACCGGACCCCGAACGACGTCCACTACAGTTATCGGCAGCCCGCAATCGCGGCCTGAGAATAGTCAGCTCCATTGTCCGAAATCTTGGCGGCAGATCAGTGTGGGGTGATGACGGGTCGATGCATCTCAATGTGAGTGCGGGAGTGCAGTCGGTCGAGTACAAGACCGTGTCGGGCATTGAACAGGCGCACACGAAGGCCGAGCGTGTTCGTCTCCTGTATGTGGCGTGCACTCGGGCGGAGAGTTTTCTTGCGGTGTCGGGCTATGTCGGTGCTCGGGACAGTTGGGGCAAGACTCTGGGCGCGGGGACTGCGGGCGTGTCGAACATAGTTCCGGACCTGATCGAGCCGGTGCGCGTCGAGGACGACGGCCAGTCGAGTTCGGCCGCGTCGCAGACCTGGGACGAATGGGAAGCCGAGACAGTGCGGGTGGCCGAGGTGTCTGCCTTGCCGTCGACGGTGTCGGCGACGCAGATCGCGCATCCGGTGTTGCCCGTCCATGAGGGTGTGCTGTCGGAGTATCGGTTGGCGGGTCTTGTCTTTCCGTCGAACTCGATCGAGGTGGTGGCGCCGTCGGTCGGGTCGGTCGGGAGCGGGACGGATCTGGGTGTTGCGCTGCACGCCCTGCTGGAGACGGTCCCGCTCGATTCAGCGTTGGATTCTGTGTTGGATGAGAAGGCTCGTGGTGCAGGTGGTTTGGCGGGGTTGGTCGATCTGGACCGGTTCGTGTTGCTGGCGAAGTCGGTGTTGGAATCCGAGCCTGTGCAGCGAGCTGCAGCACGGGAGCACTGGCAGGAAATGCAG
>NZ_JBAWFH010000377.1:0-3766 GCF_049591685.1 Rhodococcus sp. (in: high G+C Gram-positive bacteria) | reverse complement strand
ACCGACGGTGGCCGAGCCGACGGCGCCGCTGCACGGTGTGCCGCTGCACCCGATGGCCCTCTCGCAGCTGAAACCGCGGCAGGCGATCATCACCGGCCGACCGACACTGCACCGTCCCGTGTCCGCTCTGCTGGCCGATCCGGCGGTGGACGTCATCGCCCTCACAACTGGTCCGCGCTGGCCCGACGTGTCCGGCAACGTTCTCGCGACGGGTACCCGCGCGGTGACGACGGGTAGTCCGCGGCTCGCGTGGATCGAGCGGTGTCTCGAACTCTCCGCCCGGGCGGATCTCGCGGTGCGCGACGAACTCGCCGCGCAACCGAAGCCGACAGGCCTTCACGTCGCGGCAACGGTGATGTCGTCGCTCCGAGACGGCGATCAGCTGCTGCTGGGGGCGTCGAACCCGGTCCGCGACGCGGCGCTGGTGAGCTATCCGACGACGGGTGTGCGCGTGCTGTCCAATCGCGGTGTCGCAGGCATCGACGGAACGGTGTCGACGGCCGTCGGCGCGGCACTGTCGCGGGAGGGTCGCACCGTCGCCCTGCTCGGCGACCTGACCTTCCTGCACGACGCCTCGGGCCTGCTCATCGGCACCGGCGAACCGAGGCCGAAGGACCTGACGATCGTCGTCGCCAACGACGACGGCGGCGGCATCTTCGAATTGCTCGAGCAGGGCGATCCGCAGTACGCCGGCGCCTTCGAGCGGGTGTTCGGCACGCCGCACGGAATGGACCTCGCGGCCCTGTGTGCGGCGTACCGCATCGAACACCGGGGCGTCGACACGACCCAGTTGGCAGCAGCCCTCACGGGAAGCGCCGACGGCATTCGCGTTCTCGAAGTGACGACCGAACGGTCCGGGCTACGCGAGCTGCACGCGGGAATCCGCGCCCGGCTTTGACGCGTCCGCTCTAGGTTTCTTTGGTTTCGGTTTCCGTCGGCTTGTCGCCCAGGCCCTGCGCCTTCGCCCACTCGACCGTCTCGCCCGTTTCCTGATCGACCATGTCCTTGACCATGTCGTTGATCAGCGCTTCGATCTTGCCGCCGATGAGCGGAATCTTCACCGTCGTCCTGCCCTTGACCGTCAGCACGGTGCCCGAGCCCGACGGCCGCAGCGTCGTCGTGCCTTCGACCTTCGCCTTGACGGCCGACGCTCCGCCCGCCAACGTCCCGTCGGCCCTGTCCGTTTCGAACGGACCCCAGTGGTCGGTGCGCGTCACCAGCAAACGGCCCGTGATGACCTTCTTGACGAAGCCCGGCAACTCGGAGGTGCCCACTTCCTCCTCGATGTCAACGGTGATGCCGCCGTCCTCGTGCTTGGTCAGCTCGTACCCGTCCGTCTTCTGGGCCTTGGCGAACCGTGCGAGCCATTGCTCCTCGCTGGTCAGGGCCTCGTGCACCTCGGCAGGAGTGTATTCGGAGTTGATGGTGAACTCGAAGTCGCGAGACATGCCCGCAAACGTTACACAGTAACGTCTACGGGCGTGAGTACCCGCGAGACAACCACGACGGACCGGACGCACCTCTCGACCGTTCGTCGACGAATCCGCATCTCGGTGACCGTCGTCGCGACGGGTATCTCCGTGCTCGCTTTCCTGCTGGTCGTCGGCGCATGGCAGAACGACCGCACCATCACCGGCGACGAGGGCCGCGCGACGGCCGAGGTGCTCTCGGCGGGCAAACTACGCTCCGCGGTCAGCTTCGTCACCGACGACGGCGTCACGCACAATCCGCAGCTGGGCGTGCTGTACCCGACGAATCTCAGTGTCGGGCAACGCATCGACGTCGAGTTCTACACCGGCGACCCCGATCTCGTCCGCGTTGCAGGACGCAGCGCTGCCGTCGCGATCATCCCTGCCGCCTCGGTCGTGGTGGTCACGTGGGCGATTGCGGGTCCGATCGTGCTGCTGCTGCGACGCCGCGAACTGTCCGACGCGGGAGCAGGCAACAGCCAGTGATTCGCGTGAACTTCGCCCGCTCGTAACTCGGACGCTCCCCGGTGGCCCGAGACGCTGCCCACACTGATCATCGTGCGAGTAGCCATCGTTGCGGAATCGTTCCTACCCAACATGAACGGCGTCACCAACTCGGTTCTCCGAGTTCTCGAACATCTCGAACGAACCGGCCACGACGCCATGGTCGTCGCCCCGGACAATCCAGCGGGCAAGCCGCGCGCAGCGGTCGAACACGGACGCGTGCCCGTTCACCGCGTCCCCGCGGTCATGGTTCCCAAGGTCAGCTCGCTACCCGTCGGCGTCCCCGGCCCGGGCCTGACGGCGACCCTGCGCGAGTTCGGCCCCGACGTCGTGCACCTGGCGTCGCCGTTCCTCCTCGGTGCAGGAGGACTCGCAGCAGCCAACCGCCTCGGCGTCCCATCCGTCGCCGTCTACCAGACCGACGTCGCAGGCTTCGCCGAAAGCTACGGACTCGGGCTCACCTCGCGCGCCGCGTGGCGCTGGACTCGTCGAGTACACCGCGGCGCCGCACGCACTCTCGCGCCGTCCTCGTCCGCCGTCGACGCCCTCGAACAGCACGGCATCCCGCGCGTCCACCGCTGGGCCAGAGGCGTCGACGCCATCCGCTTCGCGCCGTCCGCGCGTCGCGAATCCCTGCGTCGGCAGTGGACCGGTGACGGCAAGCTCGTCGTCGGATTCGTCGGCCGTCTCGCCCCGGAAAAGCATGTCGAGCGGCTCGCAGTCATCGCCGACGACCCGGACATCCAGGTCGTCGTCGTCGGTGACGGACCCGACCGGGCGTCGCTGCAGAAGCTGATGCCGTCGGCGATCTTTACCGGCCAACTGGGCGGCGACCAACTCGCGCAGGCCTACGCCAGCTTCGACGTCTTCGTCCACCCCGGCGAGCACGAGACGTTCTGCCAGGCCGTGCAGGAAGCGCTCGCCAGCGGCATACCCGTCATCGGCCCCGATGCGGGAGGCCCTCGCGACCTCGTCTCGCACTGCCGCAACGGGTACCTCCTGCCCGTCGACCGGTTCACCGAATTGCTGCCGAGCGCCGTGTCGGCCCTGACCTCGCCGGCCATGCGGGCGCGCTTCGGCGAGGCCGCGCGCAAGTCGGTTCTGCACCGAACATGGCCCGCAATCTGCGACGAACTGCTCGGCCACTACGGCGACGTCCTCGGATGGGAAACGCGACGGGCGCTGCGATCCGCCTGATTCCGGGCCGAGGGCGGCTGCCGTAAGCTCGAAAACGTGTCC
This sequence comes from Rhodococcus sp. (in: high G+C Gram-positive bacteria), assembly GCF_049591685.1. GTDB lineage: Bacteria > Actinomycetota > Actinomycetes > Mycobacteriales > Mycobacteriaceae > Rhodococcoides. The sequence goes on along the minus strand of NZ_JBAWFH010000377.1, from coordinate 554 downwards.
ACAACGCGTGCAACGCTCGACAAGGAACCACACGAGGTCGCGTCGATGTTCGACGGCGTCGCTCGCCGGTACGACATCACCAATACCGTTCTGTCCTTCGGTCAGGACCGCAGTTGGCGCAAGCTCACCCGCGAAGCACTGAACCTGAGGCCGGGGGAGAAGGTCCTCGATCTCGCCGCGGGCACCGGCGTCTCGACCGTCGAACTCGCGCGCAGCGGAGCGTGGTGCGTCGCAACGGATTTCTCGAAGGGAATGCTGCAGGCGGGCGCCGACCGGCCCGTGCCGATGGTGGCAGGAGATGCAATGCATCTGCCGTACGCCGACGCCAGCTTCGACGCCGCCACCATCTCCTTCGGACTGCGCAACGTGTCCGACTACCAGGCCGGACTCCGCGAGATCGCGCGCGTCACCAAGCCCGGCGGCCGCCTCGTGGTGTGCGAGTTCTCGACACCCACCTTCGGACCCTTCCGCACCGTATACATGGAATACCTGATGAAGACGCTGCCCGCCGTCGCCCGAGCCGTCTCCAGTAACCCCGACGCGTACGTCTACCT
>NZ_JBAWFH010000376.1:0-10195 GCF_049591685.1 Rhodococcus sp. (in: high G+C Gram-positive bacteria) | reverse complement strand
CCGCGGGCAGCAGCGAGCCCCTCGCAACGCCGCCCATTGTCGCGATCAAGACTCGAAGGGCAAGAGACTCTGGACCGATGCGCACGCCTTCACCAAAATCAGGGTTTACACATCGAGTTACGATGCGTGACGGCCTGATCCACCTGAGACCCGCCTGTCGCACGGTAATCCAGATGAGGCCCAGACACACGCCGACAAAGCCCGTGTACCCGATGACGCCCGCGCCGCTCGCCTCAAACCATGTGTATACCGATCCCACCCCGGCACACACTGACGCAGTGCCGCAATTGTCCGCTCAGCGGTTACGACGCCGTGGTCGGCGACATCCAAGTCTCTGGCCGACAGCTCGTCGACCAGTTCCTCCACCTGCTGGCGCGCTAGCAACAATCCGGTCGGACGCGTCCGCGAACTCGTCAGCTACTCCGTAGCCGAGGCCGGCAAGCTTCGACAAGGTCGCCATCTCGGACACCATTCGCTCGGCCGCGGCCACTGCGGCAGCTCCGCTCCAAGACTCGGCAAGCACATTCTGCTCGACGTCGAGCCCTGCTCGCTGGCCGTCTATGAGATCGGCGGTTTCGTGCAGTCCACCCGCTGCCGCCGACAGCAACTCGGAGTTCCATCACCTGGCTTGTGAGACGGTGATGGTCACTTCGGAGTCTCCATGACGCGCAATCTGGCCGCGAAGTCCGAATCGGTCACCTGGTAATCGTGGGACGCGCCCCACGCAGCCTGGGCGACGATATCGAGGCGCTGCGCCATTTCGTGCATCCCCGCAGCGAACAGCTCGGACATCCACACCGGCCACGTCGCGTCTACTTTGCCTTCTTGCCGGTTGGACGCATCGACTCAGCAAACGGTTCCATCTGCGCCTGTATTCGTCCTCGTCGAAGAACGTCGCCAGTGAGACCGATCAGCTCGATTCTTTGCCCAAGGTTTTCGACGAGGTGTAGTCGCCGGATTCTCCCCTGAGCATTACGAGCGTCGAATCGAACTCACGAGGGCCGATTCAGCCGAGCCGACGCTGTTCTGAATCCAGACCCGCGTCACAGATCCATCGGCCGAGTGTCGTCGACGTGAATTGAATTCCCTCCATTCTTCTTGGCCGTGTACATGGCGGCGTCAGCCCTTCCGCAGGCACGCCAGAGATCGTCGGCCGACGCGCGGGCGGGTAGGCGGGCGACACCGATGCTCACCGTCGTGCTGCCGGCTCGTCCGTCGTGCAGCTGGAGGAGGAGCCGCTTCGCCCGCGCGAACGCCTCTGCATCATCGGAGTCGTCGAGAATCAGAAATTCCTCTCCTCCAATCCGAGCCGACAGTGCCGGCGCAGCGAACTCGGAGTGCAGTGTGCTCGCGATGTCTCTGAGCACCATGTCGCCGTGAGCATGTCCGTAGTTGTCGTTGATGCCTTTGAAGTTGTCGAGATCGACGATCATCACGAAACCAGGGCCACGCACGCACTCGGCGAACACGGAATCGAACCCGCGTCGATTGAGCAGACCGGTCAGCGGGTCGTAAAACGCGGACGCAGCGTCACGCCGGAGCAACAGCAAAAGCATGTGCGCCAGCACCGGCGCGGAAAACAGCACGAGCGTCAGCACCACGAGATACGCACACGCCAGCACCACGTCGGCATCCGGCGACGTGATCGCTTGGTTGAACAAGATCCCGACGGCCGTGACCGACAGGACTTGATGAGCGACGAACAGCTTCGGGCTGTGAAACGTGACGATGTAGCTGCCGATGACTCCTAGAGCTGCCGAGCACGGCAGAGCCACGAACGGGTCGTTCAACAACAGAAGCAATACGACAGCACCGATTTCGAGGTAGCCGACGAACACACGCGACATCGTCCGAGTAAGCCAGGACCGGCGCAGCCACAACAAGGCGATGACGGTAGCCGTCACCGCGAGCGAATAGGCGATCACCCGCTCGACGCCGTCGGGCGCACCGGCAGGCGTGTGCGCCGCAAGCACGCAGAGCACTGCATATAGTCCGCACCACGACGACACCGCCCAGTTGACATGGCGAAGAAGCGGATCTCGTCGGTGGTACGCGACGGTCCAGTCGTAGTCGGCGGGGTGGTACCACCATCGCAAAAACTGTCGCATCGTCCTCAGGCACGCCCTATTGCAGATCCTCGAGCCACCGCAGCTCGAGCGGGTGCCGAGCCGACCCCTCGTGCCCGCAGTGACACGAACCAGTCAACCAGAATTGCCCACCGTGAGCGACCACAGCGCAGTGCACTGATGGGACGTTGTCGTGACCCCGAGGTAACACGCACTTTCGGCAGGGCGATTCACGAGTCATACCGAACAAACTCTCGACGATCGGAGCCAGGATGCTGAAACGGGTACTCGCCTCAATCGTCCTTGCCGTCGGCCTCGCAGCGGTTGCGACACCGGCCGCATCAGGAGACCCGGTGGACTCGACCGACTCGTTCGTCAGTGTCTTCGATCCCGCGGCCTATGGTTCTCGTAGCGACGCTTCCTTGGTCATCAGCCCGTACGGCACTTCCCAGCCCATCCGCTGCGCGTGGGCTCGCGGACAGAACTCGTGCAGTCAAACCGATCTCTGGGGCAATCACATCGCATTGAATCGACTCTTCTTCGTCCCGGGTTCGGCTACCTACATGGCCCGGCCGGTGTACGTCTTCGCGCCCTGACCCCACGCCCAGATGACGGCATATACGACTCGACGAGGAGGTCCTTCGGATCGCAATCACGTCCGGGGAAGGATCTGCTTCAACGGGGCCCGGTAATTGTCCTCGACACACCACCATTCGTGCGCCCTCCCCGATCTCGACGGGCTTGTCCGGTTGCACGTCGCTCATCGTCCGACGATCGCTTGGTTGGCCGTCGGGCGCCCCGAAATCGACCACGCGCCACCGTCGCAGAACGCGGTGGACCATAGGATGCGGATTGACGGAAGTCGTTCTCGAACATCCTCGCGGTGCCGGCGCCATCAGCTGTCGGGCGCTGTCCTTGCAGCCCAGGCATCGCCGGCTACCAACGGTCGACGTGCAGAACGGTGTCGATCGGATCACGCGGAGCGACCTCGAACGTCTCACCCGTGTAGTACGCCGTCGGGATCAGCGCACCCCGATGAAAGCCCTTTCCACACCGCGGAAGCAGCGAGCCCCATAGCCCGGCTTGATTGCCAGCTGGCACTGTCCCCGACGCGCTTCTGCACCGACACGCGTTCGGGGTCGTCAGCCAAGAGCGACGCCGCCGACTGCTTCGACACCTGATTGTTGACGAGATGGGCCACCGACATCGGAACCAGCCCCGAACTTGTCGAAATGCGGCTCGTCCAACGTTGGAGCGCCCGCGTTCGCGAATCCAGGTGATGGTCGACGACGTGTTCCCAATTCGACGCTCACGCACTGAACTCGGACACCTCTTGTGGCCGACTAACCTGCGTCACGTGGCAACCGAGTTACGACTCGACCGGCGCCGAACTGTGCAGCAACACAGCCGCGATAGCACTTCCCGCGCGACGGGGGAAAGCGTCCAGCCTGCTTTGAAGCAACGCATCGGCGAGACTGCGCTCGATGACGCCCAGGAGGACGAGTACCAGTAAGTCGGTGTCGATCGTGGGTTGTCTTCCCAGTCGCCCGAGGCCCTGGGTCACCAGCAACCGGGCGTCGGCTTCGGCGCGGGCCCGAATCTCGGACTGACGCTCGGCAAGAACCGGATCGCGCATGGTGACGGGGAGCGCTTCCATCAGCGCAAGCTGCCAATCACGCTGGGCTGTACCGATAGTCAATACCTGCATGAGGGTCTCGGTCAGGTCGTCGATGGAGAAATCGTCGTCGCCATCCTCGTCCGCCAAGTGCTCGATGTATCCAGACATTCGCGCCGTCGCCGACTCTCGCTCCCGATCCATGACCGCGAGCATGAGTTCTTCCTTGGACTCGAAATTCGAATAGAACGCACCACGTGTGAACCCGGCCGCCTGGGTCACCTGCGCGACCGTCGCGCCGCTGAGTCCGTGCACGGAGAACACGTCGAACGCAGCATCGATCAGCGCAGCGCGAGTCCGTCGCCGCTTGGCGCTGTCGGTAGCCCGCGCCGAAGACTCCAGATTGTCGATAACCACATCGGCCTCATTTCTGTTCACTGCGCTCTCTTCGACCAAGACGATACACCGTGTATTCAATTCGCCGTGAATCGGATACAGTATGCATCCGATACACGATGTATCTATGGCAGCGATTCGCACCAAGCGATACGCCCTGACGGTGGGAGAGAAAAAATGTCGTTGATTTTGTATCGCTTCGGGCGATGGGCGTATCGAGCCCGAAAGCTAGTCGTCGCCCTGTGGTTGCTTGTGCTGGTGCTGACGGTTGCTGGATCGGTGGTGTTCGGCAAACCGGCTGTCGAAGGGTTCACGATTCCGGGCACCGAAGCGCAGCAGGCAATGGACTCGTTGAGCCAGACATTCCCGGAAATGACTGGGTCCTCTGCACAGATCGTCGTCACCGCACCGGAGGACGCGCGGGTGGACGACGAATCGTCGGTACAGGCGGTCCGAGCCGCGGTGTCCGACCTACAGTCGGTCGACGGCGTTGCCTCGGTCACAGACCCATTCGATCCGAGCGTCACTGGCCAGTTCACCGAAGACGGCCGAGCGGCGCTGATTTCGGTGCAATTCGACCAGCCGACTGCCGACGTCACCGAGACCACATCTGCCGACGTCGTCAATGCCGGTGAGCAACTGACAGACACGCTGCCAGCGGGAAGCGAGGTCTCCACCGGCGGTGAAGCATTCGCCGCCGTCGAGGTTCCACACGACAATCTGACGGAAGTCATCGGTCTTGCACTGGCATTCCTGATCCTGCTGGCCACCTTCGGGTCATTCGTGGCGGCTGGAATGCCGATGATCACAGCAGTGCTCGGGGTTGGAATCACCTTGTCCGCAATCGAATTGGTGACAGCATTCACCGACGTTTCGTCGACGGCACCCGTGCTGGCGACCATGCTCGGGCTGGCAGTGGGAATCGACTACACACTCTTCGTTCTCTCTCGTCATGTTGCTCAACTTCGTGCGGGGATGGAGACCGAGGAATCGGTGGCACGAGCCGTCGCAACTGCGGGTTCCGCCGTCGTTTTCGCTGGTCTGACCGTGGTGATCGCCCTGGTCGGCCTTGCTATCGTGAGTATCCCGTTCCTGACGGTGATGGGAGTTGCAGCCGCAGCAGCTGTCGCGCTGGCAGTCGTGGTCGCGCTCTCGCTCACGCCCGCACTCCTCGGGTTCTCCGCCGGTGTTTTTTCTCGCGGCGTAGCACGGAGTGAGACGAAACGATCTGTGAATACGACGGACAAAGCCCCTGAAAACAGCCGCGTCCGAAGATCGGACCGATTCTTCGCGCGTTGGGTTCGCCTGGCGACCGTTCGTCCGCTGGTAACCATCGCGCTGGTGATCGCTGGCGTGGGGATGCTCAGTGTCCCAGCCATGGATCTACGACTTGGCCTGCCCGGCGCCGAAAGTCAACCGCTGGACTCGTCGGCACGGCACACCTACGACCTCGTCGCAGAACACTTCGGGCCGGGGACCAACGGTCCACTGGTGGTCACTGGTTCGATCGACGCGAGTGGTGACCCGGTCGCGCTGATGGGCGAGTTACGTGCGGAATTCGCTGCGCTGGACGGAGTAGCTGCGGTACCGCTTGCCACTCCTGACCCGGCCGGAACCACGGGCATCGTCACAATCATTCCTGACAGCGCACCAGATTCGGAGGACACGAAACAGCTGGTCGAGTCGATCCGCACACTCGCCGACGACTTGGAGGCGAAGTACGGGGTCGCGCTGTCGGTCACCGGAAAAACTGCCGCTGGTATCGACGTGTCCACTCTGCTCAGTGACGCGTTGCTCCCTTATATCGCGTTCATCGTGATTCTGTCGATCATTCTGCTCACTATGGTCTTCCGATCGGTCAGGGTGCCCATCAAGGCCACCGTCGGATTTCTGTTCACCATCGGATCCGCCCTTGGGTCGGTGGCGCTGGTGTACTCGTGGGGATGGTTTACAGGACCACTCGGTGTGGAGGAGACAGGTCCGGTCATCAGCTTCATGCCGATCATCGTTCTGGGGGTGTTGTTCGGTCTCGCCATGGATTACGAAGTGTTTCTCGTGTCCACGATGCGTGAGGAGTACGTTCACGGCGCCGGAGCACGATCGGCGATCGAGTTGGGTTTTGCTCGTTCTGCGCCCATCGTGACCGCCGCCGCGATGATCATGTTCGCAGTATTCGCTACGTTCATCCCTGCTGCCGACTCGACGATCAAACCAATCGCACTCGCCCTTGCCGTCGGAGTCTTCGTCGACGCGTTCGTCGTTCGGATGACGTTCGTACCCGCCGTGATGGGGCTTCTCGGCGATCGCGCGTGGAGCATGCCTGCGTGGCTGGATCGCTTACTTCCGTCCTTCGACATCGAAGGAGAAAAACTGACGCGAGAGCTTGCCGACGCCACCGAGACACCGTCACTCCCTGCCGTGGGTACACGCCATGCCGACCACGCTTGACGTCTCAACTGGCGCAAAATCTGTGGCTTCGCTCCCTCGCCTACGTCCGGGAGACTGCGCCGGAAGGAACCGCCGAAGACACCCGCAAGACCCGAGCCAAGGAACGGACATTTCCACCATTTGGCAAGTTACGCTGGTCGAATGTCCGGCCACAGGAGGCTCTCATGACGCATCTCGGTCCCGAGGAACAGACGGGTCGACGGTCCAACTCCAACCCCAACGATTTCGACGAGGAAGACCAGAAATCCGCGGGTGAACGCGCCGAGGAAGTGAAACCGGGCAGGCGCAAGCGACAATGGGTCGGGCTCGCTGCGGGCGTCTTGCTCGCTGTACTCGTCTACACGGTGCTCCCCGACGACGTCTCCCACGCTGCCCGCCTCACGGCCGGAACCGCAGTCCTCATGGGCATTTGGTGGATGACCGAGGCGATTCCGATTCCTGCGACCGCCCTTCTTCCTCTCGTGATCTTTCCCGTGTTCAATTCCGACGTCGCCGTCGACGACGTTGGCGCGTCCTACGGCAACAACGTCATATTCCTGTTCATGGGCGGCTTCCTGCTCGCCCTTGCGATGCAGCGCTGGAACCTGCACCGGCGCATAGCGCTGCTCACGGTCAACGCGATGGGCACCAAGCCGACCATGGTGATCGCCGGCTTCATGATCGCCACCGGCTTTCTCTCGATGTGGGTCTCGAACACCGCGACCGCCGTCATGATGATCCCCATCGGTGTCTCCGTCTTGGTCCTGGTGCTCGACATCGGTAAGAAAGCCGGAGCCGACGACGAATCGGCTGACGTGGACCTCGACGACGCGATGGTCACGACGGCCATCATCCGAAGCAACTTCGGAACCGCGCTGATGCTGGGCATTGCGTATGCGGCCTCGATCGGGTCGCTGGGCACGATCATCGGAACACCGCCCAACACCCTGCTGGTGGGGTATCTCGAAGGCCAGGGCATAACCATCGGGTTCCTCGATTGGATGCTCGCCGGTGTACCGCTCGCTGTGGTGCTCCTGGTGATCGCCTGGTTCCTGCTCACTCACGTACTGTTCAAGCCCGAGATCGACGACATTCCCGGCGGCAAGCAACTCATCCGAGGTGAGCTCGACGCCCTCGGAAAGATGTCGCAGGGCGAGGTTCGAGTGGCCGTCATCTTCTGCCTCGCCGCGGCATCGTGGGTCGCCGTTCCGCTCTTGTTCGACACGCCACCGATCTCGGACACCGGCATCGCCATGACCGCTGCCATCCTCCTGTTTTTGCTCCCCAGCGGCAGCAAGCCGGGCGTCCGCCTCATCGACTGGGACACTGCGATCAAGCTGCCGTGGGGCGTGCTGTTGCTCTTCGGTGGAGGACTCGCGCTGTCCGGACAATTCCAATCCAGCGGGCTGACCGACTGGATCGGCAGTGTCGCAGCAGGTCTCGACACCATTCCGATCGTGCTGCTCGTTGTCGTCGCGACGGCCGCGATCATCTTCCTCACCGAGATCACGAGCAACACAGCAACGGCAGCAACATTCCTCCCGGTCGCTGGCGGCGTCGCGATGGGGATGGACCTCGACATCCTGATCCTGACCGTCCCCGTCGCCTTGGCAGCAACGTGCGCGTTCATGCTGCCGGTTGCGACCCCTCCGAATGCAGTGTCGTACGCCAGCGGCTACATCACCATCGGACAGATGATGCGCGGCGGCGTGTGGCTGAACCTGATTGCAATCGTCCTCATCACCATCGCCAGCTACACCGTGTTCGCGTGGTCACTCGGAATCGCTTTCTAAGGCCGCCGGGATACACGGGCGTGACGCGTCGCTCTTCAGCAGTTGTTCGGCTCGTCGATTTTGACGACGGACAGAACGGCTTCGCCTTCCTCGATCGGCACACCAGCATCCGGCTGCTGACCCACGACGACCCAGTTCGAGTCGTTGACCTGCAACCGGCCCCCACCCGAAGCGTCTTCGCTACGTGAAAAGAACACGCCCGCAGCCTGAATCAGGTTCTGCGCGGCCTGAAGATTCATGCACACCACCGGCGGCATGAAAACCGGGGCAGCGGCGACAGGCTCCGGCGTCACCACTGCTGGCGGCGCCACAGCTGCGGGCGGCGCGATCGCTGCGGGCGTCGTAACTGACGACGGCACCGTGGTTACCGGAGTTGTCGCGGCGACCGAAGGCTGCGAGGACGAGCTGGGTGATTCGCCTACGGCGGTCGGCTCGTCACTCGATCCGCAGGCCGCGAGGCCACCGACGAGCACCAGACTCACCGCGGTGATACCGATGGATCGCAAGGTCTTCCGCGTGCCCTTGAATGCGAACTGGTCCAACTTCGTCATCGTCGACGCCTCTCCGAATTCCTGCCGCGAGGTGCAGCAGGAGTAGCGAGGACTAGATCGTCGGACCGCTCGGTCTGTTACAGACACAGCAACGCCGAGGTCACTTCGAAAACGTGACCTCGGCGCGACAAGCTGCAACTGGACTACACGGCCGAGTTGACTGCTTCGTTCCCCTGCATAGCCGACACAACGAGATTGCTCTTGTCGACGCCGGCGCCGCTCTTGACCGCTTCGATCCAGTCATTGGTCTTGGCCACTGCAGCGAAGTTGGACTGCAGAAGCACCATGAGGGTCTTGTGCAGATCCTCGGCCGACACCGAGCCCGCCTCGTTGGAGAGGTTGATTGCTCCGCTGGCGTCGGACAGGATCTCGACCGACAGCCCCAGAGCCTCTGCCTCTACCGAAGTCGCCAGATTGCAGTTGTTGGTCATGAAGCCGACGAGCGTGACGGTGTCGACGCCTTCACCCTTCAGCCACTCGGCCACGTCGTTGGCTGCGAACACGCTGCTGTACTGCTTCACGACGCGCTTCCACGACGGTTGGAGCTGAGCCTCGATGTCGGGGTGCAGCTCGAAGGTCGGCGTTCCGTTGACGAATGCGGGTGCACCTTCCGGCATCTCGTGCTGCACGACCGCGACGGGGAGGTTCTGGGCCGTTGCCACCTCGAGTGCCGAGACGATATTGGCCACCGACTCGTCACGAGGCGGGTACTGGATCTGCAGCACACCCTCGAAGTACTCCTGCTGGACGTCGATGACGATGAGTGCGCGGCGCGGTGAAGTCATGGTTTCTCCTGATCGTGGTCGAGAACTGCTTGTCCTCCATCCTGCCGACCGTTGGTTGCGCACACGAGTGGCACAGATGCATACTTTCGATGATTTTGCGCCAATCGAGGGAGTCCCGTGAAGATCGCCATCTACGCCTTCGACGGCGTCACCATGTTTCACCTCGCAGCACCGCTCATGGTCTTCGGCGAGGTGGCTCGCTTGAACCTGGCCGGAAACTGGGAGACGCAGCTCTGGTCCGATGAGCCGGGATCGATCACCACCATGGAGGGCTACTCCCTCGGCGGCATCGCAGGACCGGCCACGGTCGAAGCAGCCGACATCGTCATCGTCCCCTCGTGGCCGGAGACTCTGCCGCCGATCGGCACTGACCTACAAGGGCAACTACGGCACGCTCATCAACGCGGCGCGGAGATTGCCGGGCTCTGCCTGGGTTCATTCGCTGTGGCAGATACCGGGCTACTCGACGGACGCGCCGCCGTCACTCACTGGAGCAAAATGCGCGACCTCGGTGAACGCAATGCCCAGACCAATCTCGACGAGACCGTGCTCTACATCGACC
>NZ_JBAWFH010000375.1:0-4158 GCF_049591685.1 Rhodococcus sp. (in: high G+C Gram-positive bacteria) | reverse complement strand
GAAAGAGACACCGGCCTGGACCTACGGGCCGTATGCGATCTGGAGCCGTACTGGGAAGCGATGCGAAAGGTGTACGCGCCGTTCGAATCAGGGCTTCCAGCGCCGACCGGGCGCGTGTACACCCACGAAATCCCGGGCGGTCAGCTCTCCAATCTGAGGCAGCAGGCAATTGCCCTCGGTCTCGGCGATCGATTCGAGACGGTGGAAGCCAACTACGCCGCGGCGGACCGCATGCTCGGCCGGTTGACCAAGGTGACGCCGTCGTCGAAGGTTGTCGGTGACCTCGCCCTGTCCCTGGTGGGTGCAGGTGCATCGGCGGAAGACTTCGCGGAGAACCCACGGAAGTACGACATCCCGGACTCGGTCATCGGGTTCCTGCGCGGAGAACTCGGAACCCCCGCGGGTGGATGGCCCGAGCCGCTGCGCACGAAGGCGCTGGAGGGACGCAGTGATGCGAAACCCGAGACTGCACTGGCCCCGGACGACGAGCGCGCGCTCGACGGTACCTCGGCCCAGCGTCGGGACACGTTGAACCGCTTGCTCTTTCCCGGACCGACAGCCGACCTCGCGGCGCACCGCGAGAAGTACGGTGACACCTCGAGGCTGTCTGCCAACCAGTTCTTCTACGGGCTCCGGCAGGGCGACGAGCACCGGGTGCAGCTCGAGAAAGGCGTCGAACTGCTCATCGGGCTCGAAGCGATCTCCGATGCCGACGAACGCGGTATGCGGACAGTCATGTGCATCCTCAACGGACAGCTGCGGCCGGTGTCGGTCCGAGACCGCTCGATCGCCAGTGAAGCACCGTCGGTGGAGAAGGCGGACCGAACCAATCCCGGCCACCTGCCCGCCCCGTTCGCAGGCGTGGTGACGCTCTCGGTTGCGGAGGGCGACAAGCTCGCTGCCGGTGACGTGGTCGCCACCATCGAAGCGATGAAGATGGAAGCCGCCATCACCGCACCGAAAGGTGGCACCGTCAGTCGGCTGGCCATCGGCGCAGTGCAACAGGTCGAGGGCGGCGACCTACTCGTCGTGATCGGTAGTGAATCGGGCAACGAAGACTCCTGACCTCGAATGAGTAGAGTCCTGTAGATGACTCGGATCGTCGCAGGCATCGCAGGAGGCAGAAAGCTGAAGGTCCCGCCTCGCGGTACGCGTCCCACGTCGGAGCGCGTCCGCGAGGCGCTCTTCAGTTCGCTCCAGGCCCGATTGGAACTTTCCGGCGCTGCTGTGATGGACCTGTTCGCCGGGTCCGGAGCTCTTGGGCTCGAAGCGCTTTCGCGCGGAGCCGAGTCCGTCGTACTCGTCGAATCCGATGCGCGGGCAGCTGCGGTGGCGCGTGAGAATGCCGCTGCGGTGGGCCTGCCGGGGGCCGCGGTGCGATGCGCCCCGGTGGCGTCGATGCTCGCGGGTGCGGCGGACACCCGATACGACCTCGTCCTCGCCGACCCTCCCTACGCTGTCTCCGACGTTGCGGTGCAGCAGATGCTTTCGACGTTGATATCCGGCAGTTGGCTCGCTCCGGACGCGGTCGTCGTTCTCGAGCGGTCGTCGCGGTCACCCGAAACCTCCTGGCCCGCCGGATTGTTCCCCGAGAAAGTCAAGAAGTACGGCGAAACCCGCATCGAAATCGCCACCTACGAAGGCGGGCCCGACGACCCCGAGTGACGCCACCGGCGAGTGATACCGTGCTCCCATGACTGGAGCGGTGTGCCCTGGATCGTTCGACCCCGTCACGATGGGGCACCTCGATGTGATCACCCGAGCGTCAGCGCAGTTCGACGAGATCATCGTCACGGTGATGATCAACAAGAACAAGCGCGGATTGTTCACCGTCGACGAACGCATCGAGATGCTGGGTGAAGCCACCGCACACCTGCCCAACGTGCGGATCTCGTCGTGGCACGGACTACTCGTCGATTACGCCAAGCAGCAGGGATTCACCGCGATCGTCAAGGGTTTGCGCGGCGCCAACGACTTCGATTACGAACTACAGATGGCACAGATGAATCAGAAGCTCTCCGGAGTCGACACACTGTTCATCCCCGCCAATCCCTCCCACAGCTTTCTGTCGAGTTCGTTGGTCAAGGAAGTCGCGACCTTCGGCGGCGACGTCGAGGGCATGGTCCCCGAGTGCGTCTTCCCGCGTCTCACCGCGCGGATCGCCGAACGCAAGGCCGAATAGTTCGCGCTACTCGGGCGACACACCGGGTGCCCTAGAGACGCACAGTCACGTGCACCAGGCAAACTGGAACCGTCAGGAACAGATTTTTCGCAGGTTCGACGATTGGGGTTACCGGTGTACCGCGTATTCGAGGCACTCGACGAGCTGGTGGCCATTGTCGAGGAGGCCCGCGGCGTCCCGATGACCGCGGGCTGCGTCGTACCTCGCGGTGACGTTCTGGAACTGCTCGATGACGTTCGAGACTCCATCCCCGGGGAGCTCGACGACGCCCAGGACGTGCTGGATCACAAGGACAAGCTGGTCGGCGACGCCAGGGCGACCGCAGAGAAGACCATCGCCACCGCCGACACCGAGGCGCGGGACACCGTCGAGAACGCGCGCGATTCGGCAGACCGCATTCTCGCCGACGCCAAGGCGCAGGCGGACCGCATGGTCGCCGAAGCCAAGGCGCATGCCGAGCAACTCGTCGACGACGCCACCGACACGGCCGAACGGACGGTCGACGCCGGACAGCAGGAGTACGAGGCACTCACTACGCGTGCTCGCACCGAAGCCGATCGCATGATCGAAGCAGGTCAGGCATCCTACGATCGGTCGGTTGCCGACGGTACCGCCGAGCAGGAGCGGCTGGTCGCCGAAACAGAGGTCGTTCGGGCTGCCCACGCCGAGTCGGCCCGTGTCATCGACGCCGCGCATGCGGAATCCGACCGGATGCGCAGCGAATGCGACATCTACGTCGACACCAAGCTCGCGGAGTTCGAGGAGTTCCTCACCGGCACGATTCGCTCGGTCGGACGCGGCCGTCAACAGTTGCGGACCGGATCCGGAGTGCCCGATTACGGGTCCGACGGCGAGTACCGGGAGACCGGAGACGAATTCCGGCGTCCTCGTCGCTAGCCTGACCGGACGACCGGTCGCCGGAGGGGTGATTTGCTCACATATGCATGACTGCGTATCGTTGAGTGGTTGCCCGAACTCCTTCGATCGGGGTGGGGCAGCGGGTACGAGATGTGCCCCACCGAGAACTCGAGCAGAAAGATCCGTTGTGTCTACCCGTCGTAATACCCCTCGTCCTCAGCCGGGCGTGGGTTTCGTTCTGGATATCGATAGCCTCGGCCGCAGGGCCGGGTCGATGAAACAGATCCAGCGGACGGTGGCCGCGCCCGGAAGAATCGGTCTCGATGCCATCGGCATCGATGCCGGTGCACCGGTGGAACTCGACCTCAGGCTCGAAGCCGTGTCCGAAGGTGTGCTCGTGACGGGCACCGTTCGAGCCGACACGGTGGGGGAGTGCACGCGCTGTTTGGAGCCCGTGACCGGCTCGGTCGACGTCTACCTCACCGAACTGTTCGCCTATCCCAACAGCGTCACAGAAGAAACGACCGACGAGGACGAGATCCATCGCATCCTCGACGATCAGATAGACCTCGAACCGGTCATCGTCGACTCGGTCGGATTGGAGCTTCCGCTCCATCCGCTGTGTCGCGAGGACTGCGAGGGATTGTGCCCCGAATGTGGCGTTCGCCTGGCGATTGCTGATTCTGACCACAGTCATGACATACTTGATCCTCGCTGGGCTGGTCTTGCAGCCAAATTTGGCGTGGAATCAGTACCGAGCACAGAACTTGTGAACAACGAAGCCGAGGAGAAGTAGAAGTGGCTGTCCCGAAGCGCAAAATGTCGCGTTCCAACACGAGGTCGCGTCGTGCACAGTGGAAGACCACTGCGCCCACCCTCGTGACGTGCCCCAACCGCGGTTGTGGCGAGAAGACGCTGCCCCATATCGCGTGCCCCTCGTGCGGCACCTACAAGGGCCGCCAGGTCGTAGCAGCAGTCTGATCTCCAGGGATCTGGCAAATCACGTGACGAATACAGGCAATTCTGCCTCGTCGAAAAGCACGACCGCCGACAGCGGCGGGGACGACCGAGAGTCGCTCCTCGCCGCTCTTGGCGTTGTATTGGACGAACCGCTGCTG
>NZ_JBAWFH010000374.1:0-8903 GCF_049591685.1 Rhodococcus sp. (in: high G+C Gram-positive bacteria) | reverse complement strand
GCGCAGGGTGGCGTGCGGCCGTAGGAACGTCGGTGCCTTCGGCATGTTCTCTTCGGCGAACTCGGCGCTCTGGGCGGCAGCTTCGACGTCGGAGGCGTACGGGATGTCGCGACGCATGCGCATTTCGAGGCCGCGGATGAAGGCGTGAAGGTCGTCGATTTCGCGACGCTGGCGTTCGAGGATTTCGAGCAGCTTGGCCTGCTGGTCGCTTGTCTGCTCCGCAAGCTGGGCGGTCTGCTTGTCCAGAACTTCCCCGATAGCGCGTTGGAGCTTCTCTCGCGCCGAATGCCGAAGTCGATCCGTCAGCTTACGAGGTTCCGTCATGCGCACACGGTAGCGGAGACGCGCGGGGTTGCTCGACCCGTGCCGCTGTTTTCTATCGGCGGAAGTGTTCTCGACGTCCGAGGCGGCGCAGGCGCAGCCATTCTGCAAGCCCCTTCGGGTTGTGAGTGGTCACAAGGAAAAACCAGCCGAAGCGAATCCATTCCTGGGGCAGCAGCTTTCGCATGCCGGGCTGCGACATGAGATATCCGCGATTGCGATACGTGAAGTAGCGCTTCGTCGGATCGTCCGGGTACTGGGTGTGCATGCGTCCGCCGAGGATGGGCTTGAATTCGTCGGCGCCGTTGGGGTGGACGTACGCGGTGGTCAGGCAGGTGCCGAATTTGAGTCCCGAGCGTTGCAGCCGTCTGTGGACCTCGACCTCGTCGCCGCGCACGAACAGTCGCAGATCGGGAACACCGACCGCGTCGATCGTCGAAGCCTTGAACAGCGCGCCGTTGAACAGTGACGCGATTCCTTCGAGCAGGTCGTCGTCGGGGTGCTGCGGATCGATCAGCTCCGACCGCAGGCGTCGCCATTCCACTCCGCGTCGCAGCGGAAACGCGAGCCGGTCCGGATCGTCGATGTCGCAGACGACGGGGGAGACCTCGTCGAGGTCGTGTTTCAACGCGCAGTCGTAGAGCGTTCGCAGCACGTCGGGGCCTTCGGGGCGGCCGTCGTCGTCGGCGAGGAAGACCCAGTCGGCACCGAGGGAGAGCGCGTAGAGAATGCCAAGGGCGAACCCACCTGCGCCCCCGAGGTTGTGGTGCGACCCGAGATAGGTGGTCGGGATGTCGGCCGACTCGACCAGTTCGCGAACTGCGTCCTCGTGGGCGTTGTCGACGACGACGAGGTGATCCAGCGGACGGCTCTGATGGGTGATGACGGCCAGGGACTGAGCCAGGAGCTCGCGGCGCTTGTGCGTCACGATCACGCCGACGATAGTGTCGGGACCGGTGTCAGGCACCCTTGCGGTCCTGGGGATTCTCGAGGTTCTGAACATTCGAGGCGGCGAGCTGCTCGTCGCGTTCGAGTTCCTTCAATACCGTCGCGACGTGGTCGCCGGCGTCGTTGCCCTCGTAGGCACGGACCACTTCCTCGATACCGCCTTCTTGACGGATCTGTCCGTGGTCGATCCACATAGCCCGATCGCACAACTGCGCGAGGAACTCGTTCGAATGGCTGGCGAAGACGAGGATGCCGGAGCGCTTCACCAGCTCCTGCAGTCTGATCCGGGCCTTCTTCATGAATTCGGCGTCGACCGCGCCGATGCCCTCGTCGAGCAGAAGAATCTCGGGGTCGATGCTGGTGACGACGCCCATCGCGACGCGCACTCGCATGCCCGTCGAGTATGTCCGGAGCGGCATGTCGAGGTAGTCGCCGAGCTCGGTGAAGTCGGCGATCTCGTCCATCTTGGCGAGCATCTGCTTGCGAGTCTGTCCGAGGAAGAGGCCGCGGATGATGATGTTCTCGTAGCCGGAAATCTCGGGGTCCATGCCGACGCCCAGATCGAACACCGGCGCGACACGACCTCGCACCGATGCGGTGCCCCGGGTCGGTTCGTAGATGCCCGACAGCAGCCGCAGGAGAGTGGACTTGCCTGCGCCGTTGTGACCGACGAGACCGATACGGTCGCCGTCCTTCAGGTCCATCGTGATGTTCTTGAGCGCTTCGACGACTACGACGTCCGAGGAGTTCCGATCGATCGCCCCGCCCGCCTTGCCGAGGAACGCCTTCTTCAGAGATCGCGTCTTGGCGTCGAAGATCGGGAAGTCGACGCACGCGTCGTGCGTGGTGATGCTGACAGTCATGAGGTGAGCCCCTAAACCCAGTAGGGCACGCGGGCCCGGTACTTCTTGAGCGCGATGATCGTCAATAGCCATCCGACGACGGTGCAGGCGATGACGATGTACCAGTGGTAGGCCTGCTGGTCCTCACCGATCATCGGTGCGCGAACGATGTCGAGATAGTGGAAGAGCGGGTTGATCTCGACGAGGCGTGCACGTTCCGCCGCCTCGCCGCCCTGGTTGATGAGCCCCTGGGTGGTCCACACGATGGGCGTCATGAAGAACAGCAGCGTGACCATCGAGCCGAGAATCGGAGCGATATCGCGATACCGCGTCGCGACGATGCCGAACAGCAGGGCAACCCACACCGCGTTGACGATCAACAGCGCGAACGCCGGTATGGCCGCGAGATCGGTCCAGTGAAAATCGGGCCTGAAAATCGCGATGATTACCACGTACACGATCAGGTTGTGCCCGAACAGCAGAACCTGACGCCACACCATCCGATACACGTGGACCGACAACGCCGACGGCAACTGCTTGATCAGCCCCTCGTTGGCGACGAACACGTCGCCGCCCTCGAGAATGGCCGCGCTGATGAAGTTCCAGATGATGAGGCCGACCGCGACGTGCGGCAGGAACTCCGTGAGGTTCACGTCCAACAGAACCGAATACAGCAGGCCCATCGCAGTGGCCTGCACCGCGGTGGCGATCGTGATCCAGAACGGACCGATCACCGAACGGCGGTACCGCTGCTTGATGTCCTGCCAGCCGAGGTGCACCCAGAGCTCACGCTGCGCAAACCCGGTCCGCAAATCGCCGAACGCTCGCTTGAAGCTCTGCGAGTCCGAGACGGGAACGGGCACGCGCTCTCCTGCTTCGCTCTCGGAATTTCTTGCTGGGGCCGACACGACGGTCGACCTTACCTGTTCCTATCGGGTCATTCCGCAGGCTCCACTCCCGGCTCTACAAGTATTGCCCGGTACCGCCGCCGCCTGGGTGACCGCCACCGCCGGGGTTGATGGTTGCTCCGGGCGGCAGTGCGCCCTGACGCATTTGTTCGAGTTGCGCGCGAGCGGCCATCTGCTGGGCGAACAGTGCGGTTTGGATGCCGTGGAAGACACCTTCGAGCCAGCCGACGAGCTGTGCCTGTGCGATACGCAACTCCGCGTCCGACGGGATGACATCCTCACCGAACGGCAACGCGAGGCGTTCGAGCTCGTCCCGTAGCTCGGGGGCGAGGCCCTGCTCGAGCTCTCGAATGGACGACTGGTGGATTTCCTTGAGGCGCGTGCGGCTGGCGTCGTCGAGAGGAGCTGCACGTACTTCTTCGAGGAGCTGCTTGATCATCGTGCCGATGCGCATGACCTTGGCCGGCTGCTCGACCATGTCCGAGAGTGCTGGTTCGGACTTCTCCTGACTGCCGGTGCCTGCCGCTCGGGCGGCCGCGGCGGTTGCCTCCTCACGGCTCAGTGCGAGAGGCTGTCCGTCGGGTCCGATCACCACGACGTGGTCGCCGTCGTCGGGAATCGAGTGCGAGTCGGGTTGCGTCATACATCCATCCTGACGTGCCCAGCGGGATTGCGCGACGAGCGGGGCCGATTATCCTGTTCGTCAGGGCTCGACGGAGGGGTGGCAGGCGTGCAGGACGAGAGATCCGGCGATACGAATAAGGGATGTGGAACACACGCTCACGAAATCGACGCTTAGAGTGTCCGGCATGGGGTACGACGTCGCGCGGGTAAGAGGGTCCATTCCCTCCTTGGGCGACGGCTGGATCCATCTCGATCCACAGAATGGCATGCAGATTCCGGATCGCGTGTCGACGGCGGTGTCGACTGCTTTCCGCGGCAGCGCATCCACGCATCTCGCCGGTCACATGTCCGCTCGCCGCAGCGCGAGCCTGCTCGAGGCCGCACGCCAGGCCATCGCAGACCTCGTCGGCGGTGACCCCGCCGGAGTCGTTCTCGGCCCCGATCGCGCGACGCTGTTGGCGTGGCTCGCAGAGTCGCTGTCGTCACGACTCGGCCTCGGGACGGGCCTGGTGTTGTCGAGGCTCGACGAGGAAGCCAACGTCGCCCCCTGGCTGCGTATCGCCAATCGGTACGGCGCTCAGGTGCGCTGGGCCGAGGTCGAGATCGATACCTGCGAACTTCCCAGTTGGCAGTTCGAAGAACTGATCACCTCGACCACCCGACTCGTGGCCATGACGGCTGCGTCTCCCATCGTCGGCTCGGCGCCGAATGTCCGCGTCGCGTCCGACCGGGTGCATGCAGTTGGCGGTCTGATGATCGTCGACGCAGCGGGCGCGGCCCCGTACGCGCACGTCGACATCAACGAACTCGGTGCCGACGTGGTGGCCGTCAGCGGCGCAGCTTGGGGTGGCCCGCAGGTCGGTGCGCTCGTCTTCCGCGACCCGACTCTCCTCGATCGCATTCCGTCGGTGTCGCTCAACCCGTTCGCCAAGGGTGCCGAGCGGCTCGAGGTCGCGGGCCATCAGTACGCGTTGCTCGCGGGCCTCGTCTCGTCCATCGATTATTTGGCCAATCTCGACGATGCGGCGACAGGTACCCGACGCGAGCGTCTCGACCTCTCCATCGGTTCCCTGCAGGACTACCACGACAGGCTGTTCGACTACCTGCTGAAGTCGCTGGGCAAGCTCGATCACGTCATGGTGCTCGGCGACGCCCCCAGTCGCATCCCGACGCTCAGCTTCACCGTTGCCGACACGTCGGCCGAGAAAGTCTCCGAGCATTTAGCGCAGCACCGCATCGGCACCGTCAGCGGCGTCCACAGTGGAAGCAGGCTGCTCGACGCCCTGGGCGTCAACGACGAGGGCGGCGCCGTCACCATCGGCCTGGCGCCGTACACCACCCGCTACGAGATCGATCAACTCTCGAAGGCGTTGGCGAAACTGCGCTAGGCCGCGGTGGCTATTGCACCCGCAGGATGACCTTGCCGATGGCGTCGGCGTCGAGTAGTCGATGCGCTTCTGCAGCTTCGGTTATCGGCAGTTCCGCGTGGATGATCGGGCTGACGGCGCCTTCTTCGATCATGGGCCACAGCCGGTGTGTCATGTCCGAGACGATGTCGGCTTTGCTCGACGGCCCGGTTTCGGGGCGTCCGCGGAGTCCGGCTGCGTGGACGGTGCCCCGCTTGCCGAGCAGTGTGCCGAAGTTCAGCTCGCCGGCGACGCCGCCCTGCATACCGATTGTGATCAGCGTTCCGTCCATCGCCAGCGCTTCGACGTTGCGCTGCAAGTACTTTGCGCCCATGTTGTCGAGTACGAGGTCGGCGCCGTGGCCGTTCGTCTTCTCGCGGAGGACGTCGACGAAGTCTTGGGTCTTGTAGTCGATTTCGATGTCGGCGCCGAGGGAGGCGCAGAAGTCGAGCTTGGCCTGAGAGCCTGCGGTGACGGCCACGGTCGCGCCGAAGGCTTTGGCGACCTGGATGGCGTGGGTGCCGATGCCGCTTCCGCCGCCGTGGAGCAGCACCACATGGCCCGAGCGCATGCCGCCGTACATCACCAGGTTGGACCATACGGTCGACGCGACCTCCGGAAGTGCCGCTGCTGCATGGAGATCCAGGGCACCGGGGATCGGGAAGAGCTGAGTGGACGGTACGGCCACCTGTTCGGCGTATCCACCGCCCGACAGCAGCGCACAGACGCGATCGCCGACGTGCCAGTCGTGGACGCCGTCGCCGAGTTCGGCGATGATCCCCGAGCATTCGAGTCCGAGAATCTCGCTGGCCCCTGGGGGAGGCGGATACTTTCCCTGGCGCTGCATCAGGTCCGCGCGGTTTACCGCGGTGGCCGCGACGTCGACAATGACCTGTCCGCGTTCCGGGCGAGGATCGGGCACCTCGGTCCACGCCATGACGTCGGAGGATCCGAACTCTGTCAGTGTGATTGCGTGCATGGGTTCCAAGCGTATGCGCTCCGCGCCCGTGCGCGGAAAGTGCCGTTCGAACAGCACTATTCACACACGGGTGCGAAGGGCCTCAGATGTCCCAGAGGTTGATGCCGAAGTCTCGTGCGTGCTCGTCGATCGAGGCGAGTTCCTCGGTGCCGAACGTCAGGTTGTCGAGCGCGCCGACGTTGTTCTCGAGCTGGCGCACACTGGATGCACCGATGAGGACGGACGTCACGCGTGTGTCGCGCAGAGCCCAGCTCAAAGCCAGCTGGGCCAGCGACTGGCCGCGGGAGGACGCAATGTCGTTCAGTGCGTTCAGGTGTGTGACGTGCTCGTCGGTGAACCAGTCCGGATTTAGCGACTTGCCCTGCGTTGCCCTCGAGCCCTCCGGAATGCCGTCGAGGTATTTGTCGGTCAGCATTCCCTGCGCCAGGGGAGAGAACGCGATAGCGCCTGCGCCGACATTCTCCAGTGCGTCGAGGAGTCCGTCCTCGATCCAGCGGTTTACCATCGAATAGCTCGGTTGGTGGATCAGCAGCGGCACCCCGGCGGAGCTCAGCAGTTCTGCCATCTTCAGCGTGTTCTCCGGCGTGTACGAGCTGATACCGACGTACGACGCCTTTCCCTGCTGGACCGCGCTGACGAGTGCGCCCGCGGTCTCCTCCAGCGGCGTCTCGTGATCGGGGCGGTGGCTGTAGAAGATGTCGACGTAGTCGAGACCCATTCGCTGCAGTGACTGGTCGAGCGAAGCCAGCAGGTACTTACGCGTCCCGCCGAAGCCGTACGGTCCGGACCACATGTCCCATCCGGCTTTGCTGGAGATGATCAACTCGTCGCGGTATCCGGCGAAGTCCTCTCGCAGGATTCGTCCGAAGTTCTTCTCTGCGCTGCCGTACGGAGGGCCGTAGTTGTTTGCCAGGTCGAAGTGCGTGATGCCGAGGTCGAAGGCCCGCCTGAGCACGGCTCGCTGCGTCATCAGAGGGGTGTCGTCGCCGAAATTGTGCCAGAGGCCCAGCGAGATGGCCGGAAGCTTCAATCCGCTGGTGCCGAGTCTGCGGTACTGCATCGAGTCGTTGCGATCGGCGGCTGCGACGTAGGGAGGTTCGATGTTGGGTTCGCTGGTGCGTCGTGGCATTAACCGAGCCTATTCCGGGTGGCCATTTCGGTCTCGGAATGTACTGGAGCTACTCATCGGTAGGTTGGTTGCCTAATATGGTCGGGTGACGGCCGAGAGATCCTTTGGTCCAGGGGGGGACCCGCAGTGGCTCGATGCTGCGGAAATGAGAGCTTGGCGCGCCTATGTCGATGGCGGCCAACGATTGATGGGGGTTTTGAACAAGGATTTGCAGGACGCGCACAACCTGACGATGGCGGAATACCGAATCTTGGTGATGCTGTCCGAGTCGCCTGACGGGTCTCTGCGCATGAGCGACCTCGCCGACGGTGTTCTGTCCTCGCGCAGCCGTCTGACGCATCAGATTCGCAGGATGGAATCCGACGGCATGGTCGGGCGAAGTACGTGCATCGACGACGGCCGAGGTGTCCTGGCCGTCATCACGCACGAGGGGCGACGGCGGCTGACGGAGGCCGCGCCTACCCACGTCACCAGCGTTCGCGCCCATCTTGTCGACTTGTTGACGACGGACCAGCTGGCCGTTCTGGGAGACATCTTCGAGATTGTCGACGCCGCCATGTCGAGCGGAGCCGACAAAGTAGCAGTGAAGGGGTGATTGGCCGCATCCTGCGCGCAGCGTTTAGTATCTCCCACGTAGTAGCGCACTCGGAAGCGTGGCAGAGCGGCCCAATGCACTCGCCTTGAAAGCGAGAGACGTGTAAAAGCGTCCGGGGGTTCAAATCCCTCCGCTTCCGCAACCGAATCCCCCTTCCCCGCGAAGGGGGATTCGTCGTTTCAGACGTGCCAGGATTCGAGTCGACGCCGGGATCGGAACTGCCGGGTTTCTCCGCTGATCGGGTCGGTGAATTCGAGTCCCGATGCCAGCAGTTGGAGTGGTCGCGTGAAGTCGTCGACGGGTCTGCCGGTCGGGACTGGGTAGAGGTCGTCGCCGAGGATGGCGAGGCCGAGCGAGTTCATGTGCAGACGCAGTTGATGGGTGCGCCCGGTGTGTGGGTGGAGTCGGAAGCGGCCGAGCCCGTTTCGCTGCTCGAGGAGCTCGATCAGCGTCTCGGCGTTCGGTTCGCCGTCCACCTCTCTGGCTTCGAAAACGTTCTTGTCCTTGACGATTCGGCTACGCACGGTTCGGGGGAAATTGGGGGTCCCGTCGTATCGGGCAATTGCCTCGTATTCCTTGCGAACTCGTCTGTCCTGGAACAGCGTTTGGTATGCCCCGCGCCGAGCGGGGTCGATGACGAAGAGAACGAGCCCGGCGGTGACGCGATCGAGTCGGTGGGCCGGGACGAGCAGCGGTAGGTCCAGTTCTCGGCGGAGTCGAACCAGGGCGGTCTGCAGAACGTGCCCGCCCCGCGGAATAGTCGGTAGGAAGTGCGGTTTGTCGATCACCAGCAAGGTCTCGTCGCGATGGACGATCGGTATGTCGAAGGGGACTTTCGTTTCGTCCGGGAGATCGCGGTGGAACCATACGGCTTCGCCGGGCGTGTACGGGGCGTTGTGAGCGATGGGCCCGTCCATGTCGACGACGCCTCGCGCATCGATCATCTCGTCCATGCGCGAGGCGGAAATCCTCGGAACGGTGTCGACGAGGAAGTCGCGGACTGTTGTCCAAGCCCCGTCTTCGGGCATGCGGACGCGGGCGGGGTCGAGGCCGTGTCGCTTGGGCAACGGGGGTTGCTGCCGTCGTCTCACCGGGGTGAGCCTACGAGTTCGCACTTGTGCGGACCAAAGCTGCGTTTCGGTCTGCACAAG
>NZ_JBAWFH010000373.1:0-1505 GCF_049591685.1 Rhodococcus sp. (in: high G+C Gram-positive bacteria) | reverse complement strand
CGGTTGCCGATCGCCTCGATCTCGTCGAGGACGCCGTCCATGATGTCGGCGAGCGGGGAGTAGTCCTCACCGGAGCGCTTGTCGGTGAGCTTGAAGACCTCGGCCTGGGCCTCGTCGACGATGTTGTCGACCTCGCCCTCGCCGGCGTAGCCGATCTGCACGATCTTGGTGCCGGCCTCGACCAGGCGGCGCAGGACCGACTTCTCGCGGACGATCTCGCCGTAGTAGCCCGCGTTGGCGGCGATCGGGACGTTGGAGGCGAGCGTGTGCAGGTAAGGGGCGCCACCGATGCGCTCCAGCTCAGCCTTGCGGCGCAGTTCGTCGGCGACGGTGACCATGTCGGCGGGCTCGCCGCGACCGTAGAGGTCGATGATCGCGTCGTAGATGGTCTCGTGCGTCGGCCGGTAGAAGTCGGTGCCGCGCAGCGTCTCGGAGACGTCGGCGATGGCGTCCTTAGAGATCAACATCGAGCCGAGGACGGCCTGCTCGGCAGCCATGTCCTGCGGTGGCGTGCGGTCGTTGACCGCGCGCGGGGCGTTGCCCGGTTCGTACGCCGCGGGGCCGTCGCCCCACTCCTCGAACGGCGGCTCCGGGAAGTCGCCCGGACCGCCCATCGAGCCGGTCTCAGTGACGCTCATTCCCTTGCCCCTCCGTGGTCTGCGGTTCGTCGCGGCGTGATCTCGGTCGATTCGGTCCCACGCTAGAGGTGGGCACCGACAGTTCTGCTTGCGCAGTCCTGGGCCGACCCTCGACGACACCTCAAGTCTCTGCGACCTTACGTCGCATCCCACATCGGCGACAGCAGGTTATCCACAGGCCCTGGGGATAACCGGGGGATAGCGGTGGACGACACCCTGGTCAATGTGAACAGCCTGGGGAACCGCCTGTGCATAACTAGGGTCACCCGATTGGTAAAGCACCTCTGACCTGCGACTTTGTTGTCCATAGGTTGTGGACGAAAGAAAGTCGGCAGCCCATCGGGATTCATCGCCGAGATCGTCGTACCCCCTTGGGCGTTTTGTCGACATAGCGCCGCAACGACGTTTTCCACAGGTTTTCCACCTGCCCTGAACAACGCCCCGCGCCGACGGTGTTTAACCTTGAGACCGTGACGAGCCGGGCGGATGCGAAGAGCTACTCGAAGACCGACCGCCGAGGCCTCGACAAGGAGATCTGGCGGCTCGCGATCCCCGCCTTTCTGGCCCTCGTCGCCGAGCCGCTCTTCCTGCTGGCGGACTCCGCGATCGTCGGCCATCTCGGCACCCGCGAGCTCGCCGGACTCGGTGTCGCGGGCGTCGTGCTCCAGACGATCGTCGGGCTCTGCGTCTTCCTCGCATACGGCACCACAGCATCGGTTGCCCGCCGCATCGGCGCCGGCGACACCGCTGGCGCGCTCCGGCAGGGCATCGACGGGATCTGGCTCGCAGTCATCATCGGGGTCGTCGTCACGATCCCGGTGATGGTCCTGGCCGAGCCTCTCAGCCGGGCGGTCGGCGCGGGCGACG
>NZ_JBAWFH010000372.1:0-23741 GCF_049591685.1 Rhodococcus sp. (in: high G+C Gram-positive bacteria) | reverse complement strand
CCTGTGTTCGCCGCCCGCACTGGACAGGTCGACGAAGAACCCGTTGCCCGCCGGATTACCGGCGACGAGTGCTGCCAGTAGCGAAACCGGTTCCGCACGCGAGGAGGCCCGCAGTTCCAATCGGCGGGCCAACACCACTTTCTCCAGCGGCGAGTCTGGCTGTTGCAGAATCGAAATGGCGCTCTTCAGCCGAGTCAGATGCTCTGATTCGTCCACCGCCGACGCGGTGAAGCTCGGCAACACGGGTATTTTTCGAGATGGCTGCCAGGGCATCGGATGGTGGTGCAGCGAGTCGACGACCGACAACGCGGCCGGCCGCGTGCGGTCGAATGGCAGAGCCCCCACGACAGCCGGTGCCGTGGCATCGCGGAGTGCCGCAACAGCTGCCTCGACGTCGTTCAGTTCGCGTAGGGGTTGCCCCGCAATCACCGAACCGTGTGGTCGCGACAGCGTGAAAAGATGGGAAAAGGCCGTGGAAGTCATGGTCCCTCGCTCGCGGTCGTACTGGAATGTTCGATGAGCTGTGCGTCGAGGTGTCCGAGCGCGCTCTCGACGTCTTCTCGGCCACGAAAGGGCCGTACCTTGCGAGGGTAGGCTACCCTGGTTCTCGATGGTTGTGGATGGCTCTCGTTACTGCTGACACGCACGAACATCTGGACGGAACGAGGCAGACGGATGACGCACAAGCGTTCGAACGACAGGGGTTTCTACTTTGCCGAGGTCGCGGCGGTGGAACAGCTGACCAAGCACATGGTCCGCGTCACGTTCGGCGGCGACGACGACGTGGCGCACTATCAACCCCTGGGCGCACCCGACGAATGCATCACCATCTTCTTCCCCCGCGACGGGGAGAACCGCCCCCCGGCCATGACCGAGGTCGACGGTGTCTGGTGGTACCACGGCGTCGACGACGTTCCGGAAGGCCGCAACTACACCGTTCGCCGACACGAAGGCGGACAACTGGTCGTCGATTTCGTCGCTCACGAGGGAGGCGTCGCTGCCTCGTGGGCGCTTCGGGCCACTGTGGGGCAGGTAGTCGGATTCACCCGACCACGGTCCTGGTACGCGGTGCCGAGGACCGCGGACTGGCAGTTGCTCGTCGCCGACATGACGGGTCTGCCGGCATTGGGCCGCATCGTCGAACAGCTTCCCGCCGGTGCGAAGGCGCACGTCATCGGCGAGGTGCTCGAACGCAGTGATATCCAGCAGTTCGAGACCGCGGGCGACGTCACGTACGACTGGCGAATCGGTTCCGGCAACGGCGATTGCGCAAGCGTTCTCGACGATGCAGTGAAGAACTTCCCGATCCCCGATGGGGAAGGATACGTGTGGTTCGCGGGCGAAGCATCGTGCTCGCGCAGCGTCCGCAAGTTCGTCCGCAAGACCCTCGGCTTCCCGACGCGTCAATTCGAGATCATCGGCTATTGGCGAGCCAACTCCGAACAGTGGCTCAAGAAGTACGAGAAGTTCCAGGAAGAGGCCCTCGCCGTGTACAACGGCGCTCTCGAAGCAGGCCGTAGTCAAGCCGAAGCAAGCGAAGAATTCGATGCCATGCTCGAGCGCGTCGGGCTTTAGCCGGCTCCGCTGGTCTCGAGCGGATGGGCCACCGGGCGAGCTGACTCACCACATCGACAGCGATTTCGCTTAGGCTGCGATTTCAGTTGAGTAGTACTGAAGTCAAGAGCCTTCGAAGGGATCCTTCTTGTCCGAGTTAGTTGTTCGACGACGCGGCCTGCATGCCGCTGCTGTATTGGCCGCGGTCGCGATCGGTCTTACCGCCTGCAGCGACGACACGTCGGACGTCGCCACCCTCACAGATACGAGTAGCGCGACCCGGACAATCGCGACCGAGAAAGGTGACGTCACGGTTCCTGCCGACCCGCAGCGAATCGCTGTCCTGTCGGCCGGTCTTGCCGGGTATCTCTTCACACTCGACGCGCCGATCGCAATCACCGACACCCGGTTGCTCGGCGTCACCAATCTCGACGGCGGATTCCCGCCACAGTGGGCCGAGAAGGCCGAGGCGCAGGGCACCGAGGAGCTTCCGGCGGGGGAGGCTTTGAACATCGAAGCCGTCGCTCAGGCGAAACCGGACCTCATCATCGGTGGCGGACAGGGTATTTCTGCAGTACAGGCAAATGACGCGTACGACCAATTGACGGCCATCGCGCCGACCGTCCTGATCCCGACGACGGTCAACACCTGGCAGGGCCAGCTCGAAGCAGTCGCCGACGCCGCGGGCGAGTCGGACAAGGTCGCGGGTCTCCTCGACGCCTACGACGCCAAGGTCGCCGAGGTGAAAGACGCCATCACGGTTCCAGGATCGCCGGCGGCGTATCTGTTGTCGCTCAGCACCAACGAGCCTGCCTTCATCCCGCAGACGGCCACGTTGCCAACTTTGCTCGAGGCCGTCGGTCTCGAGCCCGACGACGTGCTCGCCAAGGCCGACAATCCCGAACTCTACGGATCGGGTGACTCCTTCATCATCAGCACCGAACTGCTGGCGCCGGTCGCAAACGCGCCGGTGATCATCGTGGTTCCAGTAGCAGGACGCACCCTCGAGGAGTTGAAGCGGGACCCGGCGTATGCGGGCTTACCTGCATTTGCATCCGGCAACGTGTTCGAGCTACCTGCCACGAGTTACCGGCCGGACTACGACGGCGTCATCTCGACTCTGGACCAAGTCCAGACGCTGTTCGCCAAGTAGATGGCGGGGACGGTACGTGAGGTCGAAATCTTCCCGATCTGCCTGCGCGAAATGGACGTTCTGACCGTCGAGGACGTCACTCCCGGTATGCGACGGGTGATCCTGGGTGGACCGGCGATGCGGAGTCACCACCGCGATGGCGTCGAGCTTCCCGACGTCAGGACAACAGGGTTCGACGACGACATCAAGTTGCTCCCGGTCGACCCCGCCACCGGATCGTTGCCGTTCGCGGTACCGACCAACCTCGACAACGGGACGGTGGACTGGCCCGCCGGGTCGTTTCCGTACAGCAGGACCTACACCGTCAGGAGGTTCGACGCGTCGACCGGTGAAATGGCCGTCGATTTCGCGTTGCACGTCGGCGGTCTGGCATCCGATTGGGCGGTTTACGTGCAGCCGGGCGAGAAGATCCTGGTTGCCGGGCCGAAGCACTCGTCCGGCCTGCCACGCGGCGCGCAGTGGATGTTGCTGGCAGGTGACGAGACAGCTTTGCCTGCCATCGCTCACTGTCTCGAAAAGCTTCCGCACCACCTGCCCGCGACCGTCGTCATCGAGGTGGGAGAACCGTCTCATCGACAGGAGCTCGAGTCTGTTGCATCGGTGGACATCACCTGGCTGTTCCGATCCGAGAACAAAGGTCGATCCAGGCTGGTCGAGACCGTCCAGAGTGCGCAGTGGCGTAGTGGTCAGCCATACCTGTGGGTCGCGGGTGAGGCGACGACGATAAAACCACTGCGACGCTGGGCGAAGCAGGACCGCGGAATTGCCAAGGAATTCGTCGAGATCGCCGGATACTGGAGAAGGCGCGACGCACCTGCGACGAGAGCTCGGGGTGCGGAAGCCCGGGTTGAACCGGCCGATCGCGTCCACGAGATGTCCGAACTCCTTCCACCGCTGGCGGTCAGAACCGCGGTGACACTCGGTGTGTTCGAGGCCGTCGACAGCGGATCGAGCACAGTGCTGCAGATCGCGGCAGTATGTAGGACGGATGCCAGGGCAACGACGAAGTTGCTTCGGCACCTTGTTCTGATGGACCTGCTGGGGCTCGACGGGGATAATTACGTGTTGACCGACACAGGGTCCGTTCTCGCCGAACAGGATTCGTTTCTCACCCGAGCGCTGCACTTCGATGACATCGATACGCGTATGGAATTGGCGTTCCTCGGATTGCTCGAGTCGGTTCGAAGCGGCTCCGCCGCTGTGGATCACAGCTTTGCGCGAAAACAATCGCAGCCAGGCTTCCTCGACGGCTTCCACGAGAAATGCGCGTTCGACGCGGTGTACCGGGCGCCTGCCCTCCCTGACGCTGTGGACCTCGGCGGTGTTACAACCGTGGCGATCTACGGTGAAGCTGCAGGCGTGTACGCGGATGCCCTCGTTCGGTTACAAGACGACGTGCAGGTTGTACTCGTCGGTCTACCCGCCATGAACGACCGCAATTTCGCTGACGTGGCCGAGACCCGCCGCCGCCGAGTGCAACGCATCGATGCCAGTGAGTTTGCTCCTCTCGCGGAGCCGGTGGATCTCGCCGTTGTCGTCGGCGTGGTCGATGTTCATCCCGACGCCGATGCGCGGGTTCTGCTTCGCACCATCGCGTCGTCGTCGACGCGAACGGTGTTGATCACCGAGGTTTTCGACCCCGTCACGGCCGATGACCACGACACCGAAGACGACCTGCTGCAGTTGTGTCTTCACGGGACCGGGCGTCGCACCGCCGAAGAATTGCTCGTGTTGGTGGTCGAGAGTGGTTTCGACGAACCACGACTCGGATCCCTCGGCTGGGGTTCGACGGTGGTCGAGTTCACAGATTCGGCTGGTCGCCCCTGAGCGGAAGCACTCAGGCCCTCACGGCCGTCCACTGGTTTGCGCCGGGGTCTTCTTCGGCATCAGCGCCGCGGCAGCGAGCATCAGTAAGGCTGCGCCGAAGACACCGACGAAGACCAGGTGGATTGCGTCGGACAACTGTGCCGGCTCGGGATCTTCGGAGACTCGCGAGTTGACGATGGCGCCGAAGATCGCCACCCCGACGGCGCTGCCGATCGAGCGCGCGAACATATTGGTCGACGTTGCTACACCTCGTTCCTCCCATTCGACGGACGACTGCGCGGCGATCAGCGTCGGGCTGGCGATGAGGCCCATGCCGAGGCCGACGACGAAGCACACGGCAGCGATCATCCAGATTTTCGAACCGGCGCCGAGTAGGGTCGCCAGACCGGTGCCGAGCACCGCGATCAAGCCGCCGGTCATCGCCGTTGCGCGGAATCCGAAACGCAGATAGAGCTTGCCCGACAACGATGCGGAGATGGGCCAGCCCAGCGTCAGGGTCGCCAGCGCGAAACCGGCGACGATGGCGCCGGTACCCAGCACCCCCTGGACGAACGTCGGAACATAGGACGTCAGCCCCAGAACGATCGCTCCGACGAGAAGTGAAATGAAGCTGCTGACGACGAGGACGCGCCGGGTGAAGACCCACAGCGGCAGAATCGGCTCGGAAGCGCGGGTCTGCTGCCACGTGAACAGTGCGAGCGAGACCACCCCCACCGCGAAGATACCGATGGATGCGCCCGACGACCACGCCCACGACTGCCCTCCTTCGAGCAGGCCGAGCAGCATTGCAGCTGCGCCCATCGTCAGGAAGGTTGCCCCGAGGTAATCGATCTTCGGCCTGGTGCCGGTGACCGGTCCCTCGTGGAACCGACGAATCAGCATCCACGCAGCCAACATGCAGAGCGGGATGTTGACGAAGAAGATCCAGCGCCACGACAGGTATTCGGAGAAGATGCCGCCGAGTGCCGGACCGAGCACCGAGGACATCGCCCACACACTCGCGAGATAGCCCTGGGCTTTCGCGCGTTCCCGCAGGGTGTAGATATCGCCCGCGATGGTGATGGACATGGGTTGGACGGCTCCCGCACCGAGACCCTGGATCGCCCGGAACGCGATGAGCGCAGGCATGCTCCACGCCAGGCCGCACAGCACCGATCCGAGCAGGAATACACCGATTCCCCAGAGCATCACTTTTTTGCGGCCGAAGAGATCGGCAAGCTTGCCGTACACCGGTACCGACACGGCCTGGGCGAGCAGGTAGATGGAGAACAACCACGGGAACTGACTGAACCCGCCGAGGTCGCCGACGATGGTGAGCACTGCCGTCGCGATGATCGTGGAGTCCAGCGCGACGAGCGAGGTGCTGAGCATCAGCGCGATGAGCACCGGCCCACGCTCGGAGCGGAACCCGACGTCGGCGACTCCGCCGTCACCTGAGACCTTCTTGTTCGTTGCCATTACCAACCATTGTTCCCTGTCGAGAACGTGCCGCGTCACCAGGTGAAGATAGGGTTGGTTTCGTGCGTCCAACTCTCAGTAGCTACCAGCATCTGGCCGGCGGCAAGGTTCGCGATCTCTACATCGTCGACGACGACCATCTCCTTCTCGTCGCCAGCGACCGCATCTCGGCCTACGACCACGTCCTCGACACCCCGATCCCCGACAAGGGACGCGTTCTGACCGCGATGAGCGTGTTCTTCTTCGCCGAACTCGGTGGGGTGAACCACCTCGCGGGCGATCCGCTCGACGAACGCATCCCCCAGGAACTGCTCGGACGCGCACTCGTGGTCAAGAAGCTCGAGATGGTTCCCATCGAATGCGTCGCGCGCGGGTACCTCACCGGGTCCGGGCTCGCCGATTACCGGCGCACCGGCGCGGTCTGCGGCGTCGAACTGCCGGAGGGGCTCGTCGAATCCAGCAAGTTACCCGAGCCGATCTTCACGCCCGCCGCGAAAGCCGCGATGGGCGAGCACGACGAGAACGTCGACTTTCAGGCCGTGATCGACAAGGTCGGTGAAGCCCTCGCTGTCAAGTTGCGCGAGGACACCCTCGAAATCTACTTCCGGGCAGCCAACTTCGCCCTCGAACGCGGAATCATCCTGGCCGACACCAAGTTCGAGTTCGGGCTCGATCGCGAGGGCAACCTCGTGCTCGCCGACGAAGTGTTGACACCGGATTCCTCCCGGTACTGGCCCGCCGACGGCTACGCGGAGGGCCGCGTACAACCGAGTTTCGACAAGCAGTACGTCCGCGACTGGCTCACCGAGCAGTCGGGCTGGGACCGCCACGGTGACACACCGCCGCCTGCGCTCCCGGACGACGTCGTCGCTGCAACACGTGCACGGTACATCGAGGCCTACGAACGGATTTCGGGCCTCAACTTCGAAGATTGGGTCAAGCCATGACAGTAACTCCTCCCATCTCCCCGCCGATTGCCCAGAAGGTGCCGCACGAGCGGACCCACCACGGCGACACGTTCGTCGACAACTACGAGTGGCTGCGCGACAAGAACGATCCGGAGGTCATCGCGTACCTCGAAGCGGAAAACGCCTACACCGAGCAGCAGACGGCCGGCCTCGACGAACTGCGCGGAAAGATCTTCGACGAGATCAAGTCGCGCACCCAGGAAACGGACCTGTCCGTACCCACTCGGATGGGCGAGTGGTGGTACTACTCGCGCACCATCGAAGGCAAGTCGTACGGCCTCCAATGCCGTTGCCCCGTCGACTCTCCTGAGGACTGGACGCCGCCCGAGCTCTCGAACGACAGCGGGGTCCACGGCGAGCAGGTGCTGCTGGACTCCAACGTCGAAGCAGAGGGGCACGACTTCTTCTCCCTCGGCGCATTCTCCATCAGCCGCGACGGCAACCTCCTCGCGTACTCGACGGACACCGAGGGCGACGAGCGATACACGTTGCGCTTCAAGGATTTGCGGACCGGCGAGATGCTGCCCGACGAGATCGAGAAGGTCTCGACGGGCGCCACCTGGTCGTTCGACCACGGCCACGTGTTCTATCAGACCGTCGACGAATCCTGGCGCCCCGACACCGTGTGGCGGCACAAGCTGGGTACTCCGACGGCAGACGACGTCAAGGTGTTCCACGAGCCGGACGAGAGTTACTGGGTCGGTTTCGGCTCCACCCGCAGCGAGAAGTACCTGCTCATCTGGGTCGGCTCGAAGATCACGTCCGAATGCCTGGTCCTCGAGTCGGAAGACCCCGAGGGCGAGTTCCGTGTCGTACTGCCGCGGGTCGACGGCATCGAGTACAGCGTCGAGCATGCCGTGGTGAAGGGTCAGGATCGGTTCTTGATTCAGCACAACGGGTCCGTCGACGGCTGGGGCACCGACGGGGAGAAGGCCGTCAACTTCATGCTGGCCGACGCTCCCGTCAACGACCCGACGGATCAGACCGTCCTTGTTCCGCACCGCGACGACGTGCGGCTCGAGGACGTCGACGCTTTCGCCGATCACCTGGTTCTGAACTACCGCCGCGAGGCGTTGACCCGAATGGCCATCTGGCCGTTGACCGTCGACGGCTACGGCGAATATCGCGAGCTCGAGTTCGACGAGGAGCTCTACGCCGTCGGCGCGGGATCGAACCCCGAGTGGACGCAGCCTCTACTGCGCATGGTGTACACCTCGTTCATCACCCCGGGGCAGGTATACGACTACGACCTGGCGACCGGAGAACTGCTGCTGCGCAAGTCGCAGCCCGTGCTCGGCGGCTACGACGCGGCCGACTATCTGCAGCAGCGCGATTGGGCGGCCGCCGAGGACGGCACTCGAATCCCGCTGTCGATCGTTCGCCGCAAGGATGTTCCGGACGGCCCCGCGCCGACGCTGCTGTACGGCTACGGTTCGTACGAGGCCTCGATGGATCCGTCTTTCTCGGTGGCGCGGTTGTCGTTGCTCGACCGGGGGATCGTGTTCGTCGTGGCCCACGTGCGCGGCGGCGGCGAAATGGGGCGCCTCTGGTACGACAACGGCAAGATGCTGACGAAGAAGAACACGTTCACCGACTTCGTTGCCGCAGCACGCCATCTCATCGACACCGGCAGAACGTCGCCGGAGCATCTCGTCGCCGACGGCGGCAGTGCTGGCGGGCTGCTGATGGGCGCCGTCGCCAACCTCGCACCGGAGTTGTTCAACGGCATTCTCGCGAACGTGCCGTTCGTGGATCCGCTGACCTCGATTCTCGATCCATCCCTGCCGTTGACGGTCATCGAGTGGGATGAGTGGGGAAACCCTTTGGCCGACAAGGAGGTATACGACTACATGAAGTCGTACAGCCCCTACGAAAACGTCGAGGCCAAGGACTATCCGGCCATCCTCGCGATCACGTCGATCAACGACACCCGCGTGCTGTACGTCGAACCCGCCAAATGGATTGCGGCACTTCGGGCCACCAAGACAGGCGAGACGGACCTGCTGCTCAAGACCGAGATGAACGCCGGACACGGCGGCGTCAGCGGTCGTTACGAGAAGTGGAAGGAAGCGGCGTTCGAATACGCCTGGATCGTGCGGCAGACCGGCGCCTAGCGGACCTGCTTCCAGACGTACCGCACCTGCGGGCGGCCGGCCTTGCCGTATTCGGTGTTGCGGACGACGAGGCCGTCGTCTGCGAGGCGCTCGAGGTAACGCCAAGCCGTCACGCGGGAGACCCCGACGAGCTTGGCGGCTTCGGACGCGTTCAGGCCTCCGGGTGCGTCACGGACGATGGCGGTGACCCCGTCCATCGTCTGCGGCGCAATACCTTTGGGAGTCGAGGCGCGCTCGTCGGCGGTGCGCAGGTGCGACATCGCGCGATCGATGTCGCGTTGGCTGGCTGCGTTCTCGCCGGCGGGTAGGGCGTCGTGGAATTCGCGATAGCGCTCGAGCTTGTCACGGAAGGCCGCGAAGGTGAACGGCTTGAGCAGGTACAGCACAACGCCGTGGGCGACCGCGGACCGGACCACGGCCAGGTCGCGCTCCGAGGTGATGGCAATGACGTCGGGGCTCGGGCGCAATCCGCCCAGTGCCGCGGCGACATCGATGCCGTTGGCGTCGGGCAGGCCGATGTCGAGCAGAACGAGATCGATCGACGGGTCGGCTTCGCTTGCAGTTCGCAGTGCCGTGGAACCGGTGTGCACCACATCGACCACAGTGAACCCCGGCACTCGTTCGACGTAGGTTCGGTGGGCTTCGGCGATCAGCGGCTCGTCCTCCACAATGAGCACGCGAATCACGATGCGGATCCGAACGGGATGGTGGCGGTGAGGACGGAGCCGTAGGTGACCTCCGAGGTGAGCATGCCGCGGTAGCGATTGACCACCTGCGTCACCAGTGCCAGGCCGATGCCGCGGGACCCGGCCTTCGTGGAGTATCCCCGGGTGAGTGCCGTCCGGAGTACGTCGGCGGGCATTCCCGGACCGCTGTCGGATACCCGAACCAGCAGTTCCGTCGCCGAGTCACGCACGGTCACTTCGACCCACGGCTGTTCCGCTTCCTTCGAGGCATCGATTGCATTGTCTATCAGATTGCCGACCAGCGTGACCAATTCCCGCGGAGTTAGAACACCCGCATGATCTAGGGCTGTGTCCTCGGTGACCGTGAGCTCCACGCCCTGTTCCGCTGCCTGGCTCACCTTGCCGAGAAGAAGTGCCGCCAGCGCGGGTTCGCCCACCGACGCCATCAGGCGGTCGATGAGATGCTGGGAGAGCTCGAGGTCGGCCGTCGCGAATTCGACTGCTTCGTCGGGCCGTCCGAGCTCGACCATGGTGATGACGGTGTGCAGACGGTTGGCCGATTCGTGTGCTTGCGAACGCAGCGATTCGGCGAAACTGCGCACCGAGTCGAGTTCGCCCATCACACCCTGCAATTCGGTGCGGTCACGAATGGTCAGCACGTCGCCGAGCCGGTACCCGCCCCACAGCACCGGGTCCTGATTCACGACGAGCACCCGTGTGTCGGTCAGGTGGAGTTCACCCGCCGTGTCGGATGACATGTGCTGCAACGACTCCGGCAGGTCCTCCCGTCGCACCGGCCCGTCGGGCAGGTCCAACAGACGCCGTGCCTCGTCGTTGACTATTTCGGCGGTCCCGTTCTTGTCGAACACGACGAGGCCTTCGCTGATGGAGTGCAGGACGGCGTCGTGATGCTCGTACATCGTGCGCAATTCGTCGGGAGCCATGCCCAGGGTCTGGCGACGCAGGCGCCTGCTCAGAAGAACCGAACCGATCGTCGCGACGACGAAGGCAGCGAGCACGACGCCGATGATGAGGGGCAGACCTTTGAAGAACTGGTCGCTGATCTTCGCTCGGGTGACGCCGGCGGACACGAGGCCGACGACCGCGCCGTCCGTGTCGGTGACAGGGGTGACCGCGCGGATCGACGGACCGAGTGACCCGACGTACGTCTCGGTGAACGTCTCGCCGGCGAGAGCTCGGTCGATGTTGCCGCTGAACGGTTTGCCGATCAGGTCGACGGTCGTATGCGTGAACCGGGTGCGATCGGGCGCCATGACCACGATGAAATCGACGCCGGTGACCATTCGGATGCGTTCGGTCTCGGGCTGCAGCAGGGCCGTCGGATCCTCGGCCGCGATCGCGACGGGCGTCGACGGTTCGTTGGCAATGCTCGCCGCGATCGCAACGACTTCGCGGCGCGTCGCATCGTCGCTGTTGTCTCGTTCGTTGACGATGGTGAGGATCGCCCCCGCCAGCACGATGACGGCCATGACGATCAATTGCAGGACGAGAACCTGCCCCGCAACGCTCATCGGGCGTTTCGCCACTGTTCACGCCTCGTTTCGTCGACTGTTCCTGTGAACAGAATGAACGTATTCGTGACTACGGTCACGATCTCGACCACCATCGTCCTCTAGCAAGGCAGTGATCCAACTCACTCCATAAGTCACAAAGGACGTACCCATGACTACCAGCATCGTTGCTGACGGCAGCCGGAGCCCCGAGCCGGAGCCGAAGAAGAAGCGCGACAAGACCCACTGGCTCTACATCGCGGTGATCATTGCCGTGGTGGCGGGCGTCATCGTCGGCCTGACGGCCAAGGAGTTCGCGGTCGATCTCGCGGTCCTGGGAACCCTGTTCATCGCACTGATCAAGATGATGATCAGCCCGGTCATCTTCTGCACCATCGTCCTCGGCATCGGCGCGGTGAAGGCAGCCGCCAGCGTGGGGAAGGTCGGCGGACTAGCACTCGCCTACTTCATCACGATGTCCACCATCGCCCTCGGTATCGGCATGTTCGTCGGCAACCTGATTCAGCCCGGTCAGGGTCTGAACATTCCGTCGAGTGGTGCGGTCGACAAGTACGTCGAGCAGGCCGAAGGGGCCGGCGGCACGATGGACTTCATCGCCGGAATCATCCCGGAGACCCTCGTCTCGTCGCTGACCGAAGGAAGTGTCCTGCAAACACTCTTCGTCGCCATCCTTGTCGGTTTCGCGTTGCAGGCCATGGGCAAGCAGGGTGAAGGCATCCTCAAGGGCATCGGCTCTGTTCAGAAGCTGGTCTTTCGCATCCTGACGATGATCCTGTGGCTCGCCCCCATCGGAGCGTTCGGTGCCATCGCAGGCGTCGTCGGCGCAACTGGTTTCGATGCAGTGATCCAGCTCGGCACGCTGATGCTGGCGTTCTACATCACCTGCTTCATCTTCGTGTTCTTCTTCCTCGGCCTGATCTTGAAGTTCGTGTCCGGCTTCTCGATCTTCAAGCTGGTGAAGTACCTGGCCCGCGAATACCTGCTCATCGTCGCCACCAGCTCGTCCGAGTCGGCTCTGCCACGTCTGATCGCCAAGATGGAACACGTCGGGGTCGAGCGCACCACCGTCGGCATCGTCGTCCCGACCGGCTACTCGTTCAACCTCGACGGCACCGCGATCTACCTGACGATGGCCTCGATCTTCATCGCGGACGCCATGGCCATGCCGCTGTCGATCTCAGAACAGTTCTCGCTGCTGCTGTTCATGATCATCGCCTCCAAGGGTGCAGCCGGAGTCTCCGGTGCAGGCCTCGCAACACTGGCCGGCGGCCTGCAGAGCCACCGTCCCGAACTGCTCGACGGCGTCGGCCTCATCGTCGGCATCGACCGGTTCATGTCCGAGGCCCGCGCGGTCACCAACTTCTCCGGCAACGCAGTTGCAACCCTGCTGGTGGGAACCTGGACCAAGACCATCGACGCTTCCCGCGTCAAAACCGTGCTCGACGGCGGCCTGCCGTTCGACGAGGAGACCATGGTCGACGACCACCTGCCCGAGGACGATCGTCGTACCTCCGGCTCGGAGGACGTCGCCAAGGTGAAGGTCTAGCAGAGGGCCTGCCGGGCGCCGAGCATCCCACCGTCGCCCGGTTCGGAAAAATAGGAGAAGCGGCTCGCCCACAGGTGAGCCGCTTCTCCCTTTTGAAGTGGTCGGTTCCCGTTCGTCGGGTACTCACAGGTAGATTCGGGCAATGACTGAAGTCCAGAACATCGGCATCAACACGCTGGGCGGTGCGCCCACCTCGCTCGATGAGTACGCAGGCAGGGCGGTCCTGGTGGTCAATGTCGCATCGAAGTGTGGCTTGACGCCCCAGTACGCCACGCTCGAAAAGCTGGCCACCGAATACGCCGCCAAGGGCCTGTCGGTCATCGGCGTTCCGTGCAACCAGTTCGGCGGACAGGAGCCCGGCACCGCCGAGGAAATCGAAACGTTCTGCTCCACCACCTACGGTGTCACCTTCCCGATGATGGAGAAGGTCGACGTCAACGGCGAGAACCAGCACCCGCTGTACGCCGAGCTCACCAAGGCCGAGGACGCCGACGGCAAGGCCGGCGACGTCCAATGGAACTTCGAGAAGTTCCTGATCTCACCCGACGGCGTCGTCACCAACCGTTTCCGCCCCCGCACCGAGCCGGACGCCCCCGAGTTGCTGGCTGCGATCGACAAGATCCTGCCCAAGGAGAACATCGCCGTTTAGCCGCGGTCCTTTCCGTCGTCGAGCCTCGTTCACCTTGGTGTGCGAGGCTCGAGTCATGTCTGGACGGCTGATCGTGTCGGTGAGCGGCATCAGAGACGACACCTGCGAGCACGCAGCGGAATTCGCTGCCGAACTCGACAAGCGCAACGTCTCCCTCTCGCTTCTGGTTGCTCCGCGGCTCAAGGACAAATACCGACTGACCCAGGACGAGCACACCCAAGAGTGGTTGCGAAGCCGACGTAACGTCGGCGACTCGGTCGTTCTCCACGGATACGACCAGGCTGCGACCAAGCGTCGGCGCGCCGAGTTCGCGACGCTGCCCCGGCACGAGGCCAGACTGCGCCTTATGGCAGCCGATCGAGTGATGGAGCAGACCGGGTTGCGGACGAGGGTGTTTGCCGCGCCGCGCTGGCTGGCTTCGCCCGGCGCCGTTGCGGCTCTGCCCGATGCGGGATTTCGAATGATCGTGGGGATCAACGCAATTCACGACCTCGAGTCGGGATCTATCTCGCGCGGCCGTGTGCTGGGAATCGGCGAAGGCTTCAAGGCCGAACCCTGGTGGTGCCGCGCACTGGTCATCGGCGCCGGGCGGACAGCGCGCCGCGGGGGGTTGGTGCGGTTGGCCGTCAGCGCCAAGCAGCTCGGACGTTCCGGCCCGCGCCAGGCAATTCTCGACGCTGTCGACCTCGCGCTCTACAGCGGCGCAACCCCCTCCGTGTACGAACACAGCCGCCAGATCCACCGGGCGGCGTAACCGGAGTAACAGACCCGCCGGTCTCGAGGATGTAGCACTCGAACAGCACCCCGACTTCGAGGCGGCGACATGACACGGTTCATTACTGGAGGTCTGCGGATCGTAGCGTTCGGCGTTGCCGCGGTGATGACACCCGTACTGGCGGGGTGCACAGACGCCGAGGACGGCACAATCACTGCCGTCACCACTTCGTCGCCCGCGCCGGGCCGGCAGAACCTGCCCGAGCGGGCCGCTCCCAACGCTGCGTTCCCGCCGCCGGCTACTGGCATACAGCCTCCGGCTATCGACATACCGCCGCTGCCCACGGAAGTCGAAGTGCCTGCCGAGCCACCTCCGGAATACGCGTCGCCAGGTGCTGCGCATCCCGCCGTATGCCTTGCTCTTCGCTCGCCCACGGTGACGGACGCAGTCGCGTCGCTCCCGCAGTACTTCGACGGGGCCGCGTGGGTGGCCTACGAGATGGGCGAGAAGTGTGCGTCGTTCACCTGGGTGTCGGCGACCTCGGTGGGCGCGACAGCGAGCACGCCCGACCACCATCTGTTCTTCGCCGACGGTGTCTACCTCGGCACGGCAACGGCCGAGCCCTACAGCTTCTCGTCGGTGACCGGCCAGACCCTCGATACCGTCACCGTCGGCTACCGCTGGCTCGTCGGCGACGACCCCAATGCGAACCCGTCCGGCGGCCCCGCCCTCGTTCGTTACCAGTGGAACGGGTCGAGTGTGACGATGATGGACGACTTGCCGCCCGAGGTCACCGGCTAGAGCTCGACGCTCGACTCCTCGTCGAACGTCCGGAACTCGGTGGCGTCGGCGGCCATCTCCCGGAAGCGCCCGTAGTAGATGCCGCGCGCCTGCTCGGCGACGATTCCCTGATGGATGGGAAAAGCGACGCGTGGAGCGACCGCACGCAGGAAGTCGACCGTCTCGGAGATCTTGGACCACGGCGCAGCTGCAGGTAGAGCGAGGACGTCGACTTGTCGTTCCGGAACGAACAGGGAATCGCCCGGATGGAAGAGCTGCGACGGATTCTCCGGCGTCCCGAACAGATATCCCGTGTTGTCGATCACGGGAAGCTCGGGATGGATGACGGCGTGAGTGCCGCCGACGCCCGTCACCTGGATACCGCCGACCGAGAACACGTCACCCGCGTGCGTGGCCGTCCAGCGGTCGCCGAGTTGCGCCGCCGTCATCGGGTCTGCGTACAGCGCCGCGCTCGGATTTCCTTGCAGCAGAGCGGGAAGTCGCTCGAGATCGGCATGGTCGGGATGCTGGTGCGTGATCAGAACAGCGTCGAGTCCGGTGATGCCCTCGAAGCCGTGCGAGAACGTACCGGGGTCGACGAGCACCGTCGTGCCGTTCGATTCGACGAGTACACAGGAGTGTCCGAAGTGTGTCAGTCGCATGGCCTCCACAGTAAGCGCAGTTTCGCGGCCGACGCTGGGGCTGCGTACACTTCCTTTCTGCCGGTACCGATCTTTCTCGAGGAGCTCACCCGTGGCCCGTGTTGTTGTCGATGTCATGCCCAAGGCCGAAATTCTCGATCCGCAGGGTCAGGCCATCGCGGGCGCACTCGGCCGTCTCGGTGTCGCCGGGGTGTCCGACGTACGTCAGGGCAAGCGGTTCGAGCTCGAGGTCGACGACAGTGTCGACGATGCCGAACTGGAGAAGATCGCCGAGTCGCTGCTCGCGAACACGGTGATCGAGGACTGGAAAGTCACCCGCCTCACAGGAGAACCCACAGCATGAGTGCCCGAATTGGTGTCATCACCTTTCCCGGAACCCTCGACGACGTCGACGCCTCCCGCGCGGTCACGTTGGCGGGCGGCGAGGCCGTCAGCCTGTGGCACGCTGACCCCGATCTTCGAGGTGTCGACGCCATCGTCGTGCCCGGCGGATTCTCGTACGGTGACTACCTTCGCGCCGGGGCAATCGCCCGGTTCGCACCCGTCATGGAATCCGTCGTCAAGGCAGCCGAGGGTGGCATGCCGGTGCTCGGCATCTGCAACGGCTTCCAGGTCCTCTGCGAGGTCGGTTTGCTTCCCGGCGCGCTGACCCGCAACGAAGCCCTCCACTTCGTGTGCCGCGACCAGTGGTTGACAGTGGAAAACACCGACACGGCATGGTCTTCTCGCTACGAAGCCGGCGCCGAGATCCTCATCCCGGTCAAGAACGCAGAAGGCCGCTTCCAGGCCTCGCAGGACGTTCTCGATCAGCTCGAAGGCGACGGCCGGGTCGTGTTCCGCTACAGCGGTTCCAACCCGAACGGCTCGCAGCGCGGAATCGCCGGCATCTCGTCCGCCAACGGCCGCGTCGTCGGCATCATGCCGCACCCCGAGCACGCTACCGAGCCGTTGACCGGCCCCAGCGACGACGGCCTCGGCATCTTCTATTCGGCGCTGGACGCAGTCATCACCGCGTAGTCGGACCACCGGGTGTACTGCCCGTCGCGCCAGTAGAAGACCTCGCGTGAAACGGGTGACTGTTGGGCGAACAGCAGGTTCGCCAACTCCCCGAGCAGGACGGCACCACGCTCGGCGTCCGCGGCGTCGCACGGTCGGTAATAGTCGATCTCATGGCTGTTGGGAACGGCGAACAGCACGCCGAACGGGCACTCGCCGAGATGGTCGGAGACGAGAGTGGGCATGTCCGCCACCTTCGACGCGAGAAAGATCGAATTGCCGCGGCGGACCTCTATGCCCACTCCGCCCTTGATCACCGTCTCGTATTCATCGAAGTCGAGCGATGCCGTGTTGGCCCGGCCTGCAGCCCAGGCCGTGTCGATGTCGCGCCCGATCAGTCCGCCATCGGGAAGCAGCAACGCCCGGCCCGGGTAGGACAAGCCCAGTACCCGCTGCGGTCCGTCGGGTGCGGACTCGACCAACGGACGGCTGTAGTCGTAGGCGTCGTACCGCGTCAGCGCGTTCGGCGGGACGATGCGTTCGCGCAACCGCGAATAGAACTCGTCGTCGGAAAGTTCCGACGGATCCGATTCGCGCACCGCCTCGGCCATCGTCCGCGCATGCATGTCGACGATCCGGTCCCACACCGACCGGTTGTTCTCCAGGCATCGGTCCATCAAATTCTCCAACGGGAACTTCGCACCCGAATCGCTACCGAGCGTCGATGCGTCGATGCGCCGCACATCGACGCCGTGGCGGCGAAAAGCGTCGATGGCCTTCAGGCTGATGACAGCGAGAGTTGTTGCTGCCGAGGCTTGCTCGGCCAACGTCGTTCCAGATTTCATAGTGTTCCCCTGATAGTCGATGCCGAAGAAGAAGCGGTCCTTGGTGTGTTCGACGCGACGGCTGCCACAATGGTTCCCATGCTCACGAATGCGTCCGCTGCGGGCCTGTGCAACTTCGTCGACGTCTCGCCGTCGCCCTTTCACGTGTGCCGGACGGTGTCGGTGCAGCTCGAAGAGGTCGGATTCGTACGCGTCGACGAGAGCAAGGCCTGGCCGACCGACCCCGGCAGGTACTACCTCATTCGCGGTGGCTCGCTCGTTGCCTGGAGTACCGAAAATGAGGGCCCGTTCCGCATCGTCGGTGGCCACACCGACAGCCCCAACCTCCGGGTCAAACAGCACCCCGACCTCACGTCCGCCGGCTGGCAGATGGTGGGCCTCGAACCGTACGGCGGAGCGTGGCTCAATTCGTGGCTCG
Source organism: Rhodococcus sp. (in: high G+C Gram-positive bacteria) (assembly GCF_049591685.1). Classification (GTDB taxonomy): domain Bacteria; phylum Actinomycetota; class Actinomycetes; order Mycobacteriales; family Mycobacteriaceae; genus Rhodococcoides. The sequence goes on along the minus strand of NZ_JBAWFH010000372.1, from coordinate 5,838 downwards.
ACCGCGACCTCGGCATCTCCGGTCGGCTCAGTGTTCGTGACGCCGGCGCCCCGGACGGGAGTGGCCTGCGGGAGGTGCTGGTAGATATCGACGAGCCGATCCTGAGGGTGCCGCAGCTGGCCATCCACCTCTCCGAGGACCGCAAAGGCGTCACCCTCGATCCGCAGCGGCACGTCAACGCCATCTGGGGCACCGGCACTGCACCCAGGTCGTTCCTGCGTTACGTCGCCGAGGAGGAAGGCGTCGACCCCGACGCCGTCCTGGGCTGGGAGTTGATGACGCACGATCTGGCTCCGAGTTCCATCGTCGGCGCCGAGTCCGAGCTGGTCAGCGCGCCCCGTCTCGACAACCAGGGCACCTGCTACGCCGGAACGCAGGCGCTCCTCGCGGCGGTGTCGGCCCCGGCCTCGGTCACTCCGGTACTTGCGTTGTTCGACCACGAGGAGGTCGGCAGCATGTCCGACCGCGGAGCCTTCTCCGATCTGCTCAACACCGTGCTCGAGCGCATCGTCCTGGGCCGCGGCGGCGGGCGCGAAGAGTTCCTGCGCACGATGGCCGGTTCGGTCTGCGCTTCCGGCGACATGGCCCACGCGACGCATCCCAACTACCCGGACCGGCACGAGCCGGCACACCGCATCGAGGTCAACGGGGGGCCGGTGCTCAAGGTCAATCAAAACCTCAGGTATGCAACCGATTCCACCGGTGCCGGCGCCTTCGCCCTGGCGTGTGAGCAGGCCGGGGTTCCGATGCAGCGCTACGTCCACCGCGCCGACCTCCCGTGCGGCTCGACCATCGGGCCGATCACGGCGTCGAGGACGGGACTGTCCACCGTCGACGTCGGAGCCGCCCAGCTCGCGATGCACTCCGCTCGGGAGCTGATGGGTGCGTCCGACATCACCGCCTACGCCGACGCGCTGGCCGCGTTCCTGACGCCCGCCGAAATGAGACAGCACGGCTGATTCTTCGGTTGTCGGCCGTTCCCGATAGACTCTCCGAAGGCATTTCGCTCCAGGAAGGGACCCCACTCCTCGTGTCCGTCGATACAGTTTCAGCCGCAGCCGCCACGCCAGACGTAGCGCAACCGTACAGGGAACTCGGACTCAAGGACGACGAGTACACCCGCATCAAGGAGATCCTCGGTCGTCGGCCCACCGACGCCGAGCTGGCGATGTACTCGGTCATGTGGAGTGAGCACTGCTCGTACAAGTCTTCCAAGGTGCACCTGAAGTACTTCGGCGAAACCACCACCGACGAGATGCGCACCTCGATGCTGGCGGGCATCGGCGAGAACGCCGGCGTCGTCGACGTCGGTGACGGCTGGGCCGTCACGTTCAAGGTCGAGAGCCACAATCACCCGTCGTACGTCGAGCCTTACCAGGGCGCTGCCACCGGTGTCGGCGGCATCGTCCGCGACATCATGGCAATGGGTGCCCGTCCGATCGCCGTCATGGACCAGCTGCGTTTCGGTGCTGCCGATGCACCCGACACGCGCCGCGTGCTCTCGGGCATCGTGTCCGGAGTCGGTGGCTACGGCAACTCCCTCGGCCTCCCCAACGTCGGCGGCGAAACGGTGTTCGACGCCTCCTACGCCGGCAACCCGTTGCTCAACGCACTGTGCGCCGGTGTCATGCGCGTCGAAGACATGCACCTCGCGTTCGCCTCGGGCGTCGGCAACAAGATCATCCTGTTCGGAGCCCGCACGGGCCTCGACGGCATCGGCGGTGTGTCCGTGCTCGCTTCGGAGACGTTCGACGGTGACGAGCAGGGATCCGGTCGTAAGAAGCTGCCCGCGGTTCAGGTCGGGGATCCGTTCGCGGAGAAGGTGCTTATCGAGGCGTGCCTCGAGCTGTACGCGGGCAAGCTCGTCGTCGGAATCCAGGATCTCGGTGGTGCCGGACTGTCCTGTGCTACTTCGGAACTCGCGTCCGCCGGTAGCGGTGGGATGCATATCTCGCTCGAGCAGGTTCCGATGCGCGCGACCGGCATGACTGCGGCGGAGGTGCTCTCCAGCGAGTCGCAGGAGCGTATGTGCGCCGTCGTGACGCCCGAGAACGTCGACGCATTCATGGCCGTCTGCAAGAAGTGGGACGTTCTCGCCACCGTCATCGGTGAGGTCACCGACGGCGACAACCTCGAGATCACCTGGCACGGCGACGTTGTCGTGGACGTACCGCCGAAAACCGTTGCACACGATGGGCCGGTGTACAACAGGCCCGTGCAGCGCCCCGCCTCGCAGGACCAGCTCGTCGCGAACACCACGGCGTCGCTGCAACGTCCGCAGAACGCCGACGAGCTCAAGGCGACGCTGCTGAAAATGATCGGCTCGCCGCAGCTGTGCAGCCGCAAGTTCATCACCGAGCAGTACGACCGCTACGTCCGCGGAAACACCGTCCTCGCCGAGAACGCCGACGCGGGCGTCATCCGGATCGACGAGAAGACGGGCCGCGGAATCGCACTCGCCACCGACGCATCCGGTCGCTACACCGCGCTCGACCCCTACCGGGGTGCGCAGCTCGCTCTCGCGGAGGCGTTCCGCAACGTCGCCGTCACCGGTGCAACGCCCAAGGCCGTCACCAACTGCCTCAACTTCGGCTCGCCGGAGGACCCAGGCGTCATGTGGCAGTTCCAGCAGGCCGTTCGCGGTCTCGCCGACGGATGCGTCACTCTCGGCATCCCGGTCACCGGCGGAAATGTCAGCTTCTACAACCAGACCGGCTCCGAGCCGATCCTGCCGACACCGGTCGTCGGCGTGCTCGGCGTCATCGACGACGTGCACCGTCGCATCCCGACCGGCCTCGGCCTCGAACCCGGTGAGACCCTCATCCTGCTGGGCGACACCCACGACGAGTTCGACGGATCCATCTGGGCCCAGGTCGAACACGACCATCTCGGCGGGGTCCCGCCCAAGGTCGACCTCGCGCGTGAGCAGCTCCTCGCCGACATCCTATTGGCAGGTTCGCGCGACGGCCTCGTCAGTGCAGCACACGATCTGTCCGAGGGTGGGCTCGCGCAAGCCGTCGTCGAAGCAGCACTTGCCGGTGAAACCGGTTGCCGCATCCTGCTTCCCGAGGGATCCGACGCATTCACCATGCTGTTCTCCGAATCCTCCGGTCGAGTGCTCGTCGCCGTGCCTCGCACCGAAGAGACACGCTTCACCGGAATGTGCACCGCCCGTGGTCTGCCGTGGACGCGCATCGGCGTCGTCGACGAAGGCTCGGACGAGATCGAGGTTCAGGGGCAGTTCTCGGTGTCGATGACCGAACTCCGCACCACCTTCGAGAGCACCCTGCCCGCACTTTTCGGGTAGTCGTGCCCGGGGGAGAATCGGCTGGGGGAGAGGTCAGCGAGGTCGAGCGCGAGCACGTCCATGTGCTCGACCGTATTTCGCTGGACTTCGCCGTGCCCTCCCCGGAGAAGCACCCCTTCGTCATGTGGCTGTGGGGGCTGCTGAAACTCGACTTCACGGGCATCGCATTCGGCGCGCTGTTCTTCTGCTGGTCGCTCACACCGTCGCTGCTGCCGCGGGACTGGTTGTTCCAGGGTCTGATCGGCGGAATCAACGCGGCCGTCGGCTACGCCTTCGGGGTCGTCGTCGGATGGGCCGTGCACCGCTTTTTCCTCGTGAGAAGGTCGTGGTGGCCTCTGCCGCCGAAGGTCGAACTGTGGCTGAAAATAGCCACCCCGGTGGTCGCGACCATCGCAGCGTTGTACATGCTCTACCTCTCGGCCGGCTGGCAACGCCAGCTCGCAGCGCTGATGGATGCCGAAGGAACCACGACCACAGGCTATTTCCGCACCGGAGCGCTGAGCATCGTCGTCGGTGCACTGCTGATCGCGACGACGCGGGTACTGCGCGATCTCATCCGGTTCGTTGCCCGGCAGGTCAACAGGGTCGTCAAGATGCCGCGCGAAGCGGCGAACGTCATCGGCGTCGTACTCGTCGTGGTGCTCGTCTTCGCACTGGTACAGGGCGTCGTCCTGCGCGGTATCTCTACCGTCACCAACTCGGTGTTCAGCCTGCAGAACAACGAGACCCGTGAGGGCGTCGAGCAACCCACCCGCCGAGAGCGGTCCGGTAGCCCGGATTCGCTGGCACCCTGGGACACACTGGGATTCGAGGGACGAAACTTCGTCTCCAGTGGACTCAGTGCCGCGGAGATTTCCGAGGGCGTCGGCCGATCCGCGCTCGAGCCGATTCGCGCCTACGCCGGTCTCGAAACCGCAGACACGCAGGAGGAGCGGCTCGACATCGTTGTTCAGGAACTCGAACGCACAGGGGCATTCGAGCGGGAGGCGCTCGTCGTGGTTCCGACAACGGGCACCGGCTGGGTCAATCCCACCGCGATCGAAGCCGAAGAGCTGATGTTCGCGGGCGACGTCGCCACCGTGGCCGCGCAGTACTCGTACCTGCCGAGCTGGATCTCCTTTCTCGCCGAACGCGAGAAGGCAGCCGAAGCGGGCAAGGCGCTCATCGACAGGGTGCGTCAACGCTGGCTCCAGGAACCGGAACAGACCCGGCCCCGGCTGTACGTGTACGGCGAGAGCCTGGGAACGCAGGCCGGTGAAGGCGCGTTCGACGGCTTGGCCGAAATCCGCGACAGCGTCGACGGCGTCCTGTGGGTCGGACCACCCAATGCGAACAGATTGTGGTCGCAGTTCGTCACCCGCCGCGACCCGGGAAGCCCCGAGGTGCAACCCGTCTACGCGGACGGACTCGTCGTTCGGTTCACCGACAACTGGGGCGGCATTCCGCCGGATGGGGCGCCCTGGCTCGAACCGCGCGTGCTCTACGTTCAGCACGCATCGGACCCGGTGGTGTGGTGGTCGCCGGATCTGCTGTTCGAACGACCGAGCTGGCTGGCCGAACCGCCGGGGCCTGACCGACTCCCCGACATGCGATGGTTCCCGATCGTCACGTTCTGGCAGGTGGCGGCCGACCTCACCAATGCGGCGGGCGTACCGGACGGGCACGGCCACAACTACGGATCCTTCGTTCTGGACGGTTGGGTAGCCGTCGCTGCGCCCGACGGCTGGACGGCACAGGACACCGAACGGGTGCGCTCGGTCATGGACGAGTACGCGGGCAGGGACGGGCCCGAGAAGTGAATCCGCTGGCGCTCGGAGCGGCAACGACGGCCTGGAGCACGGTGATCGTCCCCGCACTGCATCTCCGGGCTCGGCCGAGGGCGCTGATGAACGCAGCGTTCGGGATATCGCTCGCCGTGGTGTCCGGCCGGGGCGCGACCGATCTCGGGCTCACCCGGTGGCGCCCCGGCCTGCAGTGGGGGCTCGGCGCATCGGCGATACCCGTGGTGGCAGCCCTCGTCGTCGCGGCCGTTCCGGCGCTGGCCGAGCGAGTGCGACCGTCCGAAGACGAGGTCGCCGAGTGGATCCTCTTCCGCATCCCCGTGGGCACGGTCGTCACCGAGGAGCTCGCGTTCCGCGGCGTGTTCGACGCAGTGTCGCCGTCACTGTCGCCGGTCTTCTTCGGCCTGTGGCACATTCACCCGGCGCAACGTGCGGGTGATTCGGTAGTCGGAACCGTCCTGGGCACTGCCGCAGCGGGAACGGTGTTCTCATGGCTGCGTCGGCGCAGCGGGAGCGTGCTGGCTCCAGTGCTGCTGCACTACGTCGTCAACGCGTCGGGCGCGGTGCTGGCGGCCCGCGCACGAGACGTGGTTGCTCGATAGTTCGGCCCGCACGGCCGGATGTGCCCTGCGGACGCAACTATCGGGCAATGACGCCGCCGACCTAGGCTGGAACGCATGGCTCCGAGCAAGACCGTCACTCCCGAACAGGTGCGCGCGGCCGTTCTGGCCGTCGCCGACTGGGTAGCCG
>NZ_JBAWFH010000371.1:0-21053 GCF_049591685.1 Rhodococcus sp. (in: high G+C Gram-positive bacteria) | reverse complement strand
GCCCAGGTCGTGCCCTGAGACTTGGCTGCAGCCACCCCTGCCGCGGAGAATCCGTAGTTGGTGTAGTCGTAGTTGTCCCGAAACGGTTCCAACGGAACCTGATCGAGCCGAGCGAGAATGTCGTCGTAGCTGTAGCCGAGATCTTCGAGGAGATCACCTGCGTGATCGGGCAGGCCTGATCGGTGCGACATCAGATCGGTGAAGCTCGCATGGTCTGTGACATAAGGATCGGACACCGCGAACCCCGGTTCGTACTGGCGGACTGGCTCATCCCATTCCAGCTTGCCCTCGCCGACGAGAGACGCGACCACAGACGATGCCACCGGTTTCGACACCGAGGCCAACTGGAACATGGTGCTGGTGTCCACGAGATCCGGCTCGCCGACCCTGCGGACGCCGAAGCCCCTCGAATACAGGACCTCGTCCTGGTAGACGACGGCAGCCGCGACGCCGGGAGCTCCCGTCGAGGTCATCATGTCGTCGATGTACCCGTCGAGCTGCCCGACAGCGGCATCGACCGCGGCGCGGTCGATCTGCGCAGGAGGGACCTGCGGCGGTGTTTCGGCGAGAACGCCCTCTGCCGAATCGGCAGTGGAACTGCATGCAAGAAGCACAGTCATTCCCAGTGCGACCGCCGACATCGTGAAAGAACCACGGCGCGTTGGTATGAAGACAGTTCTGATTCCGACCATCGAAACTACCCATCCCGAGAAGGAGGCGAATCCAGAACGCGCCGATCCCCGACTGTGGACGCTGCGTTCCCTGCAACGACCATACACCCAATGGTGTAGATTGCACCATGCAAGTTGCAGTAGCTGCCACCGTGGATGCGTTCAATTGCCTGGTTGGCCCGTCGTCACCAGCGCACCCTGGTGCACAGCTGCTGCCAGAGGTTGATCGGTGGAGAGCCGGGTACCTTCCGGCATGGACGATTCCCGCGAACGACCGGAAGACGGCGAGTCCGGAGCCGATCAGTCAACCCCGGTGTTCCAACCGCCTGAACTTCGAATCAAGGACGATCGTGCCGCAACGCGGCTCGAGCTGTTCTTCGACCTCGCCTATGTGCTGGTCGTCCATCAGCTCGCGATCGGTCTGAAGGACGATCTGGGGTGGCACGGGGTTGCCGTGTTCGCCGGGCTGTTCGCCATCACGTGGTGGTCCTGGGTAACCACCACGTTGTACGCCAACCGGTTCGACACCAACGACGTTCTTTACCGGGTGCTCAAACTCGCCGCTACCTTCGCGGTCGCCGTGATGGCGGCAAGCGCGACCACGGCCATCGGCGGTAGCGGAACGGTCGCGTTCGGAATCGGTTACATCGCGACCCGAGTGATCCTGGCCGGCCTCTACTTTCGGGCGTGGCGCCACATCGCCGACGTACGGGTCACCATCGATATCTATCTCGCGGCAACGGTCATCAGCGTGATTGTCTGGACGATCTCCCTGTTCACCCCATCGCCGGTCACCTACATCCTGTGGGCGGTGGGCATCGCTATCGAGGCGGCAGCTCCGTTCGCGGCCACCCGGTGGGGCCAGAATGTGCCGCTGCACCTGGACCATCTTCCCGAGCGTTTCGGACTCTTTGTCATTCTCGTCCTGGGTGAGTCGATTTCGGCCGTCGTGCTCGGCATGCACGACACCGCGTGGGCGTGGTCGTCGATGTCGGTGGCGGCGTTGGGATTCACCATTGCGGCCGCAGTGTGGTGGATGTACTTCGACATCGCCGGCGCCGAAGCGAAATTCGAGATTCAGGACGACGACCGGGCGGTGGGGAGCGGCCGCGCGGACGGGTACATCTACGGACACCTTCCACTCACTCTGGGGATCGCCCTGCTCGGCGTCGGGATCCAGCAGTACGTTCTGCACCCCGTCGGTGAACTCACCGATGCCGGCCGATGGATCCTCTGCGGCGGGGTAGCGCTGTTCGTCGTGGGGATTTGTTCCATCCTCGGTTGGAGTTCGGGCGACTGGAAGACGGTCGTACCGTGGCCGGGGTTGGCCATTCCCGTGGTGCTGGCCGTCGGCGCTGTCGACACCGCGCTCCCGTTCGCGTCGGCGATCGTGCTCGCCGTCGGGGCCATCGTTGCAGTCGTCACCGGCATCGTTCGGCGCCAGCGGAGTTCCGTCGAAACCTCCGAAACCTGACGATCGGAGGCGCCGGCCAACCTCCTCGTTGGGGCAAGATCAATCGGCGCATCACATATCTGAACTCGCGCGACCAGCCGGTGCGCCGGACCGAAGCGCTGCCGGTAGCAAGCGATCAGTCGGTCGCGCTCGCCTCCGTTGCCGACCTCCTACATCTAATCGGTGTTGACACTATCGATACCGGGCCTGTGTCCGAGACATGGTGTTCCGAGCCGGAATCTGCCGCCTACGCCCGGGAGTGCGGCGGTTTTTGGTGCGCGCCCCCGACGGCACCGTCTTCAACATCGTTCGGCAACATGGGAACTGAACAGTCTTCGGAGTCGAGCTTGCACCCTCATCGGCTGCGCTCACGCGCGAGTCGTTCGATGCGGGGCAGTGCAATCGCCATGATGGAGAGGTAGGCCGGCGCCCAGATGGGAACTGCGAAGCTCACCACGCAGCCTCGCCCGTCAAAGATCACCTCGTGCCTCGTGGCAGGAATGCCCGCGACCTTCCAACCCCACAGGCGACCGTCGACGAATTCCGTGATTTCGAACGGCAGCGGCACCCCGACCGGCGTGAACACTTTCCCGCGCGAGCCGAGCGCCAAAGGGCCGAGGCCGTTCAATTCGGCACCCGCGACGGTCGGACCCCATATCGGCCAAGCCGAAAGATCGGTGATCACGTCCCACGCAGCACCCGGAGGTACAGACATCGCACGTTCGACGGTGGGCATGCCTCGACGTAAGTTCAGGCGCATAGCGCCGTGGGTTGCCGATATGACCGACCGCGAAACCTCCGTAGTGCGGCTCAATCGCTGTAGTACTCGGCGAAAGAAGTTTCAACGCGACGGTGTGACCCTTGGTCGTATCGTGAGCGCGGTAGGCCCCCGCTGGGGTGTCGGTCCGCCGGCGCACTTCGTTACCGTCGTTGAGCGCGAGGGCGGGCGTGGGTGCCGGGTGGTGGGCAGCTCGGACTGGCAGTTTCTCGCCCGTGATTTCAGCTGAAACCGTTGCCCAGCATGGCTGTTTGCCCGCATTCGAGCCGGGCAACTGTCAGAGCATCGAACACCTCGTCGATTCGGCACCGGTTTTACGCGCCGGACCTACCGAACGTAGGAAGGGGAGGTCACCCGTGCCTCGATCCATCGCCGACCAGAGCGTCGCGGAGTTCGGCGGACCCGGCAGTGTCCTGGTGCGTCAGCGCCGTGACCACATCGAACTCGATTCTCTGATCCACCGCATCGAAGAGAGCAGCGGAACGGAGCAGGACGATTTGCTCAATGACCTGTGCCGTTTGGTGTTCCCTCACGCCTTCGCCGAGGAGGCGGTTCTGTGGCCGTTCATTCGCAAGCGGCTGCCTCAGGGCGAGAAGCTGACATTGGAAATCGAGAAAGAACACCAGCAGATCAACGGACTCTTTTCGACGCTGGACGTGATCCCGCGATCCGACCCCGGACGCGACGACTTGATGCAGGAGATCTTCGATTTGTTGCGTCAGGATGTGCGCGACGAGGAAGACGAATTGCTCCCGATGATGCGCTCGGAGATGTCCGACGCCGAGCTGAGTCGGGTGGGCAGAATGTGGGAGGTGGTGCGGCGTACTGCCCCGACTCGGCCGGCGGGGTGAAGACCCCCGTACCCGCACCGATCGCTGACGTCACCCGAGTTAGCACTCTCGGCTTCGCAGTGCCAAAATGGGGGTCACCCAAGACGTCGAAGTTCCCCGGTCGACGACGCCGTGACCACCGGGAACACGAGGTGTCTACGCTGATTCGAAAGGACGTGAGAAGTATGAGCATCACGGACTCGCGGGCATTCGGCCGTCTGGTGGCCGCGAGCAGCAACAGTTCCCTCGGGCGCCGTTTCGGGGGGCGGGCGCCGTCGCGAACGCAGGTCGCCGACGCGGCGATCATGATCGGCGCCCTGTCGATCGTCAGCTTTTGGGCCCTGGGGCTCGGTGTCGTGTTGGGCATTTTCGCCGTGGCCGCAGCGCTGTGGGCCGACCGAGGGCCGAGCATCCCCGGCGACCGACCCTCTCGCGACGACGTGATGATTGCCGTGGGAAGCGGAATCGTCGGTGCCGTTGTAGGCATCGGTTTCCTGCTGATGGTCTTCCCGGTCTGATGCTGGACGCCACGATGTCCACGGTTCCGGAGCGGTCCGTCGACCACAGCGGTGCGCTCCGCGGCGGCGCTCGGATCGAGGATGCGCTGGCATCTATGGTCGAGGCATTGCTCTGTCTCGCCGAGTGGTCGCGGAACCATCCCTCCTCGCGAGCCGATGGCTACGACGAGGCGGAAGAGTTGGCGGCGCGGGCGGTGGCCCGCGCCGCACGACTGGCGGAGGTCGATCCGTCACAGTTGGTGGGCCCACAGTCACAGTTGGTGGGCCCACAATGGCGCAGATATCTGGAACTACACGAGTACGTGACGGCGTCCTCTCGGGGCCGGTGAGTCAGGGTTGTGATCGACGCGACACCGTCCCGTGCAGCAGAGATCCGAGGCGGTCGGCGGCAGTTCTCTTACGCAGGGGTGCGCTGGTGCCGGACGCACGCTCACGCATTCCTTTCACGACGTCGGCCAACACGGCAGGCCCGTCGAGCGTGGCCGTCCAGCCCAGTTCTGTTCTGGCACGCGTCGTGTCGAGCAGTGGCGTCTCGTATGCGAGATCCACCCAACCCGGATGCACGGATTGCAAGCGCGTTGCAAAAGAAAACGCCGCGGCCGCTCGCATAGCCGCGCGAGGAACAGGGATGGCGCGGGCGTCGAGAGCCGACTCGAAGTCGGTGTAGCGAATGGGGGTCGGCGCGGAAAGATTGAACGCCCCCGCATGCGTCGTTGTGAGCGCGGCGACGATAGCTTCCGCTACGTCCGCGGACGCGACAGCGGGAAGCATGATCGAGCGATCCATGGGTAGCAGCGGGACCCTGTCGACCACCCAGGACGGGACGAGGTCGGGCAGGGCATACCTGAGCAACGCGCTCCCGAAATTGTACTGACCGACCATCCCAGGTCTGAGCCGCACGATGGACGGGCCGTCGCCCTGTGCCTCCACCTCGTCCAGCGCGAACTCCGCGGCGGCCTTGTCGACGCTATAGGTGGACTCGGTGATGCCCGTTCGTGAGTAGTTCTCGTCGACCGGCCTTCCGTACGAGCCGGGGGAGTACACCCCGCTCGACGACATGTGAACGAGTCGGCGCACGCCCGCGCGTGCGGCGGCGCCGGCAACCGCCGCGGTTCCCCCGACATTCGTCCGTCGTAGATAGCCGCGATCGCGCATCGGCTGAAAACCGATGGCTGCGTGGACGACTGCATCGACGCCGGCGAAGACATCGACCAGCCGTTCCTCGGCGTCGGAATCGGCGATGTCCATCTCTTGCCACCGCGAGCCCGCGTACGGCGGCGTCTCGGGTGGTCTGCGGCGCGAGATGCCGACGACGTCGACGTCCTCCCTCGACAACCGTTCGAGAAGAACGGTTCCTACGTTTCCGGTCGCGCCGGTGATTGCTATGCGCACGACATCATCTCCGTGGCGGGCTCGGCGACGTGAAGGCTGTTCGACTTCGAAGACCTGTCCATAGACCCGTTGTTCCCGGCAATCGGCTCGGTCAACCATGCGAGCAGAACGAAGAAACGACAACGGCCGGTGGACGCATTCTCGCGTCCACCGGCCGTCGTGGTCACATCACTTCAGGTCGAACCGGTCGTTGTCCATGACCTTGACCCACGCTGCGACGAAGTCGTCGACGAAGCGCTGCTGGGCGTCCGACTGTGCATAGACCTCAGAGAGCGCACGCAACTGCGAGTGCGACCCGAACGTCAGATCCGTGGACGTGGCAGTCCACTTGGGCGTACCCGTCTTGCGGTCGGTGCCCTGGTAGATGTGGTCCTCGGACTCCACCGGTGCCCACTCGTTCTCGAAATCGAGCAGGTTGACGAAGAAGTCGTTGGTCAACTGGCCGGGGCGATCGGTGAACACACCGTGCTTGTTGCCGCCGTGGTTGGCGCCGATCGCACGGAAACCGCCGACGAGGACGGTGGCTTCGGGCGCCGTCAGGTCGAGCAGGTACGCCCGATCGAGCCACAGCACCTCGAGTGGCGTGTCCTCCTCATCCTCATCGCGCTCGGCGGGGATGTAGTTGCGGAACCCGTCGGCACGCGGCTCGAGCCACGAGAACGACTCGACGTCGGTGTCATCCTGCGAGGCATCGGTGCGGCCCGGGGTGAACGGAACGGTCACCGGGTTACCCGCATCGGCGGCAGCTTTCTCGATCGCCGCCGAACCTGCCAGCACGATCAGATCGGCCAGCGACACCTTCTTGTTGCCCGATGCCTGCTCGTTGAAGTCGGCCTGGATCTTTTCGAGAATCGGCAGAGCCTTCGCCAGTTCAGCGGGCTCGTTGGCCTCCCAGTTCTTCTGCGGTTCGAGCCGGACGCGAGCACCGTTGGCTCCGCCGCGCATGTCGGTGCTGCGGTAGCTCGCGGCCGAAGCCCATGTCACGTTGACCAACTGGGCAATCGAGAGCCCGGAATCGAGGACGGTCTTCTTCAGCGACGCGACGTCCTGTTGGTCGACCAGATCGTGGTCGACGGCCGGAACCGGGTCCTGCCACAGCTGCGCCTCGGGAACCCACGGCCCCTTGAACCGCGTGACCGGCCCCATGTCGCGGTGCAGCAGCTTGTACCAGGCCTTGGCGAAGGCCTCCGCGAGTTCTTCCGGATGGTCGAGCCAGCGACGGGTGATCTTCTCGTATGCCGGATCTTCGCGCAGGGCGACGTCGGTGACCAACATGGTCGGAGCGCGACCCGGTCCGCCGAACGGATCGGGGATGGTGCCGGCGCCCGCGCCGTCCTTTGCCACGAATTGCCATGCCCCGGCAGGGCTCTTCTGCAGTTCCCAGTCGTAGCCGTACAAGTTCTGCAGGTAGCCGTTGCCCCACACCGTGGGTGTCGACGTCCAGACGACCTCGAGGCCGCTGGTGATCTGGTCTTCGGCCTTGCCCTTGCCGTACCCGTTCTTCCAACCGAGGCCCTGCTGCTCGATGGGCGCGCCCTCCGGCTCGGGCCCGATCTTGTCGGCAGGTCCCGCGCCGTGCGTCTTACCGAAACTGTGGCCGCCGACGATCAGCGCCGCGGTCTCCTCGTCGTTCATCGCCATGCGGGCGAACGTTTCGCGAATGTCGTGTGCTGCCGCCACCGGATCGGGTTCGCCCTCGGGGCCTTCCGGGTTGACGTAGATAAGGCCCATGGTGGTGGCGCCGAGTGGCTTTGCCAGCTTGCGCTCGCCGTTGGGCTTGTACCGCTTGTCGGTTCCGAGCCACTTGTCTTCCGGTCCCCAGAAAACCTCTTCCGGCTCCCATACGTCTGCGCGACCGAAGCCGAAGCCGAAGGTCTGAAAGCCCATGGACTCGAGCGCCACGTTGCCGGCGAACACCAGAAGGTCCGCCCAGGACAGCTTGGTGCCGTACTTCTGCTTGATCGGCCACAGCAGTCGACGGGCCTTGTCGAGGGTCGCGTTGTCGGGCCAGCTGTTGAGCGGGGCGAAACGCTGTGCGCCCTGGCCACCGCCGCCGCGCCCGTCGAACACGCGGTAGGTGCCGGCGGCATGCCAACTCATACGGATGAAGAGTCCGCCGTAGTGGCCGTAATCGGCGGGCCACCAGTCGCGCGATGTCGTCATCAACGACACGAGATCCGCCTTGAGGGCAGCGGGGTCGAGCTTCTCGAACTCCGCCGCATAATCGAAGTCCTCGCCGAGCGGGTTCGACTTCGACGAATGCGCGTGCAGGATCGACAGATCGATCTGCTCCGGCCACCAATCTTTGTTGGTAAGAGGCGCGTGCGCCTTGGGCTTCGGCGACTCGATGACCGGATTTTCGCTCTCGCTGGTGCTGGCGGTGCCGGCATCGGAGTTCGGCGGGCGGCTGTCTGACGTATCGGAGGTCACAGGGTTCCTTTCCAATCGAGGTACTCGGTCTCGGCGATCACGAACGTGATCGAGTAAGGGGAGGGGCTGCGCACTCGCTGCACATTCCCCAGTAGATGACCTCGGCTTCGTCGAACACGAAACCAAGCCCGTCGGGCGGTTCGATGCACGGTGCTTCGCCGGTTGCGCAGTCGGCGTCGGCGATGAGACCGCATGTGCGACACACGATGTGATGATGGTTGTCGCCGACGCGGGATTCGTAACGAGCCAGGTGGCCTGCGGGTTGAATGCGTCGCAGCAAACCCGCTGTCGTCAATGCGTCGAGCACGTCGTAAACGGTCTGATGCGACACACGGGGGAGTGCCCGACGCGTCAGTCCGAGGATCGTTTCGGTGTCTGCATGCGGTCGAGCTTGGACGGCTTGCATGACGGCCAGCCGCGGTTCGGTGACCCGAAGACCGGCGACTCGCAGTCGCTGCGAGTCCTCCGACTTCAGATGCATGCCATCACAGTAGACACGATGACGTGATCGCGCGAGTGTTTTCTGGAATTGATCAACATTCGGCCGGAGGTCTTGACTCGCAGCGGGTCCGGTACGTGTCAGGCGCCGCCTCGCGTTCGCAAAGCGATCGAGTAATGGTTGACCGTGGAAGGGAGCGGGCCGTCAGCAGACAGTCCGGGCTTCGAGACGAGCGTGAGTTCGGGGAAGGCCGACACGAGGTGCGCGATCGCCGTACTGGCGATGAACAACACCAGGTTCTCGCCGGGGCAGCGGGCCGGCCCATCACTGAACGGGACCAGGCCGGCAGTACGCGATGCCCGCCCATCGAGCCACGCGTCGGGCGTGAAATCGTCGGCAAAAGGGACCGCATCGCGATCGCGATGAAAAGCCGTTGCGAGAATGAGAAAGGCTGTGCCGGAGGATATCTCGAACCGACCACCAGCAGGGCCCCAGGTGGTCGGAGTTACCGAGTCGCGAAGTATGGCAGGAGTCGTCGGCCAGAGCCTCGTGGATTCGAGAACACAGGCCTGCAGGTACGGCAACACAGCCGGCGATGAAAGTTCTTTGCTTCTGGATTCGTCGATCGCGCGCTGCATCATGGCGGGCTGAGCCGCCAACGTGGCGAGCGTGCGCAGCGTCACGATGCCGGCCGCATCGAAAGCGAACAGCCAGTGAGGTATCTGACCGACTGGGTCGACTGCAGACTCGGGACGAGCGGCGGCAACGGCCCCTGCCAGGCTCAACGGGTCGGCGTCGTCGACGTAGTCGTAGAGCCGGTCGAGAAAGCGATCCCTCAGACGGCGACGGTTGGGTCGTAGATATGCCCAATTTCCCCGCGCCCTGAGCTTCCACAGTTCGTCGGTGACGGTGTTGTCTTCTCGCGCAGCGTCACCGAGGACGACCCGGCGCACCATGTACCACCAGGACTCGAGGAACGTCGCGGCGGACAGTTCGCCGCCGGCCGCCGCCACTCGCTCGACGAGTACCGACATCTCGTCGTCGACGGCCGATGCAATTGCACCTGCGAGGTGGTGCAGAGACTGGCCGGTGTCGAGCACGTTCTCGTTGAAGTGGCGGCGCGGACCGCGCACCGAACCGCGAGAGATCAGCACGCCGTGTGGTTGAAACGGACTCAGCGACGCCTGCTTCTCGCGGTTGGCCGGAGTGAAGTCGTCTGGGGACCGATCAAGGATGCGTTTGACGTCCTGCGCAACCAGCGGCAACGCAATGCGTCGCCCAGGGAGATCGAGCAAAAGGGGGCCGGGGCCGTACTTCGCCCGAAGCTCGGCGATCGTGGTCACCGTGTCGGCGTCGGTCTGCCACTTCTCGAGCAGCGGCATGATCGAGCGGCGACGTGCGATCACACCACCCGCGACCAGTGGCCCCGCCAGCGAGGCGAGCAGATGCGCCGCTCGAACGCCGGACAGAGTGGGACCCGATGTGATGGCTGCCGATTCGACCGGGGACGTCGAGTGGGTCGCGGGTGAATGCATGGGCTGGGGATACCCCAGACCGGGGCTGGAAAACGGCCGCGCAAAAAGTGGGCACATAAAGAAACGGCCGCGCACGCGAGCGCGCGACCGTTCTTCGGAAGCAGCCCCACAAGAGAATCAGGACAGCTCTTCGCGCTCGTGTTCGGTACGTGCGGCCAGCTCGTCGTCGTCGATGTGTTTCGGTGTCTTTGCGTGCTCGCGGTGATCGGGGTGCGCCTCTTCTGTGGGGATCAGCACATCGTCCAGGGTGGGTTCATTGTGTGGATCTGTCATGACAAAAGCGATCCCCGGGTTGGTGGCCGGTCAAACGTCGGCAGGTCAGGGTGGATGGCGTCCCGACCAGACGCAGTACCGACATCGGATAAGCTCTTTCGGCAACTTTGGTCGAGCCCGTGCCGAAGTTTTACTCTCGTCGGCGTGTGGTGGACATGCGCCGGTTCGTGAGTTCGCTGTAGAGGTCGGTACGAACGATGGGTGTTTTTCATGACGATTGATGACGTGGCTCGAATGTCGCTGGATATCGTCGAGCAGCGCGTGGGCGATACGACGGTGCTGTCGGTCTATGGTGAGGTGGATCTGACTACGTCGCAATATCTGACCGATGCGATCGATGCGGTGGTGACCGACTCCGGACTCTCTGCCGTGGTGGTGGATCTGACCGGGGTTCCATTCTTCGCCTCGGTCGGGATGTCGATTCTCGTCGACGCGAATCGGCGACTCTCGGCGAATGCTCGCTTCGTCGTCGTCGCCGACGGCCCAGCGACCGCGCGGCCGTTGATGCTGGTGGGGCTGGACCAGGCATTCCCGATCTACTCGGATCTCGATGCTGCGTTGAGTGCGCTCGCAGCGGATTCGGTGGGAAGCTGAGGGCTCCACTTCGTCCACAGAACGCCGTTGCCCCGGTGACCGTGAAAAGGTCTCCGGGGCAACGACGTATCTACTGTCGTCGGACTGCTGCGCCGCTGTCAGTCGTCGCCGCGGGGCGGCGGCTCGACGTCGACGCCACCTGAGTTGTGTTCAGGTCCCGCGGCCGGGTGGCCGGCGGGTACCCGACTGCGCGACCTGGCCGCTTCACTTTCGGTGGGACCGTCGGTGAACTTGCGGCGCCACGCTTCTTCTGGGCGGTACGGGCCGGGCTTGGGCCGGACCTTTCCTCCCGGCAAGGCCAGCCGGGCAATCGTCCGGTGAACCATTCCCCACTGCTGCATCAGCGGTCCGGTGTTGTAAGGCAACTGGTATCGCTCGCAGATGTCCTTGACCTTGGGTGCCACCTCCGAATACCTGGTGCTGGGCATATCGGGGTACAGGTGATGCTCGACCTGGTAACTGAGATTCCCGCTCATCAAGTGGAACAGCGGGCCGCCGTCGATGTTGGCTGCACCGACCAACTGACGGACGTACCAACCGCCGCGGGTCTCGTTCTCCACCTCTTCTTTGCTGAACGTGTAGGCCTGGTCGGGAAAGTGCCCGCAGAAGATGATCCCGTGAGACCACACGTTGCGGATGATGTTGGCGGTGAAGTTGGCTGCCACGGTTGCCAGGAACGTGTTCTCCACGCCGCTGAAACGCGAGTCCAACGCGGCGGCCACACGACGGTTCTTGCCGAAGCGAGTACTCCCACGGATCTTACCGGCAATCCGCGACTTCTTGCTCTCGCGCAATCGGCCACCCGACGCGAGCTGTGCGAGGGCAAAGGCACCGGCACTGACCGTCGGCCAGCCGATGTAGTCCTTCACGAACTGGCGACGAGCCTTGCCTGCGATGCCCTTGAGGTCTTGGAGGAGGTCCTTGACCGGCTTCTCTCCGCGGCGGATTGCCTCGATGTCGAGGTCGTGGAGAGCTACTCCCCATTCGAAAAACGCCATCAGCAAGACGTTGTAGAACGGTTGTGCCAGGTAGACCGGGTGCCAGGGCTGCCTCGGGTCGATCCGCATTATCTCGTACCCGAGGTCTTTGTCCTTACCTCGGATGTTGGTGTACGTGTGATGCACGTAATTGTGGGAGTGCTTCCACGACTGGGCCGTGGATGCGGTGTCCCAGTCCCACACGGACGAATGGATTTCCGGATCATTCATCCAGTCCCACTGGCCGTGCATAACGTTGTGCCCGATCTCCATGTTTTCGAGGATCTTGGCGATGCCGAGGCACGCAGTGCCTGCCACCCAGGCAGGCTTGCTCGTCGAGCCGAGAAGCAGTACGCGTCCTGCAGCGAGAAGTTGCCGCTGAGCTGCGATCACGGACGTGATGTACTTGCGGTCCTTCTCGCCGAGGCTCGAGTACACCTCGTCGTGGATGGCGTCGAACTCCTTGGCGAGTTCGGCAATGGTCTCATCGCTCAGGTGAGCAAGCGGGTTGACCGGATCAGCCCTCGTGGTGTCTTCGATAGTCATCGATTCGTCCTTTCCGAACAATGCCGAGTCACAGTTCGATCTCTATGTCGCCTTCTGCGGTGTTGACGCAGATGCGCACCGCTTGCCCGGTCGGTTCTGAGATGTCCCCGTTTCGGAGATCTCGTAAACGCCCGGACTTCAGTGTGCCCACGCAGGTGTGACAGATACCGATCCGGCAGCCGAACGTCAGATCGAGGCCGGCTTCCTCGCCCGCGGCGAGAATGGTGGTGCCGCCATCGCACTCCACTTCCTTCTCGCTGTTGACGAACCGGACGGTACCGCCCTCACCGTCACCGGCGTCACCGCCGATGACCGGTTGGAAGCTTTCGTGATGAAAGCGGTCGAAGTCGCCCCGCTCTTTCCAGTACGACTTCAGGTCGTCGAGATGTTCGCCCGGACCCGAGCAGAACGCCTCGCGCTCACGCCAGTCGGGAACCAGCTCGTCCAGTTCCGAGGCCTTCATGCGGCCTTCGTCGCTGGTAATGCGCAGTTCGAGCCGGAGCCCCGTGTGCTTCTTCTCGAGTTCTTCGAGGGTGTCCGCGAACATCAGTTGCTCTCGGGTGTGCACCGAATGCACAACGACGATGTCCTTCACATGATTCTTGTGATCCAGGCTGCGCAGCATGCTGATGATGGGCGTGATGCCACTGCCCGCGCTGATGAACACCATTTTGTCGGGGACGGGATCGGGCAGCGTGAAGGTGCCCTCCACCTCGCTGAGACGGACGATGTCGCCCGTTCTTATTCTGCCCACCAGGAAGGGCGACACCGTGCCCTCGGGGACCAGCTTGGGGCTCACGCTGACCAGGCCATCCACAGGATCGGGATCCGAGGTCAAGGAGTAGGCCCGCCAGTGATATCGACCGTCGATGAGCACCCCGAGACGGACGTACTGACCGGGGATGTGCCCGGCCCACTCGAATCCCGGCCGGATGTAGACCGAGACTGCATCGGAACCCTCGGGCTCGACCATTTGCACTTGACCACGGAGTTCACGCGTGGTCCACAGTGGGTTGATCAGAGCCAGATAGTCGTCGGGACGTAGGGGATTGAACAACAACCGTATTGCGCGCAGAAATGACCTGCGGACTAGTGATACCTGGGGTTTGGCCCCGCGCTCTGCCACAAGGCCCAAGGTAACCGGCACGCAGTGCCAAGGTGTGGAAATCAGCGAGAAAGTTCAGAGAAATCGCCCGAATACTATGACGTGCAAAGGAATTTGCGCCAACCCGGCGGCAGGCACGGCAGAGTTGTACGCGAGACCCCCGCGCCCCGAAGTCGAGAATGCCTCCGACCGCGAGATTCGAAACCTCGCGGCCGCAGCGTCCTCTAGCGCCAGCCGAGAGCGGGCGCGACGTCTCGCAGCACGGCGTCGATGACGTGTGCGCAATATTCGACACCGAGCTGGTTCGGGACGGTCAGCAGCAAGGTGTCGGCAGCGGCGATGGCCTCGTCCGCGCGAAGCTCTTCGATCAGGCGATCCGGCTCGCCGGCGTAGGACTTCCCGAATCTGGCGATCCCGCCGTCGATGTAGCCGACTTGGTCCTCGCCGTCGCCTTGCCGACCGAAGTAGGCGCGATCGAGATCGTCGACGATGGGGAAGATGCTGCGGCTGACCGAGACCCGCGGCTCGAACGAATGCCGGGCGTCGGCCCAGGTCTTACGGAAGCGTTCGATTTGCTCGGCTTGCAGTTGGTGGAACGGGATGCCGGTGTCCTCGCTCAGCAGGGTCGAACTCATCAAATTCATTCCGTGCTCTGCGGTCCATTCCGCGGTCGCCCGGGTGCCGGCGCCCCACCAGATCCGCTCTCGGAGACCCGGAGAGTGCGGTTCGAGTCGCAGCAGTCCGGGGGGATTGGGAAACATGGGCCGGGGGTTCGGCTGCGCGAAACCGCGTCCCTCCAGCAGGTCGAGAAATACACGAGTGTGCTCACGCGCCATTTCGGCGTTGTCGGTGCCGGGCCTCGGCTCGTACCCGAAGTGGCGGTAGCCCTCGATGACCTGCTCGGGCGACCCCCGGCTGATGCCCAGCTGAAGGCGGCCACCCGAAATGAGATCGGCAGACCCGGCGTCCTCCGTCATGTAGTACGGATTCTCGTAGCGCATGTCGATGACGCCCGTCCCGATCTCGATCGACCGCGTCTTGGCGCCGACCGCGGCGAGCAGCGGGAACGGAGAGGACAGCTGATTGGCAAAGTGGTGGACTCGGAAGTACGCGCCATCCGCGCCCAACTCCTCGGCGGCCACGGCCAGATCGATGGACTGCAACAGCACGTCGGACGCCGAACGCGTCTGCGACTGCGGTGACGGTGTCCAGTGGCCGAAAGACAGGAACCCGATCTTCTTCATTGACGCTTCAACGTCTGGAGTCCGTATGCATATTCCGCACGTCCTCGGTCCGACCCTCGAGCATCGGAATGAGAGACTGCTGGCGTGGATGTGCGAGCCAAGAACAACGTCGTGATCGTGGGTGCGGAGACCGGCCCGACGGTCATGCTGGCGCATGGGTTCGGGTGCGATCAGAACCTGTGGCGAGCCGTCACGGAGTTGCTGACCCCGACATGCCGTGTGGTGCTCTTCGATCACATGGGGTCGGGTGGATCGGATCTGTCGCTCTGGGACGAGGGTCGGTACTCCGCTCTCGAGTCCTACGCCGAGGATGTCGTCGAGATCGTGCGCTCCCTCGATCTTCGAGACGTCGTCTTCGTGGGTCACTCGGTGGCGTCGATGATCGGTGTTCTGGCCGCTGCCGACCACCGGGAGTTGTTCGCCGGACTCGTGTTGTTGACGCCGTCCCCCCGATACATAGACGACGGCGATTACCACGGCGGTTTCTCCCGCGCCGACATCGATGAATTGATGGAGTCGCTCGACAGCAACTACCTCGGCTGGTCGCACGCAATCGCGCCGACCATCATGGGCAATCCCGATCGCCCCGAACTGGCCGAAGAACTGACCGACACGTTCTGTCGAACGGACCCGGTCTGCGCCCGGACCTTCGCCCGGGCTACCTTCCTCTCCGACAACCGTGCGGACCTCCCGCGCGTGGCAACACCGACACTGATCGTCGAATGCGCGAACGACTCGCTCGCGCCACGCACGGTCGGCCGATACGTGCACGACAACATCGAGGGCAGCACACTGATAACCCTGGACGCCAGCGGACACTGCCCCCACGTGAGCGCACCCGTAGACACCGCGGCGGCCATTCTGCCGTTCGTTCACGCGCTGTGAGCGATACCGATCCTCTGCTGCAGGACACTGCGGACGATCTCTATGAATTCGCGCCCTGCGGGTACCTGTCCACGTGGCCGGACGGCACCATCGCGAAAGTCAATGCCACCCTCCTCCAGTGGCTGCAGTTCGAGCGAAAAGACCTGCTCGGGCGGCGGTTCGTCGACCTACTGGCAGTCGGCGGAAGAATTCACTACGAGACGCACTTTGCGCCCCTGCTTCTCACGACCGGTAAAATCGACAGTGCTGCAGTCGATTTCGTCGATTCCCACGGTCAGCGCCTGCCCGTCTTCATCACCGCGAACGTTCGGACCGGCAACGACGGTAACCCGGCCCTGGTCCGCATCACTGCCCTCGACGCGCGCGAGCGACGCGCGTACGAACGCGAGCTGATCGAGGAGCGAAGGCGTGCCGAGCTCGATCGAGAGCGGGTACAGGTGCTCGCGACGACGCTGCAGCGGTCACTTCTGCCGACGTCCCTGTCCCCTCCTGCAGGCCTGGACGCGGACGCGTACTACCACTTCGCGTCGAAATTCGATGTGGGAGGCGATTTTTACGACCTCTTCCCGCTGTCCGACAACCGCTGGGGCTTTTTCCTCGGTGACGTATGCGGGAAGGGGCCCGATGCAGCCGTAATCACGTCCTCGACCCGCTACACGCTACGTGCCGCCGCAGTGTACGACCGCGATCCGGTGGCCGTTCTGAACAACCTCAATTCTGTTCTGCTGCAAGAATTCGGCCAGGAAGAGTCGCGGTTCTGCACCGTGGTGTTCGGTACGCTGTCGCGGTGCAGCGGCGGGTTCGACGTCGAGATCGCCAGCGGCGGGCATCCGCCGGCGCTGGTGATGAGGGCCGACGGCACAGCGGAGTACCTCCACACTCCGGGTGGGCAACTCGTCGGTATCCTTCCCGAAGCGCGATTCACGAAAACACACACCCGTCTCGAAGCCGGAGACACGTTCGTGCTCTACACCGATGGTCTCACCGAAGCGCGGACCGGCGAAGGACGCCAACGTTTCGATGACGACGGCGGCGCATTGCTGACATTCGCTCGCGCACACGCACCGTCCTCGGCGCCCGGCATCGTCGGCTCGCTGAGAGAACTGATGGAGAGCTTCGGAGCGGGCCTCGAAGATGATGCTGCGATCATGGCATTCGGAGTACCGAACGACCGAGCCGGAAGCTAGGCGAGCAGTTTTTCGAGCAACGCAGGCAAAGTGACCGAGAGGTCGTGCTCCGCGGCTATGCGCGCGCGGGCAGCCTCGGCAATGGAGAGCCGTAGATCGTCGTCCGACAGCACGGTGTCGAGAGCTTCGGCCAGCGCCGCCGGATTACCCGGTTCGACGAGAATGCCGGCTCCGCCTGCGAGGAATTCGCTGGTACCGCCGTGGTTCGTCCCGACCACCGGGAGACCATGAGACATGGCTTCGAGAACGGAGAGCGGGCCGGCCTCGGGCGACGTACTGGCCGACACCACGACGTCCCACCTTTGCAGCGCGGTCTCGGGATCGAAGTGGCCGAGGAACTCGACGCGTCCGGCGAGGTCGGGCTGTCCGGCACGAGCCTTCAATTGTGCAACGTATTCGGCGTCGCCGGGAAAGCTCCCGCCGGCCAACTCCACGCGAATGCCGGGCAGCATCGCGGCTGCGTCGAGGAGCACCGTGTGCCCCTTCCACGGCGTGAGGAGTGCCAGCATTCCCACGACCGGGGGAGTGTGAACGGCCCCACCGTAGCGGGTCGCGGGCCATCCAACGCCGTTGTGAGACACGATGGTTCGAACACCAGCAGCTCGCAGTGGTACGGCGGTGGCGTCCGACACAGCGACGGCGACGCGTATCGCAGGCCGACTCAACGCGACCACGGCTCGCTGCTTCGTGCTGATCATCGTGTCGTGCACGAGCCAGGATGCGCCTCCGCGAGAACCGGCAAGCCGTGCGACGGGCAGGGCGAAAAGCGAGTTCACCACGGTTGCGGTGCCCGGCGTACGCGCTGTGCGCCGCACTGCCTTCGCAGCGGTTGCCCACCGCGCCACCAGTCGCAGAGCTGCGAGGCCGCGCGCCAGTCCTCGCTCGCCGCCGAGACCCAACTGCTTCATCGGAATATGCGTCACAGTCGGCGGTAGCTGTTCGGAGAGTACGCCTCTCGGGCAGGCGACGACCACGTCGTGGCCTTCGCGCAGTGCTTCGTCGACCAAATTGAGCAGCACTTTCTCGGCCCCGGACACCTGCGCGGTGTGGGCCAGGAACAGCACGCTCGAAGCGTCCGTCATTGTTCTACCTGTTCTGTTCGAAGAAGCCGGCGCGTCACGGCGCGCACGTCGTGGACGGAGGTGATCCGGCAATTCGACCGTCGACCCAGTCCACCGTCTCGAGCCCGATGTTCAGGATGCCGTGGCCTTGGCCTGGCGCCACGACGAGATCGATGACATCGCCCAGCTCGCAGCCCTGCCGCACAGCCGCCTCCGTCCACGAAGGAACGATCAGCTCGTCGCGGTCGCCGTACGCAACCAGCATCGGCTGCGGCGCGCGGACTCCCGGCAGAGAGAAATCGGCGAGGGCGTCACGGAGGCGTTCTGCTGCAGCGTCGTCGACCGGACGGTAGTCGTCGGGAGTGACGGACTCGGCGATCTTCGCCTGCAACCCTGCCTTTTCGCCGATGCATGCGTCGTAGACGTCGGCACGGTCTTCGAGCACGCCGTGAAGGTAGTCATCGGGGTCCACATCCGGGTGCGCCACGACCACACCGTCCAGCAGCAGCGGAAGCACGGTGATCTGCTCCTCGGTGAGCGTGCCGTCGACCATGGCGTCGACGAAGGGGGTCAGGTCCGTCGCAGGCGCCACGCTGATGGACCCGAGAAGACGCAACCCACTGCCGTAGTTCTCGGACAACTCGTTGGCCGACCACACTGCTTGACCGCCCTGAGACACCCCGTAACCCAGCCAGGTATCGGACGCGGCGGGTTCGGCTTCACGCGCAGCGCGCACGGCATCGATGATGTTGTACCCCGCCGTCACCGGTTCGAGGTAAGGATGGCGCCCCGGTGTGCCGAGACCCTCGTAGTCGGACATCACCACCAGGTAGCCGGCAGCGAGAAAAGGAATGATGGACGGCAGATTGCCGAGTAGACCCATGTTTGCGGACGGCGCGCATCGACTCGCTGTTCCGGAGGTCGAATGCCCGATCGACACGATGGGCCACCCCCCCGCGGGGGGCTCGCCCTCCGGAACGAACATGACCCCGGAGACCTCGGTTGGCGAGCCGTCGATGCCGGACGTGGAGCGGTAGCGAATCGTGCTCGACTTCGCGGCCAGTGAATCCACCGCCGAATAACCCTGGAACACGGACGGCGATCCGATGAGCTGTCCGGGTGCGAGAGACGACAGCGTGGATGTGGTGTCCGTTGCACCACCGTCTGTCGACGAACACCCAACGATACTGGCGAACAACATCATTGCCGACGGCAACGCGACGCAGCGTGCCAGACGGCTGAGCCTTCCGGCCGATTGCGTCGGGACCACGGCCCCGATATCAGCTGACTTCATCCCGCAACAACGCCACTGGATCGGAACACAACCGTGCCAGCGCGGATTCGATGACGGCGTCGCCGATGAACTTGCTGCAGAACGATGCAGTGTAAGTACGTCCGCCCTCCAGCTCCGAAATCAGCATGGTGACCCCGTCGGGGCCGTCCGGTTCGAGCGAGGCGGCCAACTGCGGTGGACGCCCGTCCTGCGCCCATCGAACGTGTCCGAACACCGACAGTTTTCCGAGATCACTCACCGCGAGGCGCAACCTGTCGGGCACTTCGGTGAGGGTACGGTCCGCTGCCGCCTGTGTGCCGGGTGCGTCCGCACGCCCACGGATGGATGCAAGGGTGTCCTTGACCTCGGACATGCCGAGAATGGCAATGGGCCAACCGGACTCGATGACAGCTCGCATGGTTTTCGCGATCTGCCCGGGCCCCGACGCCTCCGGCAGGTGCAACGGGATGCCGACAGCAAAGTTTCCGTGCGCTGAGTGAAGGTCGGGTTCGAGATAACGCCGCGAGTTGAACAGGACCATGATGTGGTCGTCGACATCGACGTTCTCTGCGCGGAGTGCGGCCGCCCAGAGCGCGATGGACACCGACGCCGAGGTTGCACCGGGCGCCTGCGCCTTCGCCCACTTCTTCAGTTCGACGACCTGCGCAGGCGCCATGTATCCGGAGCGGCTGACTTTGGCGGACTCCCAATTCTCTATCGTCCGGGTCGAACCAGATTCCGGATGGTGCTTGCGCTTGTGCGTCCCCCGCAATCGCCATAAGTTGCGAAGGGCTCTTGGATTCGCAGAATAGAAGCGCCGCAACGCCTTTCGCGTCACGCCCGGTGGTAGGCCGACTGCCAGTCCGCGCGCTCCGGACCCGTCGGGGTCGGTGGCGAACGCAGCAAGCATCATCAAGCCGATCTGGCCGTCACCGAGGCCGTGCGAAATGTCGATGGCCAGGTAGTCGCCGCACACCAACGCCTCGAGCGGTGCACGTCGACCGGAGCGGTTTCGGGTTTCGGTCAACAGTGAACCCAGATCCGACGTGTCTGCGTCGGGCAGGTGCTCGACGCCGGCCGCCGCAATGTTCGTTCGATAATCCCACCACGACGTGTCGGCTTCGGGCGCGAGTGCGAGCCTCGGCTCGTCGGAGGCGTGCTCGGCTGCGGCGACGGTGGCGCGTGTGCGGTCCGGGTCGAGCCCGACGATGGGGCCCACGGCAGCGACTATCCGGGCCTCGGCGAACACGCGGTCCATCGGGGTGGCCCGGTACCTTATCGGGCCCGATCCGGTGACACGGTCAGACAACGGCATCGACGACCTCCTGCATCCGTGATCTGAAGTGTGCGCGCGAGAACCCTTCCGCCCATCTGCGGATTTCGCTGCGATCGAACATATTCGGGTCGAAAGAGCTCATTGCCCGCGCGAAACCGTCGACCACTTGCTCGTCCGATCCCGGATCGACGAGCACCCCGGACATCCCGGGGACAACGGTGTCGATGGCACCGCCCTCACCGAGAGCGATGACAGGCGTTCCCGTGGCCATGGACTCGACGGGAACGATTCCGAAATCTTCGATGCCGGGCATCAACAGAGCGCGTGTCTTACGGTGCAGCTCCAGCAGCCTCTCGTGCGAAACCCTCCCGAGGAACGTGGTGTTGGGCCCGGCCAACTCTTTGCAGGCGTCCATTGCGCGACCGTCTCCGGCGACGACCAGCGGCACGTTCGCGGCAGCGGCGGCTCGGACGGCGATATCGGGACGCTTGTAGGGAACGAGGCGCCCCGCGAGGAGAAAGAAGTCCTCCCGATCGACGGACGGATCTGGCGTGAACCCTTCGGTATCCACCGGGGGATGCACAAC
>NZ_JBAWFH010000370.1:0-18381 GCF_049591685.1 Rhodococcus sp. (in: high G+C Gram-positive bacteria) | reverse complement strand
CAG
The DNA here is from genome assembly GCF_049591685.1 of Rhodococcus sp. (in: high G+C Gram-positive bacteria). Classification (GTDB taxonomy): domain Bacteria; phylum Actinomycetota; class Actinomycetes; order Mycobacteriales; family Mycobacteriaceae; genus Rhodococcoides. The sequence goes on along the minus strand of NZ_JBAWFH010000370.1, from coordinate 18,378 downwards.
TTGGTGGAGGCTCTGGACAACTTGTCGGTCACCGGTAATACGTTGGTCGAGCAGCGTCCGGCGGTCGATACGTTGATCGCGTCTCTGACGGCGACGGGTGCGTCGACGGCGGATTTCCTGGAGGCCAATGCGGAGAACCTGGTGCGCATTTCAGCGGACTCGCGTGAGGCGCTCGAGTTGTTGGCGCAGTACTCTCCGTCGTTCGGATGCACCTTCTCCCAATTTGTTCCCATCGTCGAACGGGCACAGAAAGTCATCGGTGTCGGCGACGAGTACCGAGGCATCAACGTACACATGCCGCTGGTGAATCCTCGGGGCCGCTATCTCCCGAATCAAGACGAACCACGACTGTTCGAGGACCGCGGTCCGCGCTGCTACACGCCGGCGAACACCGAGGCGGGGGAGTTCTTCCCGCAGTACCCGGGCAGGTCGGCCAACGACGGTTCCTATCAACCGCCGTCGAGAAACCCCGGCCCCCAGACCGTTCCGGAGTTGCCTGCGCCGCAGTACTCGGCACCGTTGCAGTCGGCACTGCCGGGTCTCGGGGATGCGCAGCCGGTGAGCTACGAGGGTTCTGAGTTCGAACGTGACACGTTGGCCGTGATCTACGGCGGCGCAACAGGAACAGCCCCGGAGGATGTTCCATCGTGGGTGACATCGGCGGGGGCGCCGGCGCTACGGGGCACCGAAGTGGAAATCGGCCCTCCCGCGAACTGATGGCACGAACGTGGGTCAGCGAGGCGAGATAGGTTGACGCACAACACGGTCGAGCGCTACTTCGGAACGTTGTTCGCGAACGATGGACGACTCGAGCACCGGGATGACGCGAGCCTCGATGGCCGCGTTGTACACGCCCGATGCCTGCCGGGGGTTGGCGTGACCGGTACCGTCCATGCGCACGACCCGCAGTGTACTGTCCGGGCCGCCCACGGAGTCGAACAGGATCCGCTGCGAATAGTCGTTGTCGACAACATGATCTGCCGACGCGTACCTCGGTCGCATCAGCACGATCGTCGGGCGCGGTTGATCGTCGACACTCGAGGAGAGTGCGCCGAGGTTGTCGAGGGCGCCCGACGCCACGATCGTTCGAAACTGAGACTCGATGAACCCGTTGCTCGCGGCCGAAGGATTGAGGATCTTGTCGATCATGACCTGCCTCCAGGCGGCCTGCGCGGCGGCGAGATCGATGCGGGGATACCACGTCGACTCCAGGTCGAGGAACCGGTCTTTGCGCGCCGCCATTTCGACCACTGCGCGTAGGGTCCGGCTCTCGCGGGCTCCGGGAAGCCACCCGATCCATCGCAGCAATTCCTCTCCGGCGTCGCGGCTCTCGTCGCGGACGGCATGGAGATCGAGTGGCGTGCAGTCGAGAACGACTCCGGCGAGCCTGCGATCGCTGTCCTGAAAGATGTGCTGCGCGACCTCGAGGGCGACCACGCCGCCCATACTGTGTCCGACGAGAACGACGTTGTTCACGTTCGCGGCGCGGGCGCGAGCGGCGATCAGTTCGCTGAGAACTCGGGTGTCGAGGCCCCGGTTGTCGTACCTGACCGACCAGACCCTGCCGACAGCCGTGAAGCTCGTCAATGTACGCGCGGTGGGGGCGGCGTCCACGTTCCCGAGTCCGACGAGATCGACCACTGCTGTCGAACTGTTCTCGGGATCTGCAGCGTCGTAGATCTGGTTCACCTGTGGCTGGGTGTCGGCGAGACGACGCTGCTCGGGATGGACGTCCCAGCGCCAGTACAGGCTCGCGACGATCAGTAGAGGTAACAGGCCGAGCCCAACTCGGAGGGCACCCCGCCGAAGTCCACCGAGCACGATCCAATCGTGCCCGAGCCGTGTTTCTGCCAGCCTGGCCTTGCGCCGACCATCGTTCCAGTCCACCGAGCTCCCGGTTGTTCTAGTCGTATCGTCATTTCCTTCCCCCGATCGACGCTACGCGCAACGGGGCGGGGGCGTCGTTCGGTCGAAACCTGCGTGCGGCCATGCGCATCAGACGATGTTGCTGCATCCGACGGTCCATCACGCGCCGACCGGTGCGGGCACCATATAGTGAGCGGATGGCATTCCCCATCCTGATTGCAAAAGCAGTGTCCACGGTCGTCACGGGCGCCGTAGGAGTAGCCGCCTACAACGGCGCCAAGACGCTCATCGCGAAAGCGCCTCTGCGTGAAGCAGCTGTCACCGCAACCGAGTGGAGCCTTCGCGGCGTCAGGAAGGCAGAAGTGGGCGCGGAGTCGGCGCGGCTGAAGGTGTCCGACGTGGTGGCAGAAGCCAAGGAGCGTATCGGCGAAGAGGTGCCGCCTCCCGTGGCCAGCGAAACCGGCCACGGACACAGTCACTGACCGTGACGTCCCTTATCGTCCCCGTTCGGAGTAACGACGGTCCTGCTGATAGCACCGACGTCGCTGTCCGATCGGCTTCCGACGCCAGGGTCCTGTCCGATGCCGCAGGCAGAATTCGCTTTCACGTCCCGTGGTTGCGAGCCAGCTCCGGCCGCGCCGTGGCCGTGGAAGACGCGGTCGACAAGATCCCCGGGGTTCGGGCCGTGCACGCGTACCCCCGGACGGCGTCCGTAGTCGTGTGGATCTCACGCACCCGCATAGACCGGGCAGGTTTGCTGACGGCCATCGAGTCCGGACGCGACGTCGCGTGGTCGGTCGTTCCCGACCGAACCCCGAGGTCGGCGGACATCGCGTCCACCGAAGTACTTCGCATGGCAGTGGGCGGTGCCGCGTTGGTCCTCCTCGGCCTCAGGCGCTACGGGTTCAACCGGCCTCCCGTCCTCGGGCCGACCAGTCGGCTCGTAGCGACCGGTGCGACGGTGTTCACCGGGTACCCGTTCCTGAGGGGAGCACTGCGCTCGCTCGCAGGGAACCGAGGCGCAGGAACGGACGCCCTGGTCTCCGCCGCGACCGTCGCAAGTTTGGTGCTTCGGGAGAACGTCGTCGCACTCACCGTGCTGTGGCTGCTGAACATCGGCGAATACCTTCAAGAACTCACGCTGCGGCGCACCCGACGGGCCATTGCCGATCTGCTCAATGGAACCCAGGACACAGCCTGGATTCGTCTTGTCGACGGCAGCGAAATCTCCGTCGACACCGACACCCTCTCGGTCGGTGACGAGGTCATCGTTCACGACCACGTCGCCGCGCCCGTGGACGGCATCGTCGTCGAGGGCGAGTCCATCGTCGACCAGTCCGCGATCACCGGCGAAACACTGCCGGTCTCGGTGGCGGCAGGTTCGCGGATCCACGCGGGATCCGTCGTGGTTCGGGGGCGCCTCGTCATTCGCGCCACCGCGGTCGGCAACGACACCACGATCGGACGCATCATCGCGCGCGTCGAAGAAGCACAGGAAGACCGAGCGCCGATCCAGACGGTCGGTGAAAACTTCTCCCGCCGTTTCGTCCCGACGTCGTTCCTGCTGTCCGCGCTCACCCTCGTCGTCACCCGGGACGTCCGCAGGGCCATGACGATGCTCCTGGTTGCGTGTCCCTGCGCGGTCGGTCTGTCCACACCCACCGTCATCAGTGCCGCCATCGGCAACGGTGCTCGACGCGGAATCCTCATCAAGGGTGGATCACACCTCGAACTCGCGGGTCGAGTCGATGCCGTGGTGTTCGACAAGACAGGAACGCTGACGGTCGGACGACCGGTCGTGACCAACGTCGTTGCCTTCGCGGACGATTGGCAGCCCGAACAGGTGCTGGCCTACGCAGCGAGCTCGGAGATTCACTCGCGACATCCGTTGGCCGAGGCGGTCATTCGTTCCACCGAGGAACGCCACATCGAAATCCCACCGCACGAGGAGTGCGAGGTGCTCGTCGGGCTCGGCATGCGCACGGTTGCGGACGGACGAACACTTCTGCTGGGCAGCCCATCGCTGCTGCGCAGCGAGAACGTCGCGGTGTCCGACCATGCGGCCGGATGGGTGACAAAATTGCAACAGCAAGCCGAGACGCCGCTACTGCTCGCAGTGGACGGTGAACTCGTTGGGCTGATCAGCCTTCGCGACGAGGTCCGCGCGGAAGCGCTCGAAGTGCTCGCCCGACTGCGCGCCGACGGCGTCGAACGGATCGTCATGCTCACCGGAGACCACGTCGAGACTGCTGCGGCGGTAGCGGCCGAACTCGGGATCGACGAGTGGCGAGCCGAGGTGATGCCCGAGGACAAACTGGCCGTCGTACACGACCTCCAGCAAGAGGGGCACATCGTGGCCATGGTCGGCGACGGCACCAACGACGCGCCCGCCCTCGCCGCCGCAGACATCGGAATCGCGATGGGATTGGCGGGAACGGACGTGGCCGTCGAAACCGCCGACGTCGCGCTGGCCAGCGACGACCTGCGACGCCTCCTGGATGTCCGCGACCTCGGTGGGCACGCCGTGGATGTCATCCGCCAGAACTACGGAATGTCGATCGCGGTCAACGCGATCGGTCTGCTCGTCAGCGCCGCGGGCGGACTGTCACCCGTTCTGGCTGCGATCCTGCACAACGCGTCGTCGGTGGCTGTGGTCGCCAACAGCTCGCGCTTGATCACCTACCAGTTGGAACGAGACTCTCGATAGACCGGAGTCACGGTCGGCGACCCTCGCGCAGTGCCCGCTGCGCAAGATCCCGTAATGGCCCCCTGACGGAGGCGTCGTCGATGCTGTAGGTCGCGGCGTCAACGGACACCGTCCACACGAAACCGTCGCGGTGAGTCGTCAGGGAAGGAGCATCGCGGTACGACGCAAGTAGCGGTCTTGCCTGCTCGACGAGGCGATGCCACTCCTCCAGAGCCGCCTCGTCTTCGATCGCGTCGGTGTCGACCTGCGCGCGGCGGATCATGCCCGCGATGCCGCCCGAGCGAACAACCTCGATCAACATCTCACGTCCTTCGTGCTGCAGACTCCGCGCCCGGCTGACCTTCCGATGCGACACCCACCGTAGTCCAGCCACCGGCGACTGCGCGCCGAACATCCGACTCTGTCCCGAAACGCTCCTCGGCGGCCCTCACGGTAGCGGCGGCGAACCCGGTGAAGTCGATGGTGGACGAGATGGACGGGTCGATCGTGACATCGAACCAGACCTGACCGACGCGTTCCCACGCCGGACCGCCCAGTTCTACGGCTGCCAGCGCGAAAGCGCGATTGGGGATACCCGAATTGATATGCACGCCACCGTTGTCCGCGGTCGTCTCGACGTACCCGGCCATATCGGCAGGTTGCGGATCGCGGCCCAACACGTCGTCGTCGTAGGCGGAACCCGGCTCGATCATCGACCGCAGAGCCCGGCCTTGAACTGCAGGTAAGAACAAACCTTCACCCACGAGCCACGTCGCGTCCTCAGAATTCTGGCTTCGCGAGAATTGATCGACGAGGACCCCGAAGACATCCGACAGTGATTCGTTGAGCGCTCCGGACTGACCGGTGTACTCGAGCTGCGACGCGTACTGGGTGAACCCGTGGGCCAATTCGTGGGCGACAACGCTCAGCGAAGCGGTGAACCGGCCGAAGACCTCGCCGTCGCCGTCACCGAACACCATGCGCTCGCCGTCCCAGAACGCGTTGTCGTAATCGCGGTCGTAGTGCACCGACGCGACGAGTGGGAGGCCGTTGCCGTCCAGGCTGTTTCGTCCGTAGACGTCCCTGAAGAATGCGAACGTGACACCGAGGCCGTCGTAGGCCTCGTCCGCCGCGGCGTCGCCCGTTGCAGGACCGCCCTCGCCTCGAACGAGGACGCCGGGGAGATCCCGCTGGAACTGTGCATCGTGCACCGACCGATTCGGCCTCGTGGGGACCGGACGGGCGCTGGGCGACGCCTCTCGTCGAGCGTGGCCCCGCCCGGCAACCAGTTCACGGTCGGTGGCCAATGTCCTGGCCGCGCTGGACACGGCGTGATCGAGAGCCAATCCTTGATTGCCTTGACTGCCCCGACCTCCGTGCTCGGCTATCCGTTCGAGCAGAAACGGAGGAACAACCGGTCGAAACACGTACTGCGAACGCGAACTACTGGACATGGGTGCCCCTTCCGATCGGTGTCGCCGCGAGCCTAGACGACACCGCCGACACCGCCGGCGAACCCGGCCGCGTAGTCAGGACCCGTCGGCGATCCGTAACCAACCGGACTCCTGCCGGTCTGCCAACAGTTGCGCCACGTCTTCGGCTGCAACGGCTTTCGAGAAGCAATGTCCCTGCCCGTATTCGAACCCGAGCCTCGTGGCACGCTCGAGTCGCGAGCGGTTCTCCAGCCCTTCGAGTACCACACTGTGGCCGAGCTCGCCCGCGAAGTGCACCATCGCGTGCGCCATTGCATCACCGATTTTCGTGTGCAAAGCCGCCGCCACCGAGCGATCCAACTTGAACCCGTCGATCGACATTTGGGTGAGGCGGGGGATAGGCGACCAACCGGAACCCAAATCGTCGAGCATGACGGTGAAGCCCTCGGCTCGCAGTGCGTCGACGATCCGAGCCTCACGCCGCACGCCGATACCGCGTGCGGTCTCGGTGATTTCGAGAACGACCGATTCTGCCGCGACGCTGGAGGCATCGACGGCGCGGACTATGCGCTCGACGCAATCAGGTCGTTCGAGGTGATGACCCGAGATGTTGACCGACAATTTGAGGTCGGGATATTCGACGATCCACTTCCCGAAATCGGACAATGCGCGGTCGAGGATGTGCAGGTCGAGATCGACGATCAGATCCGTGTTCTCCATCTGTTCGATGAAGGCACCGGGAGGAACGAGGCCGCGTGTCGGATGTGCCCAACGAGCCAACGCCTCGAGCGCATGGACGGAACCGGAGCGCAGATCGACGATCGGCTCATACCACGGTGTGATCTGCCCGTCGTCGACCGCAGCCGTCAGCTCGGCCACCGACGCGGATGCCACGGCCACGCGCGTCCGGTCGCGCTGGAAATCGAGGTGTTCTTCCACCATGACGGCCAGTTGCTCGAACAGACGGAATTTGTCCGGGGAGATGACGTGCGGTCGGGTGTCCAACAGGCAGAGAGTGCCGATGGGTACCGACTCGCGGCCGAACAGCGGGATGGCCGCGTACGACCGAAAACCGTTCTTTCGCAACGCCGCGAGAAGTGCGCCGGTGGGCCGACCTGTATCGACGGGGCCTGCCGTTGCTGTGTCTACGTCAACTCTGTCTACGTCGGCTGTGTCTACGTCGGCTGTGTCTACGTCGGCTGTGTCTATGTCGGCTGTGTCTATGTCGGCTGTGTCTACGTCAACTCTGTCTTCGTTCGCGGTGACCGGATGGACGACGTCGGTCTCGTCCACCGTCGCGTCGACCGCGGCGTCCTGAACAATGATCGGACGGCCGGAGTCGACTACTTCGCGGCAGGCCGACCGAGACAGCGGAACAACACCGCCACGGGCATCGTCAGACCCGTACGCAACGAGTGTGTGCTGGTTCTTGTCGTCGAGAATGTTGACCAGCGCAATCGGGTAGCCCAGGGCGTGCGCTGTGACCTCGACGGCGTTTTCGAGTGCTGGGGACACCGCCGCGAAATCCAGGTACTTACGCGCAGACTCGCTTTGTCTTTCGTTCCGCGATCGGAACACTGCGCCTCCATAACCGTGCGGCGCATCGGAGCGCACCTCGTTGTCCCCGACCCCGAAAACGTATCCCGGATCAAGCTCGTTTCGTTACTTACAGCTAGGAACCGCCGTTTCGACAGATCATCGCCGACGGCTCTCATGCCGGCCGCAAACCCTCGTCGCCGTGCAGACCTGGCGGTAGAGTCGAGTCTCTGCGACACCAGCACGCGACTTCAGGAGTAACCGATGTCCGACTTCAACGATCAGGTCATTGCCGAGTTCCGAGCGAACGGCGGCAAAGTCGGCGGGCCGTTCGAGGGAGCGCCCATGCTGCTGCTGCACAGCATCGGCGCCAGGTCTGGAGCCGAACGAATCAGTCCCTTGATGTACCTGCCCGACGGTGACCGCCATGTGATCTTCGCGTCGAAGGCAGGCGCCGATACGAACCCGGACTGGTATCACAACCTGATGAAAGAGCCCCGGACGACGATCGAGGTCGGATCGCAGGTGCTCGAGGTCGTGGCCGAGGAAGTCACCGGCGAAGAACGCGACACGCTGTATCGGCGTCAGGCCGAGCTGTACCCCGGATTTGCGGACTACGAGAAGAAGACGTCGCGGGTGATTCCGGTCGTGGTGCTGTCCACGGCAACGCAGCAGTGAATCCGTTCGACCCGACCCCTTACTCTCGACGGTATGACAGCAGACCTCGAGGGGCGCCTCGAACGACGGTCCATCGAGGTCGCACTCGCCGAATTTCGCGCTGAGGTACTCGATCTCGGCGACCGACGCGCCGCAGCAGTGGCAGTGGCCGTCGGCGGCCCGGAACAGGACCGCCGGATGCTGCTGACGAAAAGGCCGGCGCGGTTGCGAGCGCATCCGGGTCAATTCGCGTTGCCTGGTGGCCGCATCGACCCCGGTGAAACGCCCGAGCAGGGGTGTCTGCGCGAACTCGAAGAGGAGTTGGGACTCCGCGTCGAACCGTCCGCCCTTCTCGGACGCCTGGACGACTACTGCACCAGGTCGGGATACGTCATCACCCCGTTCGTCGTCTGGGTGGGCGACAGGCTCCACGACGTCGTTCCGAACCCGGCCGAGGTCGCCGAAGTGTACGAAGTGACGCCGAACGAACTCGATATCGACGTGCGGTTCGTCGGCATCCCGGAGTCGGACCGCCCCGTCGTACAGTGGCCGTTCCGAGACACCCTTGTGCACGCACCGACCGGAGCGATTGTTCATCAGTTCAGGGAAGTCGTGCTCCACGGTCGGCACACTCGCGTGGCAGACTTCGAACAGCCGGTGTTCGCGTGGCGGTGAGCTCCGATCACGAGTTCGGGGGCCTCCGGACCCCGGCCCGGTCGTCGAGGATGTGGGATCGAGGTGAACGCAGTGAGTGTTCCTGACGCCGCCGACCGATCCATCAGCGATCGGATCGTTACGGTACCCAACCTGCTCAGCCTCGTTCGGCTGCTGCTGATCCCGTTGTTCCTGTATCTACTGCTCGGTCCCCAGTCCGACGGATGGGCGCTGGTCGTTCTCCTCGTGAGCGGTGCGACCGACTGGCTCGACGGCAAGCTCGCCCGGGCGCTCGACCAATCTTCGCAACTCGGGGCCCTGCTCGATCCGCTGGTGGATCGGCTGACGGTGGTATCGACACTCGTGGCGTTCGTAGCCCGGGGAATCATCCCTTGGTGGGTAGCGGCGGTGCTGGTCGTACGTGATGTGATTCTCGCTGTAACCATGCTCGTCTATCGCAGGCGAGGACTGCCGCCGCCCGACGTGATCTACCTCGGCAAAGCGGCCACCTTCGTCGTCATGATCGCCCTTCCCGTTCTACTGGGGTCGACCGGCGAGTCGGACGTCGCGGAAGTGCTGACGCCGATCGGTTACGCACTGCTCACCTGGGGAACGGGTCTGTACTTATGGACCGGAGTGCTCTACACGTATAAATCGGTACTCGTCGCGAGAGCGGTGCCGACCGTGTCGAAAGTCCGCCACGATGCGTGAGCGACGGGTCGTCCGTAACCCCGTTCCGTCCCTCCTGCGTGTGCTCATGTCCGAACACCTCGACCCCGGATACGCAGCGGCGGCAGCTCGGCGACCACGGCGTGGCAGCACGCGCTCGGAATTGTCGATACTCACCGCGGGCGCCGTGCTGGTGGGGTGCGTCTTCGGCGCCGCAATGTCGCACACCGCCGGGGCCGAATCGGATCGGCTCGGTCGGCAGCAGGCGACGCTCGCGAGTGTTCGCGCCGCCGAGTCGAGAATCGCGGCGCTCGACACCGATCGTCGGTCGCTCACGGACGACGTCGACTCCGCGCGCGCGGTGGCCCTGCAGAACGACACCCGAGGTGCGGAGGTGCTCGCTGGATTGCGGCAACTCGAACTGGCGGCAGGGGCCGAGCCGGAGGGGGGCCCCGGCATCGTCGTCACGATCGCCGAGCCGGGAATCCCATCCGATCTGTCCGACGTGTCGCAACCCGCGCGGGGTTCGAGCGACGCAGCCGTACTCGATCGGGACCTTCAGGTCGTGATCAATTCACTGTGGGTCAGTGGAGCTGAAGCGGTGGCCGTCGACGAGGTTCGCATAGGCCCGGGTGTCACCGTTCGCCAAGCCGGTGGAGCCATGCTCGTGGACAACCAGCCTGTTTTCTCTCCGTACACCGTGGCCGCGATCGGCTCACCGAGCCTGCTGCAGACCAGGTTCTCCGTCAGCGACGCGTACCTGCGAATGTCTGCGCTGGCTCAGCTGTACGACGTCGGGTTCGACGTTCGGCCGCAGGATGCGGTGGAGTTACCGGGCTCGGGCGTCCGAGCCATTCGATCGGCCGCCCAGGGAGGCCCCCCGTGACAGAGAGTCGCCACCACCTCAGGGAGGACGACGACCCTCCGGCTCCGGCTGTGGTCGACGCACCGCCCTTGCTCGCAGATGCGACGCCCCCTCGTCGGGGAGGGACTCTGGTTCTGCTGGCCGCGGTCGCGTTGGCCGTGGGCGTGGTCATCGGCACGGTGTCCGGCCCCGAGGTGCCCGTCGGAGTTGCGCCGTATCTGCCCATCGCCGTCGTCGCGGCACTCGACGCTGTGTTCGGCGGCGTCCGCGCGTTCCTGGACGGCATCTTCGATGCCAAGGTCTTCGTGGTGTCGTTCGTCTTCAACGTGCTGGTGGCTGCACTCATCGTGTGGCTGGGAGATCAGCTCGGTGTCGGAACTCAGTTGTCGACTGCCATCGTCGTGGTGCTGGGAATACGCATCTTCGGCAATGCAGCTGCACTACGACGCCGCCTGTTCGGAGCCTGAGCGAGATGAACTCCTCGGACTCCAACAAGCACAGCTCGAGGGCACGTCGACGGCCCAGAGCGATTGTCTTCGGTGCCCTGACGGTGCTACTGATGGCCCTGCTCGGGGTGGGCCTGGTGGTCCAGGTTCGTGTCAACGACAGCAGTGATTCGCTCGACTCGGCGAGGCCTGCGGATCTACTGGTCGTGCTGGACAACGTCGGCAGGCGCGAGGCCGCCCTACGAGACGAAATCTCCGACCTCGAGGACACGCTCTCCACGCTGCAGCGGTCGGACGGCGGGTCCGGGGTCGCGCTGACCGAAGCTCGCCAACGACTCGAGGCGCTCTCGATACAGGTCGGTACGGTTGCCGCGACAGGTCCGGGCGTGGTGGTCACCATCACCGACCCCAGGACCGGGGTCGGATCGGAGATTCTGCTCGACGCGTTGCAAGAACTGAGAGCCGCAGGCGCCGAAGCCGTCCAGGTCGCGGGAGCCGGATCGGAACCGGTGCGCATCGGCGTCGAGTCCTGGATAGCGGGTAAGGCCGGGGGAGTGATCGTGGACGGGCGCGAACTCGCGGCGCCCTATGTCTTCACTGCCATCGGCGATCCACCCACACTCGCGGCAGCCCTCGACATCCCCGGCGGCGTGGTCGACACCGTGGCGCGTAACGGTGGGCGCTGCGACGTGGCACGATCCTCCCAGGTCGACGTGCCCGCCTTGCGGGACCTGCGTTCTCGTCAATACTCTCGGCCCGGAAACTAGCCCCGGATTGTGGCTCTGCCCTCAGCGGACGAGCATCCCCTTCGAAAGGACAGCCGAATTGAGCGTCACCGAGCCCTCCGCGGACCTGCTGTACACCCCGGAACACGAATGGGTGCAGCGTCTCGGACCGACCACGGTTCGCATCGGGATCACCGACTACGCGCAACAGCAGCTCGGTGACGTGGTGTTCGTCCAGCTACCGGCAGTGGGCGACGACGTGACCGCGGGTGCATCGCTTGGCGAGGTGGAGTCCACGAAGAGCGTGTCGGACGTGTTCTCGCCGCTGACGGCCAAAGTGGTTGCCGTCAACGATGATCTGGATTCCGGCCCAGAGAAGGTGAACTCCGGACCGTACACGGAGGGCTGGTTGGTCGAGCTCGAGGTCGAGTCCGCAGAGGCGTTGGACCAGTCGGTGTCACAGATGCTCGACGCCGACGGATATGCTGGAATTACGGCCGGGTAACTTCGCGTGCGCGGACGCGGGCAACTATCTACACGCGCGCCGATACGCAAGGTACGGTCACTGATGTGGGACCGCCGACGAGTCGGTGCCGTTGCCCCGCAGATGTGGCAGATGTGTGATGTGGCGCAGGTCCGCATGAAGTACAGAACGTGCAAGTTAGCTACTGCGTAGCTCGGGTCGTACCAAGCCCGAGTGATCGGACTGAGAAGGAGAAACGGTGAGCGAGAACGACAACGACGGCATCTACGGAGAGTCGCCGGCGGAAACCACTTCGGTTTTCCGTGCGGATTTCCTCCAGGAGTTGGACAACTCGGCGACCAGTCAGAGTTCCGAATCTCCGGTGTCGGGCGTGGAGGGCTTGCCGGTCGGATCGGCACTGCTCGTCGTGAAGCGTGGACCCAATGCCGGCTCGCGGTTCCTTCTCGACCAGCCGACCACGTCGGCAGGACGCCATCCCGACAGCGACATCTTCCTCGACGACGTGACGGTCAGCCGTCGCCACGCCGAGTTCCGTCAGGACGAGGACGAATTTCAGGTCGTCGACGTCGGCAGCCTCAACGGCACGTACGTCAACCGGGAGCCCGTCGACTCGGCGGTTCTCGCGAACGGTGACGAGGTTCAGATCGGCAAGTTCCGTCTTGTGTTCCTCACCGGTCCGCGCGGCGCTGCCGGCTCCCAGGTCGGCGATTCGTCTGCGGGTGCAGGCAGCCAGTGACCGCCGTCGGGCAGCAGTCTCCCGGGGGGATGTCGATAGGCTCCGTCCTGGATCGACTTCGGCCCGACTTTCCCGATGTGACCATTTCGAAGATCAGGTTTCTCGAAGCCGAGGGATTGATCTCGCCGGAACGAACGCCGTCGGGGTATCGACGCTTCTCCGTCGCCGATTGCGAGAGGCTGCGGTACGTCCTCACAGCCCAGCGAGATCAATACCTTCCGCTCAAGGTCATCAAGGAACAGCTCGAGGCCATCGACAGCGGCGTGGCCCGAGTGGAAAGCGCTGATCCGGCTCCTAGGAAGCCCAGGGCGCTGCACGTTGCTCCCGGAGAGGTGTCGCCGGAGGAATTCCTCGCCGACCGTGAAGTCCGAGTCTCCAAATCGGACTTGATGAGCAGTGCCGGTATCGACGACACGTTCATGACGGAACTGGTGCGCGCCGGTCTGCTCGTACCGGGGCAAGCGGGCTTCTACGACGAAGCATCTGTGACCCTCGCTCGGACCGCACATGCGATGTCGCAGTTCGGGCTCGAAGTTCGCCACCTGCGCGCGTTCAAACTCGCAGCCGACCGCGAGGCCGGTCTGGTTGCCCAGATCGCGGGTCCGGTAGCGAAGGGCCGAGACGCCGGAGCCCGAGACCGCGCCGAAGAGATGATTCGCGAGCTCGCCGCATTGTCGTTGACGCTGCACACCTGCCTGGTCAAAGCGGCTGTACGTGGCGCTCTCGACCGGTAGAACATTTTTTTCATCCTTCGCCGGATCCATTCGTCGCGGACACTCGCTCGCCGATTCCAATAGACTCGGTTGCAGTCGACGGACCCGGACCTGCGGCCCGATTTTCAACGCATGTGGGAGGCAGTCACCATGAGTGAGATGCGTGTAGTCGGCATTCGTGTCGAGCAGCCCCAGAATCAGCCGGTGCTACTTCTTCGGGAGTCCGAGGGGGATCGCTACCTGCCGATCTGGATCGGGCAGACGGAAGCCGCCGCTATCGCTTTGGAGCAGCAGGGCGTCCAGCCGGCTCGACCGCTGACGCACGATCTGATCAGAGAGCTGATCAGCGCCCTCGGCCACACCCTCAAAGAAGTTCGGATCGTCGATCTGCAGGAGGGAACGTTTTACGCAGACCTGGTGTTCGACAAGAATATTCGGGTTTCCGCACGGCCGTCGGACTCGGTGGCCATTGCGCTACGGGCGGGTGTTCCGATCATCGCCGAAGAACCGGTTCTCGCCGAAGCTGGGCTACTGCTCCCTGACGAGCGTGAGGATGAGGTCGAGAAGTTCAAGGAGTTCCTCGATTCCGTCTCGCCGGACGATTTCAAGGCCACGGACGGCTGATTCCCATCCTTTCGGTAACGGAAGAGTCTCAACCTCAACTTTAGGTTCAGGTTTACGGCGCGTTGCGTTGAATGTGCTCGCTCGTACCCATAGCGTTCCGGTTGTGAAGCAAGCAGTCGGCGATCGTATGTCGCCGATTCACTCCGGGGCGTAGTCTTGCCTGGTACGCGGAGTGGAACTTCACGCGAGCAGCAGGTCGGGATCAGTCCCGACGGGATCGAGTCATTCGGTCCTGACGCAGTGTCGAGACATCCGAAAAGGGAGCAGTCAGTGGGAGATCAGCCGCAGGAGCGTCACCAGAGTTCAGCGTCAGCTGCGCCGGGGACCACAGGCCCGGCTCCGACGGATGCCGAATCTTCCGTCGAGGATTCGGCCGCTGCTCCGGCACCGCCCGCTGCACCGGCCGGCGAATTCCAGCCGGGGCTCTTCCCAGACGATTCGGTACCCGACGAACTGGTCGGATACCGCGTGCCGAGCGCCTGCCAGATCGCCGGCATCACGTATCGGCAGCTCGACTACTGGGCCCGCACCGGTCTGGTTGTTCCGTCGATCCGCGGCGCCGCGGGGTCCGGCAGCCAACGCCTGTACTCGTTCAAGGACATGCTGGTCCTCAAGATCGTCAAGCGGTTGCTGGACACGGGCATCTCGTTGCAGAACATCCGAGTCGCCGTCGACCATCTGCGCCAACGCGGCGTCGGAGATCTCGCCAACATCACCTTGTTCTCGGACGGCACGACCGTGTACGAGTGCACCTCCGCCGAAGAGGTCGTCGACCTTCTGCAGGGTGGTCAGGGAGTGTTCGGCATCGCAGTGAACGGCGCCATGCGTGAGCTCACCGGTACGATCGCCGATTTCCCTGCCGAGCGCGCCGACGGCGGCCAAGCCGAAACGAGCCCCGAAGACGAACTGGCGTCGCGTCGTAAGAATCGCGCGAGCCGCAAGACCGGCTAGACTTCGTTCCTGTCGCGCCCACGCGGGAGAGTTCCGGGACAGCCAGTTCCGGACGCCGAAGGAGCAATACCTCCCCGTCAATCTCTCAGGCACCCGGACCGTGTGAGCTTCGACGACTCTGGAAAGCGACGGGATCACCCGTCCGCCCAAGGGGAAAAGGCTCCCATCCGTTTCGGACGTGGACGCACGAATCTCTCAGGC
Source organism: Rhodococcus sp. (in: high G+C Gram-positive bacteria) (assembly GCF_049591685.1). GTDB lineage: Bacteria > Actinomycetota > Actinomycetes > Mycobacteriales > Mycobacteriaceae > Rhodococcoides. The sequence continues at coordinate 3,132 of NZ_JBAWFH010000370.1, read as the reverse complement.
GCTCGTTTCGATGAGCATGCGACAGAGGGGGAGGATGGGCCGCGCACCCGGCGTGTGCGGTCGCCCGATCCGTCCGCATGCATCTGGAGCGCCCCGTGACCGAACAATCCACTTCTTCGTCGTTCGCCGATCGCCATATCGGCCCCGACAGCGCGGAATTGACGCGCATCCTCGACCTGGTCGGGGTCTCCTCGCTCGAGGAAATCGCCTCCCGTGCCGTTCCTCGTTCCATTCTCGACGCATCTGTCGACGGCATCGCCGACGGACTGGATACTCTCCCCGAACCGGTCGGCGAACACGAGGCGCTTGCCGAACTGGCAGATCTCGCGTCGCGGAACGTCGTGGCCACCTCCATGATCGGCCTCGGGTACTACGACACGCTCACCCCGCCCGTGCTGGTTCGCGGCATACTCGAGAACCCCGCCTGGTATACCGCGTACACGCCGTATCAGCCGGAGATCAGTCAGGGCCGTCTCGAAGCCCTCCTCAACTTTCAGACCATGGTCTCCGACCTGACCGGCATGGACGTCGCCAATGCGTCGATGCTGGACGAGGCAACCGCAGCAGCCGAGGCGATGACCCTGCTGCGTCGCGCCAACCGGAAATCCGCGTCGGCCAGATTCGTCGTCGACGCCGATGTATTTCCGCAGACGCTGGCTGTCCTCGAAACCCGGGCGCAGCCTCTCGGTATCGACATCGTGCGTGCCGACCTGACCGCGGGCTTGCCGGAGGGCGACTTCTTCGGTGTCCTCGCGCAGGTTCCCGGGGCATCCGGAGTGTTGGTCGATCACAGCGACACCATTATCGCTGCGCACGAGCGCGGTGCACTCGTCGCCGTCGGCGCAGACCTGCTCGCACTGACGGTCGTCACTCCTCCCGGCGAAGTCGGCGCCGACGTGTGTTTCGGCACCACACAACGTTTCGGCGTCCCGATGGGATACGGCGGACCACACGCCGGCTACCTCGCGGTCCGTTCCTCCCATGCTCGGCAGCTACCCGGCCGGCTCGTCGGGGTCTCGGTCGACGCCGACGGAGACCCCGCGTACCGCCTTGCGCTGCAGACCAGGGAGCAGCACATTCGCCGCGAGAAGGCGACGTCGAACATCTGCACGGCGCAGGTTCTGCTCGCAATCGTCGCGGCAATGTACGCGAGCTACCACGGCGCCGAAGGCCTGCGCGCCATCGCACGACGCGTCAACGACCGAGCGCGCGCACTCGCAGACGGTCTCCGCGGTGCAGGAATCGTGCTGGCCGGTGACAACTTCTTCGACACAGTCACCGCCACCGTCCCAGGACGAGCGCGAGTTGTCATCGAAGCAGCCAAGGCGTCGGGAATCAATCTCCGGTTCGTCGACGAAAACACTGTGGGAGTCTCGTGCGACGAAGCGACGACCCCTGGGCACACCGACGCAGTCCTCGCGGCGTTCGAGGCACCACCCAGTCGTGAAGTCTCCTTGGGCAGCAGTGCGCCGAGTCCGTCGATACCGGATGCGCTGTCCCGCACATCCGAGTTCTTGGCGCATCCGGCCTTCACCCGTCATCGCACCGAGACGGCAATGCTGCGATACCTGCGCATGTTGTCCGACAAGGACATCGCGTTGGATCGCAGCATGATTCCGCTCGGCTCGTGCACGATGAAGCTCAACGCCACGGCCGAGATGGAGTCCATCACCTGGCCGCAATTCGCACGGCTACACCCGTTCGCTCCCGACAGCGACACGGCGGGCATCCGCGAGCTCATCGCCGACGTCGAGAAGTGGCTCGTCGACATCACCGGCTACGACGCAGTGAGCCTGCAGCCAAACGCCGGGAGTCAGGGTGAGTATGCGGGACTGCTGGCCATTCGCAACTACCACCTTGCACGCGACGAGGCGCACCGGGACATCTGTCTGATTCCATCCAGCGCCCACGGGACGAATGCAGCCTCGGCCGTGATGGCCGGGATGAAGGTCGTCGTCGTCGGCTGCCGCCCGAACGGTGACGTGGACGTCGACGACCTGAGAGCCAAGATCGGCGATCACGCCGGCACGCTCGCCGCGATCATGATCACCTACCCGTCGACGCACGGCGTGTACGAGCACGAGATCGACGACATCTGCGCTGCGGTGCACGACGCAGGCGGCCAGGTGTACGTCGACGGCGCCAACTTGAACGCCCTTGTCGGAGTGGCTCGGCCGGGTCGCTTCGGCGGGGATGTCAGCCACCTCAATCTGCACAAGACCTTCTGCATCCCGCACGGTGGCGGCGGCCCGGGCGTCGGACCGATCGGCGTTCGTTCGCATCTCGAGCCCTACCTGCCCGGGCATCCTCTGCGAAGCGGACTCGGGGGCGGACCTGCGATTTCGGCCGCGCCGTTCGGCAGTGCGTCCATTCTGCCGATCACCTGGGCGTACGTTCGCATGATGGGCGCGCGCGGTCTGCGTCGCGCCACCCTGACCGCCATCGCATCGGCCAACTACATCGCCCGCAGGCTCGACGAGCACTTTCCGGTCCTCTACACCGGAGACGACGGCATGGTTGCGCACGAGTGCATCCTGGACCTGCGTGGACTCACGAAAAATACCGGCGTCACCGTCGACGATGTGGCAAAACGATTGGCCGATTATGGTTTTCATGCGCCGACGATGAGTTTCCCCGTCGCCGGAACCCTGATGGTCGAACCGACCGAGAGTGAGAACCTCGACGAAATCGATGCGTTCTGCGAGGCGATGATCGCGATCCGCAAGGAAATAGCACGGGTCGGGGCGGGGGAGTGGCCCGCGACGGACAACCCGCTACGCGGAGCGCCGCACACCGCCCGCAGCCTCGTCGGCGAGTGGACTCATCCCTACTCGCGCGAGGAGGCCGTGTTCCCCAAGGTTTCTCACAGCGCGGTTTCTCACAGCGCGGTTTCTCACAACGCGGCAGCGCGGGCCAAGGTGTGGCCCGCCGTCCGACGCATCGACGGTGCCCACGGTGATCGGAACCTGGTGTGCTCCTGCCCTCCGATCGAGGCGTTCAGCTGATTCAGCGCGATTCGAGTTGCAGCATCGAGATTTCCGGCGGTGCTGCCACTCGAACCGGAGGTCCCCACGTACCTGCGCCTCGCGTGGTGTAGATCGTGGTGTTGCCGACGGTGTCCAAGCCTTCGAC
>NZ_JBAWFH010000369.1:0-2814 GCF_049591685.1 Rhodococcus sp. (in: high G+C Gram-positive bacteria) | reverse complement strand
GAGGAGGCCTGAGATGGGTGGGTGGTTCACCGAAACCGTCGTCGACAACGGTCGTCTGCCGCTGTTCTTTCTTCTCGTGTCGTTTCTGCTCGCGTTCCTGTTCATCAGACTCAGTGTGCGCATGATTCGAGCCGAGGTGTCCTGGTGGCCGGGCAACGTCACTCCCGGCGGGATGCACATTCACCACGTCATGTTCGGACTGGTGATGGTCCTCATCTCCGGATTCGCACTCGTGGCGGTTGCCAACTACGAAACGCCGGTGGCCAACTGCATCCTGGCCGGCGTCTTCGGTGTCGGCAGTGCCCTGATGCTCGACGAGTTCGCCCTGATCCTGCATCTACGCGACGTCTATTGGGCCGAGGAAGGCCGGGCGTCGATCGACGCGGTGTTCGTCGCCGTCGCGATCACCGGGCTGTACCTGTTGGGTGTTCATCCGATCGGCTTCACGGGCGACTTCGACGCCTACCAGCAGGATCGCTCGCTGTGGACGTTGGCGTTGGTGGTCGGGGGGCTCGCTGTCCAATTGCTGCTCGCGGCCGCCACGCTGCTCAAAGGCAAATTGTGGACCGGGCTGGTGGGACTGTTCTTCGTTCCGTTGCTGATCGTCGGCGCGGTTCGGCTGGGCCGCCCGAATTCGCCGTGGGCGCGGTGGCGGTACCGGGACAAGCCGGGCAAGCAGACAACAGCCTGGCAACGCGAGAAGCGCTTCCGCGAACCGGTGATCAGGGCCAAGATCGTCGTACAGGAGGCACTGTCCGGCCGTTTCGGACTCCCCACCGCGGTGACCCCACCCGACCTTGCGGCCGACGAGGTGGACGAGGTGAACGAGGCGCCGACAGCTTCGACGCCGCGACAGTCGAATCGCGTTTTGGCCACGGTGAGGTGGCGTCGGACTCGACGCCGGCTGCGGCGAACACCGGTGTGGCGACTGCCCATGATTTTGGTGTCCGTGTCGATGGTGGCAGCTGTCGCGCTCGTGGTGGTCGACAGCGCCCTGCTCGATTCGGACGGTTCCATCGTCATCGAGTCCCATCTCGACATCGGTGCCACCGCAACCCTGCTGGCAGTGATCGCGGGCGGCATGATCACCCTCACCGGTCTGGTGTTCACCGCGCTCACGTTGGCGATGCAATTCGGTGCCTCGCAGATCTCGGTGCGCGTGGTGCCCATGCTGCAGCAGGAAGCGATCATGCGGTGGTCGATCGGAATGTTTCTGTCCACGTTCGTCTTTGCCGTCGTCATCGCGTCCGACCTGGCCCTGTCCGGACAGTGGACGGCGCCGGTCCTCTCGACGACGATCGCGATACTTCTCTCGTTCGTCAGCGCTTTCCTGTTCGTCGGTCTGGTGGCCCGCGTGGGCATGATTCTCGACTCGTCCCGCCTGCTGCGGTGGCTCGCCGCCGAGGGCCGCACTTCCATCGTGCGGATGTACCCCGGACGCGCGGCGAGCGGTGCGCGACCGATCGTGCCCAAGATTGCGACCGTCCGGGGCGGCAGTGCACTCGGTACTTCGACGACGGTTCGGCTGCAACATCTTTCGGCCGACGGCCGGATACTGTTGGCCGTCGATCTCGACCGCATGCAACGACTGGCCACCAAGTGGGGCGTCACGGTGGAGATGATGCCGGCCATCGGCGAATTCGTCGCCCAGCATGCCGTGCTGTTTCGCGTCGACGGTCCGCCGCTGCGTGTGCGACCGCATCAGCTGATTGCCTGTCTCATATTCGGCGACACCCACAGTCCGCGAGTGAGCCCCACCGCAGCGCTGCAAGCCATCGTCGACATCGCCCTCAAGGCACTGTCGCCGGCAATCAACGATCCGGGGCGCGCAGTCCAGGCGATCGACCACCTCGAAGACCTCTTGATGACTCTTGCGCCCCGCGTGCGCGTCGAACCCGTCGATTCGGCTTCGACGCGAATACGTGGAGCGCAGCGTTCGTGGGCCGACTACGTCGCCGTGGCAACAGACGAGGTTCGGCACTACAGCACCGGTTCCGTTCAGGTGCAACGACGCCTGCGATCGTTGCTGACGACGCTGCTCGCCGCATGCCCGGCAGATCAGCACGCGCCGTTGCTTTCTCGTCTCGAAGCTCTCGACGAGCAGGTGGCAGCAGGATGGACGAGCGAGTTGGATGTCGCGCTCGCGAGCGTGGCCGATCCGCAGGGCCTGGGTTCGGAGAAGGGCTCCTCGGGCCGAATGCTGCCCCTGATCCTCGGGGCGCCGGAATAGGCGGGATACCTGGACCTAGGGTGTAACGATGAGTACGCCACAGGCCGCTTCGGTGGCAGCCCCGCCACAGGCCGCTTCGGTGGCAGCCCCGCCACAGTGGTTCGTCGATGCGCTTGCGTCGGTACCCACCACGGCCGATGTCGAGGTGCAGGGAACCACCATCCGCACTCGATCCTGGGGCGACGAGGACGCACCGGGGGTGCTGCTGGTCCACGGAGGTGCCGCTCATTCCGGCTGGTGGGATCACGTGGCTCCGTTCCTGGCTCGCCGCTACCGGGTGACGGCTCTCGACCTCAGCGGGCACGGAGACTCGGGCCGCCGCGATGAATACGGCCTCGACGTCTGGGCCGCGGAAGTCACTGCTGTGGCGCATCATTCGAATTTTCTGCGCCCACCCGTCGTCATCGGACACAGCATGGGCGGTTGGGTCGCCATGGCAGCTGCGACGGAAGACGCACGCGTGGCAGGCGTTGCCGTTGTCGACACGCCACTGAAATCGTTGTCACCCGAGGAGGTCGCAGCCCGCGACAAGCGCGCGTTCGGACCGCTGAAGATCTACCCCACCCGCGCCGACGGTGTCGCGC
>NZ_JBAWFH010000368.1:0-8155 GCF_049591685.1 Rhodococcus sp. (in: high G+C Gram-positive bacteria) | reverse complement strand
GTCACCGCGGACATCGAGCACGTGAAGTTGAAACGGCATGTGCACGCCGTCCTCGTTGCGCATGTACAGCCCGTACGCCGGTTGCCCGTTTGCCGAGGTAGGCACCATTTTCATATCGCCCGGGCCTTCCGCCGGGCAGTTGCCCCGGATGAGCGCGCCGATGTTCTCGCCACCCTGATACCAGCCCTCGAACGGGGGCATCTCCCACACTGCATCCTGGGTGAACAACTCGACCAACTGATCGATGTCGTACCGCTCGAAGCTGTCGACGTACTTGGCCAGCAACTCCTGAGTCTCAGCGCTCGTCGGTTCCACGACGCCGTCCTGGGTCGGCATGTCTTCTTCCAACTGCGCGCGCGCCCGTTGCAGCAAACTGTTGACGGCGGTGGTCGTCGTCGCCAAGACCTCGGCAACCTCGGACGCCTTCCACTGGAGCACCTCACGCATCAGAAGTGCGGCTCGCTGACGGGACGAAAGGTGTTGCAGCGCAGCCACGAATGCCAGCCGAATCGACTCTCGTTCGACCACTATCGTCGCTGGGTCGTTGCAGTCGGACAGTTCCGAGTCGGAGATGGGTTCGAGCCACGGGATCTCGTGTTGGGCGATCAGGTCATCGGTGGGGTCGGAACTGGGAGCACCGAGACCGGTCGGCAGCGGCCTCTTCGACTTGCCTTCCAACGCCGTCAGACAGGTGTTGGTGGCTATCCGATACAGCCAGGTGCGCATCGACGACCGGCCTTCGAACTTGCCGTACCCCCGCCACGCGCGGATATAGGTTTCCTGCACCAGATCCTCGGCGTCGTGGATCGACCCGGTCATCCGATAGCAGTGCGCGAGAAGTTCGCGCCGAAAAGGATCGAACTGCGAAACGAATTCGTCGCTTCCTGCGACCGTGGCCGTCATGACCAAGAGAGTAAACCTCCACGCCGACAAGTGTTGGGTGGTTGGCCACTGCAGACACGCACACCCGCCGGACGCCCTCCCGCCGAGGGACTATTTGCTGCGCTAGCCTTTCCCAGCGACGGTCCTCGTCGGTTCTTCGATCGGAGTCAGCACGAAATGACAGCCTCGACGAGTATCGACGAGCTCGTCGACGAGGCGTATTCACAACGCCGCCGCGCCTGGCAGGCTGCGCTGGTCACTGCGCAAAATTTCTTGGAAACGATTGCCGACGAAATTCTCGACAACGTGGATCGCGATCGGCTCAACGCACAGACGGCCCGAATCAAGGATCCGGCGCGGGCGGCCGACAAGCTCCGCCGCAAGATCGCAGAGGGCAGGATCACCGAGCCGGCCGGCGTCGACGACGTGATCGACGCATTGAGCGATCTGATCGGCATCAAGGTGCTGTGCAAGAGCCCGCGCGATCAGCACGCACTCGTCGACGCCCTCGAGCGTGCCTGCCGCAACCCGGAGTGCTCTGTTCGTTTCGCGAAGGAACCGATGGACTACGTGGCCTTCCCGAAGCCGAGTGGTTACCGGGCCTATCACGCCGTACTCCTCGTTCGCGTGGCAACGCATCAGGGCGATCTCGACGTCAAGGTCGAAGTGCAGGTCAAGACCCGACTGCAGGACGCGTGGGGCGAGCTGACGCACGAGGACATGTACAAACCGGGTGAGCCGCTCAAGCCCACCAAGGCGCACGACGAGTACGCCCGGCAGATGGCGGAACTACTGCTGCAGGTCGACCTCATGGCGGACGATCTGGCGGCGCAGCTCGATTCGCAGACAACCGTTTCGAAGGACGTCGCCGATCAGCCGAGCCCGGTTCCGAAGGACTCGGCGATCATTTCGGCACGAGTCACCCGCACGGGTCCACGGTATGCACTTGCCGTGGGTCCCGACGGTCGACGAGGTCTCATTCCTGCCCGATCGGTCAAAGCCGTCATCGGCGCCAAGGACAGAATCGCCGTCGACAACTACCTCGCCGTTGGCGACGTGGTGCAGGTTGTCGTCGAGGACACCGAAGACGCTCTCTACTACCATCTCTCGTCACAACCGCCGTCGAAGCGATTGCGGAGTCGACGAGAGTGAAGGCTCGGCTCGGCGACCTCTCAGGTGAGTTCGCGGCGAGATGTCCGGCCGGTCGGAACTCGCCCGTCGAAATACCGCAGCAGGGTTTCGTCCTGGGCGTCGGGATACCAGCCGGGTGCAATTCTCACCTTGACTCGCCCCCTCGGAGTTCGCCGATCGCTCCCGATCACCATGGCGACGAACCCGGCCACCACCGTCATCGACGCCACCGCCACGAAACCGATGATCACTATCTGAAACAGATCCATGTTCTTTCAGTCCCCGCCCCGTACGAACCGCTTCACTGATCGATCACGCGCATGCCTGCCGGTCCCACCCGGCCGAGCCGCGTCGGTGCGAATCTCGACACGCGTCGGTGCAGATCTTGGCACATGGTTGCTCACGGTCACACCCACGGCGTACCGCAAGCCGTCGAGCGCGACCGCTCAGGCGGGTCGACGGTTTAGAATCGGCGGTCATGACCACGCAGGATCACGACGGTAAGGCGGGACTCGACATCGACGAACGATCGATAGCGGTCGGTACGACGCTCACCGACGCACCATCCCATCCGTCGACGAAAGCGCCTCGACCGCCGACCAAGCGTTCTCCGTGGAACCGAAAGAACCCCTACCGCGCCCGAGTTCTGGCCAACCGGGTGTTGTCCGGCGCCGGCTCGTCCAAGGACATTCGGCACTACGCGTTCGACCTTGCAGACAGCGGACTGGCGTACGAGCCGGGCGACGGCCTGGGTGTCAAACCCGTCAACAACCCCGAGCTGGTGGACGCCCTCATCGGCAGATTGGGCATCGATCCCGACACCACGGTCACCCTGAAGGGCGCAGAGCATCGGCTCGACGAGCTTCTGAGCCATTCGTACGAGATCGGTGTGCCGTCGATGGACCTGATCGAGGTAGTTGCCGAGCGCTCCGGCGACGCGGAGCTCGCACACGTGCTGGCAACGGGTGATCGAACTTCACTCGACGCTTGGGCGTGGGGCAGGGACGTCCTCGATGTGTTCGCGTTGGACTCCTCGTACTCCCCCGAACCCGCTGAACTGCTCGAACTGCTGCGCCCACTGCAGCACCGCGTCTACTCGATCTCATCCGCTCCATCGACGCACGACGGCGAAGTCCACGTCACCGTTGCCAGCGTTCGCTACCGCTCCGCCGAGCGTGATCGCGGCGGTGTCTGCTCTACCTTCCTGGCCGATCGAGTACCCGCAGGCGAAGCGGCGGGCGTGTTTTTGTCGGCGAACAAGTCGTTTCGCCTCCCCACCGACGACGAAACGCCGATCGTCATGGTCGGGCCGGGCACCGGCGTCGCACCGTTTCGCGCCTTTCTGCACGAACGCCGGGCGCGGGGTGCATCGGGCCGCAACTGGCTGTTCTTCGGCGACCAGCACCGCGACAGCGATTTCATCTACGAGGACGAACTGCTCGCGATGAGCACCGACGGCACTCTGGCTCGCCTCGACCTCGCTTTCTCGCGCGACCAACGCGAGAAGGTGTACGTACAGAACCGCATGCGGGAGAACGGCAAGGAGCTGTACGGCTGGCTCGAAGAGGGCGCCAGTTTTTACGTCTGCGGCGACGCGACACGGATGGCAAAAGACGTCGACGAGGCTCTTCACGATGTCGTTGCAGAACACGGTGGGCGCTCTGCCGACCAGGCAGAGGACTACGTCGCCGAACTGAAGTCCGCCAAACGCTACCTGCGCGACGTCTACTGACCGAGACTTCGGGGCGTCGCCTCGCCGACTTTGTCGGACCCGCCCGCTATCTTTCGATTTGCAGAACTTCGGGTGCACAGTCGTGGGTGATCGGCGAAGGAGCGCAAGTGAGTGCAGGGCGTGACAGGGATTTCGAGACGGCCGGGTTCGATGTCGCCGGGTTCGAAGTTGTCGTGTTCGAGGCGTGGCGACGATTCGAGGCCAACTTGACGACGTATCTCGCCGCGTTGCCCGAGGGGTCGTACATCACCATCACCTCGGCACAGGCAAGCCACGGCACCCGAGGTCAACGTCCCTACGTGGACCTGGTGGGCGTCGACGACCTGATTGTCGGGGTCGCGTCCCTACCGTCGTATCTCTACCCCGGTACCCCTGGTGCAGAGTCCGGTGACCGCCGTCTGTACGGCCTCGGATGGTCGGAGCCCGGCAAACCGATGGTCGACGGCACGATCATGGATTACACAATCGACGGGCAACGCGACGAAGCGGATCTCATCGCCACCGTCGCAGTCGCCACCTTCCGGGAGGTGTGGAACGTTCCGCACCCGTCCTTCCTCAGCGCGTGGGCGGTCGGTCTCAGCGGCGAGGCCGATGGGCCAGTGGCGCTGGCCCACAACCCCGGTGTCGCCGACGAGGCGGCCGATGTAGCCACCGCCGGTTCACTTCCGACCGAGCTTCGTTCACTGCATGCGTTCTGCGAGGTGGCCGGTGCTCGTGTCGATTCCGCGACGGTGCACGCGGTTTGCGCGAGTGCCGATCTTTCGGAGCTGCACCTGCGCGCCCGTGCCCACGCTCGTGGCTGCGTGGTGCAGAGCGAGCAGTGCACACGCGACGGGGCGAAGGCTGCGGCTCGGGTGTGGAGCCTGCAGGCACGGTCGTGGTGCCACACCGCCGACAGTGTGCGGATGGCGATCGCGTCGCGAAACGCTGCGTCGTCAGGTCACGATCGTCCGGCGTAGTCCGCTGGCTCGTAACACCTGGCGCTCCACTCCTGCTTGCACCGCTTCCTCGGTCCCGATGATGCGGACGTGCTTCCGAGCGCGAGTGATCGCGGTGTAGAGCAGTTCGCGAGTCAGGAGCGACGACGCCTGAGCAGGCAGCATCACCGAGACGGTGTCGTACTGGCTCCCCTGGCTGCGGTGAATCGTCATGGCGTAGACGGTCTGCACCGAGGACAGCACGTTCGGGTGGACCAGCAGGGGTTCGGCTCCGCGCTGGAAGGCTGCCATCAGTGCACCGTCACCTGTATCGATGATGACGCCGGTGTCGCCGTTGTAGATGCGTGCTTCATGATCGTTGGCCGTCAACAGCAGCGGTTGACCCGCGTACCACGGCGGGTTCGCGGAAATAGTGGGGATCGCAGAAGCGGCCGGGTTCAGGAAGGTTCCGGTTGCCTCCCCGACCCACTCCATGGCCCGACGAGCCCACAATTGCACCCCGAAAGGTCCCTGTCGGTGCGCGCACAGCAGCCGATGCGATTCCAGACCTTCCAGTGCCTCGACGGCCCGTCCGCGCCGTGCGAAATCGGTCACCGTAGCCGCGGTGGAGACGATGTCGGCGTGCAACGCATCCAGATCGGTCGGTCCGTGAAAAGACACTTCCTCGCGCTCGGATTGCAGCAGTTCCACAACTCGATCGGCGTGCCCGTCACGCACGGCTACGGCCAATTCTGCGATTGCGCCACCGAATCGTCTGCCGCGGCTCAACCGAATCACCCCGCCGGCGAGCCGACTGCGCTCGGCCCCGGAAAGTGCGGCCTCGTTTGGGTCGCTGGCCGCGTCGAGATCCGGGGCGATCAGCGACAGCAAGGTCGGGTTCGTGGTGGGGCGGACCGGCCGCGCGACGAGGTCGGCGAGCACCGCGCCGGCGTCCACCGATGTCAACTGATCGGGGTCACCGACAAGAATCAACCGGGTATCCGCGCGCACGGCTTCGAGCAGTCGACACATCATCGTCAACGACACCATCGAGGTCTCGTCCACCACGATGACGTCGTACGGAAGCCGGTTGGACGCATTGTGCCGAAATCTGCTCTTGCTTCCACGCTGCCACCCGAGCAGCCGGTGCACGGTCATTGCTGTGATGCCCTCTGGCAGGCCGAGTTCAGCGGATTGGTTGGTAACCGATTCCTGCAGTCTCGCAGCCGCTTTCCCCGTCGGAGCGGCTAGACCGATGCGGATGGATGGTCCGAGTTGGTGCACGAGCAGCGCAAGTATGCGGGCTACGGTGTGGGTCTTGCCTGTTCCGGGCCCACCCGCGATCACGGCGGTCCATTGCGTTGCTGCCAGGGCCGCGGCAATTCGCTGACGATCGGGCGCTGCCGTCGGCTGCCCCAAGCCGTCGGTGAACAGTCGGTCGAGCAGCACCTTGATTCGGTCTCGGTCCGCGTGAGGAACCATCTGCTCGCGACTGTCCAGCACCTGTCGAATGGTCCGCTCCTGCAGGAAGTAGCGATCGAGATACAGCAACTCGCCCTCGTCGGTGTCGACGAGTCTCAGTGGGGTGAGCGGACCGCGTTCACCTCCGGTTACTAGCGGACTCGCACGCAATGCGTTCAGCACGTCGCTCAATTCGGGCCACGGCAGCGCGTCGACATCGACGTCGGATTCCTCGTCGACGGTGACGTCGCGGAGGCGACGCAGGTCGAGGCACACCGAGCCGGACCGGACCGCGCGTACCGCGAGGGCAGCCGCGAACAGTACTTCCTCCGAGGTCTCGCCACTGAGCATCCCGATTCGCAGCGCGACGTGGACGTCGGCGGCAGCGAGTATCCCGGCCGCGTTGAACACCTGCAGTCGCCCTTTGGCGCGTTGTACCAATTGTGCGTCGGTCACGGCGCCTCTATTCCCGCAAGTAGATCGGACACGTCCGTGACGAGCGGCGCAGGCGGATACCAGTCGAATACTCCGCACCCTGCAGGGGTCTCGGGTCCGACCATCCCGCGTACGAAGTGGTACTGGACTCCGCCGAGATGCATTTCGGGGTCGTACCCGGGCTGACGCCACCGCAGATACCTATGCAGCGCAACGGCATACAGCAGCGCTTGCAGTGGATAGTGGGAGCGCAACATCTCCTGAGCCATTCGATCCCGAGTGAAGTGCATGACGGTGAGGTCCCCTCGGGACAGCCGGTTGGTCTTGTAATCGACGACGACGTAGCGCGGATGGCCTGCCGAACCGATGATCCGGAGTACGGAGTCGATACTGCCGGTGAGGTAGCCACGCAGAGGCTGAGATTCGAGTACGTCGAGTTGATCGGCGTAGGCGTACAGCGAGTCCTCGGTCGGCAGGTGCTTGCGGATCAGTCGCGCGATGCCGCGAAGTGTGACGACGTGGGCGACTGGATCTTCGCCGCCGGCGAGCGGAAGTTCGAAGTCCAATTCGGCCAGGTGATCGGCCGGTGCGATGTCGGCGAGGGTTCCGAAGCCCAACGGTGTCCGCAGCACCGGCATCAGCGCGTCGGCCAATTGCTGCGGGTCGATGTCTTCGAGCCGTTCGTCGATGGCATCGGTGCAACGGCCGAGCAGCTCCGCGCTCAGATCCGTCGCCGACGTATCGAGGTGTTCGAGGACCTCGTGTACCAGGGTGCCGAACGCGGCACCCGCGGGTAGACCGTTCATGGGCGACGGTATTCCGCTCAGCTCGTCGTCGATCGGAGGTGCTTCCTCGGGTTCGTCGTTCTTCTCGGGCCGTTCCGGTTCGCTCGTCACGCCGGGGCCGTCGTGGGCCGCAGCGGTCAGAGCCGAGTACGACGTACGGCGCCACAGCATGTCGAGGCTTCGACCGAACGTTGCCGCGTGCAGGCGCTCGACCGCGCTGTCGGTCGAGCGTTCTACCGGGGTCACGTCGCGAGGCGTCACTTCTTCGACGGTGATGGCGCCGCCCGCTGCCCCCGCCCAGGACTCGAGCCTGTTGGCGACCACTGCGTCGTCGGGCACCTTGACTTTGGGCTCCGGCTCCACGATTCCGGGAATCCGGCCGAACAGCAGACGGTGCAGCGGGGCGGTAGCGGTGGTGAAGGCGGGCGCCCACCACGCCACAACGCGGCATTGGGCTCGCGTCAGTGCTACGTAGAGCAGCCGAAGCTCCTCGCCGCCCTGCTCGATGTCGGACAGCGATTTACGCATCGCCCACCCTTTGCCTCGACCGCCGCCGACATCCAGGATCCGACGTCTTCCGTCGTGGAACAGCAGCGTCTGCGGTTTTTGGATGGTCGACGCGTGCCAGGCGAACGGGACGTAGACGATGGGAAATTCGAGCCCTTTGGTGGCGTGGATCGTGGCGATTTGGACGACGGCGGCTTCGCTGTCCAGTCGTCTGCTGCGCTCGCCGGTGCTGACGGCGCGAGGATTGGAGATCCGCTCGGTGAGCCAGCGGATCAGCTCGCTGACCCCGAGAGACTCCTCGTCGG
>NZ_JBAWFH010000367.1:0-18402 GCF_049591685.1 Rhodococcus sp. (in: high G+C Gram-positive bacteria) | reverse complement strand
CGCCGGCGCCGTCGACTACTGGCGCTCGAACTCAGGAACAACCGCCATCACCCTCCCCGGCAACGGACTCCCCGCAACCAACCCCACCAACACCCTCATCCCCCACATCCCACGAAAACGACGAACCCCAGACACCGACCCGCACCCGCAGACCACACCCCGACACCTCGAACCGAAAGCACCAACCGATGCAGATGACCCCGCACCGTTTTGACGTGCGCCGGCCCGAAGGGTAGGGCGTAGTCGCACTCCGATGTCGGGATCAGCAGGCGAAAGAGCCCCTGTGGCAGAACAACATTCCGACCACGGATCAGCAGTCACGAATGTGCGTGTAACGGCCTGCCCGACAACGCCATCATTGCTTCGCCGAGGGCTTCGTTCTGAGTCGGGTGCGCGTGCACGAACGCCCCGACCTCCGATGGCAGGGCTTCCCACGCCACAGCGAGCTGGGCTTCGCCGATAAGTTCCCCGGCGCGGTCACCAACGATATGGACTCCGACGACCGGGCCGTCGTCACGAGCGCGAACCACTTTGACGCCGCCTGCAGTCCCGAGAATGCGGCTCTTTCCGTTGCCACCCAAGTCGTACACCAGTGAGGTGGCACTGCCGTAACGAGATTCGGCGTCCTTCTCGGTCAGTCCGACGGATGCCACCTCCGGATGCGAATAGGTCACTCGGGGAATGCAATCGCCGTCGATCCTTGCGGGCGACTTACCAGCCATGTGCTCGGCAACGAACATGCCGTGCTGAAAACCACGGTGCGCCAACTGATACCCGGGGACGATGTCACCGACGGCGTAGATGCCTGGGACCGATGTCATCAAGTTGTCGTCGACCGTCACGAAGCCGCGATTTGTGCTCACACCGACCTCGGCCAGCCCGATGTCCTCGGTACGTGGACCACGACCGACGGCGACGAGCACGATGTCGGTGTTCACGGTCTCGCCAGTGGACAGCGTCACACTGGCCGAATCCGCCGATTCGTGAACGACTTCGACCTTGGTCCCGACACGAATATCCAAGCCGCGCTTGTCCAATGCACGCAGCATTTGCTTCGATGCCCAAGCATCCTCGCCGGGAAGGATGCGATCAAGGGCTTCGACGACGGTGACCTTCGCGCCGAACGATGCCCAGATGCTGCCGAATTCGACGCCGATGACGCCGCCGCCGAGGACGACTACCGATTTCGGCACACGTTCGAGGCTGAGTGCCTGCTCGCTGGTCATGACGCGGTCACCGACCTCGATGCCCGGGATCGTGCGTGGGTACGAACCGGTTGCGAGCACGACGGACTTGCCCGTGATGACCCGACCGTCGACATCGACGGAGTTCTCGTCGACGACTTGCCCCCTACCGCTGACGATCTCGATATTCGGCCGTCTCAGCAGGCCCTTCAAGCCGGTATGCAATGCATCGACCATGCTCCGCTGATACTTCACCGCAGCGGCCGCATCGACGCCACCCAGTGTGGCGGTCACACCGACGCGCTCGGCTCCGCGAACAGCGTCGGCCACCTCGGCCGTATGCAGTAGTGCTTTGGTGGGAATGCATCCGCGGTGCAGGCAGGTCCCACCCAGCTTGTCCTCCTCGACCAGCACGACCGACAGACCGAGTTGCTCGGCGCGGATGGCGCACGAGTACCCGCCGGGCCCGCCGCCGAGAATCACGATGTCCGCATCGATCATCGGACACCTCCCAACGCCAGAACCGGGTTCTCGATGTAATCGGCAACTGTGCGCAAGAAGCCGCCGGCAACGCCGCCGTCGCAGACACGGTGATCGAACGCGAGGGACACCTGGGCCACTTTCCGCGCGGTTACCTGACCGTCTACCACCCAGGGACGGTCGATGATGCGTCCGATACCCAGAATGGCGGCCTCGGGATGGTTGATGATCGCAGCGGAACCGTCGACGCCGAAGACGCCGTAATTGTTGAGGGTGAACGTGCCACCCGAAAGGCGAGCCGGAGGAATGGACCCAGTGCGCGCCATGTCGGTGGTTTCGGCGAGACGCTGGGCCAGCTCCCGAAGATCGGCCCGGTTGGCCTGCGACACCACCGGAACAATGAGGCCGCGGTCTGTCTGTGCCGCTATACCGAGGTGAATGTCCTCGAAGCGAAGAATCTCGCCCGCCGTAGTGTCGACGGTGCTGTTGAGCTCCGGATATTTCTGCAAGGCAATGATGGTCAGCTTGGCCAGGAGGGCGAGCAGCGACACCTTGACACCGTCTATCGACGAATCGAGGTCGCGGCGTGCCTGCAGCAGGGCGGTGGCGTCGACGTCGACCCATACCGTGGCCTCAGGGATCTCGGCTCGGCTGCGCGACAGCTTGTCCGCGATGACCTTTCGGATTCCGGTGAGCGGGATGCGGGTGATCCCATTCGTCGCGGCGACGGCGGTCGCTGCGGTTGGTCCCTCGAGCGCCCGTTCGACGTCCGCGCGGGTGATCACGCCGTGGCCGCCGGATGCGTCGATGCTCTCCAACGCGAGGCCGCCGTCCAGCGCGAGCTTGCGGACGATGGGGGAGAGGGCCTTCACGGCGTCCCCAGCAGTACGGGGCTTGTGCGCCGCGGGCACTGCGGCAACTGGGGCAACAGGGGCCACTGCAGGCAAAGGGGAAGCGGGGGCGGCCTGGGACCGAGCTCTGCGCCGACGCCCGGTGGGCCCGTGCCCGGTTCCGTACCCGATCAACACATTGCCCGATCCCGCACGCTCCTCCTCGCGGTACTGTTCGTGCGCCGAGCGCGTCGCCGAGATTGTGATCAACGCTTCGCCGACCGGCAGGACGGCACCTTCCTTCCCATGCAGTTCTGCAACGACTCCCTCGAACGGGCACGGCACCTCGACGGACGCCTTGGCGGTTTCGACCTCGACGACCACTTGGTCGATCGAGACGGCGTCGCCAACGGCGACCTTCCACTCGACGATGACCGCGTCGGTGAGGCCCTCGCCGAGATCGGGAAGTGTGAACACCTGCGCGGTCATGCCGATACCGCCTTGCTGAGATCGGGAGCGTCGTTCCACTGCAGCCGTTCGATGACATCGAGAACACGTTCGGCGGACGGTAGATGGAAGTGCTCGAGTTTGGGTGCGGGGTAGGGAATATCGAGTCCACTGACGCGCAGCACCGGAGCGTGCAGGTGATGGAAGCAACGTTCTTGCACCCGCGAGGCGATCTCGGCGCCGACGCCCGCGAACGATTGAGCTTCCTGCAGAACGACGCACCGACCTGTCTTGCGCACCGACAGACCGACGGTCTCGTCGTCGAAGGGGTTGAGCGAGCGTAGGTCCACCACCTCGACGCTGCGGCCGTCCTCCGCCGCGTATTCAGCTGCCTCGATGGCAACTGACACGGTGGGTCCGTAGGCGAGAAGAGTCACGCCCGTTCCCTCACGCCGCACGACCGCGGTGCCGATGGGTTCTGTTCGCGTCAGTTCGATGTCGGCCTTCGAGAAGTACAGCCGCTTGGGCTCGAGAAATACCACCGGGTCCGGGTCGGCAATGGCGTCGCGCATCATCGAGTACGCATCGGCGACTGTCGACGGTGACACGACCTTCAGGCCCGGCGTGTGCGCGTAGTAGGCCTCGCTGGAATCGCAGTGATGCTCGACGCCGCCGATACCGCCGGCGAACGGGATGCGAATGACCATCGGAGCAGTGAGCGAACCACGAGTCCTGTTCCGCAACTTCGCAACATGCGACACGATCTGCTCGAAAGCAGGGTAGGCGAACGCGTCGAACTGCATTTCCACGACGGGCTTGTAGCCGGACATTGCCATTCCGATTGCGAAACCGATGATCCCGGATTCGGCAAGTGGGGTGTCGAAGCATCGCTCTTCACCGAAGTCGCGCGTCAGGCCGTCGGTTACGCGAAACACACCGCCGAGAGCGCCGACATCCTCACCGAAGACAACGACCTTCTCGTCGTCGGTCAAAGCGTCACGCAGAGCGGCGTTGAGTGCGCCGGCCATGGTCATCGTGGTCATGTCAGTTCTCCTCGGCTGCGATCTCGGCAGCAACCTGGTCGCGCTGTTCGATCAAGTTCGGGGTGGGTTCGGAATAGACGAAGCGGAACAGGTCCTCCGGGTCGACTTGCCGTTCGACGTTCATGCCGGCACGCAGGGCCGCCGCGTCGGCGTCGGCGGCCTCGTTGAACCGAGAGCGCAACTCGTCGTTCAAGACTCCGCGGGATTCGAGGTAGGCGTCCAGGCGGACCAACGGATCGCGAGCGAGCCAGCCCTGAACCTCGTCGGCCTTGCGGTATCGAGTCGCATCGTCGGCGTTGGTATGTGCGTCCATCCGGTATGTGTGCGCCTCGACGACGACCGGGCCCCTCCCTGCCCGCACGTAGGCCACTGCCTCGTCCATGACCCCCATCATGGCGATCGGGTCGTTGCCGTCCACCTGCTCGCTACCGATGCCGTAGCCAACGCCCTTGTGAGACAGCGACGGTGCGGCCGATTGGCGCGCAAGAGGCACGCTGATGGCGAAGCCGTTGTTCTGCACGAGGAAGATGACCGGCGCCTTGAAGACGGCCGCGAAGTTGAGTGCCTCGTGGAAGTCGCCCTCACTGGTGGCGCCGTCGCCGCAGAACGCCAGCGCAATGGTGTCGCGTCCCTGCTTCTGCTCGGCAAAGGCGTAGCCGGTCGCATGCAGCAATTGTGTGGCCAACGGTGTGCATTGGGGCGCAACGCGATACTGGTTCGGGTCGTACCCGCAGTGCCAGTAGCCGGCGAGCATGCCCAGCAGTTCGACCTGGTCGACGCCGCGTGCCGCGAGAGCCATCGAGTCGCGGTACGTCGGGAACATCCAGTCCGACTCACCCAGACACATGGCTGCGGCGATCTGGCAGGCTTCCTGGCCACGAGCCGACGGATACACGGCGAGCCGACCCTGCTTGGTCAAAGCCGTTGCTTGCTGGTCGAATCGTCGACCACTCACCATGGTGCGGTACATCCGAAGCAGCCGATCGTCGGACGGCCTGGCATATCGCGCTGCGCTGTCGACCGCCCGGCCGTCGGCGGCGAGGTATTGAACGGGCATATCGGCGGGCATGAAGCGCTGATACGACGCGCCCGCGCTGGTGTCGATCGTCGTCATGGCGAACTCTCCTGATCAAAGACGTGTAGGAGCGATTGTTGCGCTGCTGAAGCCGTCTTGGGCCGAGCTACTGGTATCGAGAGACAAATGGCTAATATCGGTGTGAAATGACAGACGAAGCTCCACAAGGAGTGCAACCAATGCGGAGGGGCGTGGACGGATGGCTGAAACGCCGACGCGGATAGAACTGGACGATGTGGATCGCGCAATCCTTCGTGAGCTGACCACTGATGGAAGGATGTCGATGCGCGTATTGGCCGATCGCGTGCACATCTCGCGGGCCCACGCTTACACGCGAGTGGAACGTCTGCAGGAAGCAGGAGTGATCGAGCACTTCACGGTGCAGGTCGATCACACGGCGTCCGGGCTGACGACCTCGGCGTTCATCGCTCTGTCGATACGGCAGGATTCGTGGCGCGCGGTGGCCGGGAAGCTGAAGCAGATGCCCTTCGTCGAACATTTCAGTCTGCTCGGCGGAGACTTCGACGTGCTCGTACTTGTCCGAGCCCCGGACAACGAGACGTTGCGGCACGTCGTGCTCGAGGGATTGCAGGGGGTCGACGGCGTTCGATCGACGCGCACGTGGCTGATCTTCGACGAAGCGCGGGGCGGATTGAATCAGCTCCTACCGTAGTGTCGTGAGTCACGCATACGACCGCTCATAGGACCCACGCGCACAACCCAAGGAGGTAGCAGTGACGGACGATCGGACCACCGGACAACTCTGGGCACTCGAGGGCGGGAGCCCGACGGTCGACGAGCAGGCGTGGGTGGCGCCGACGGCCACGCTGGTTGGTCGGGTGAACATCGCGGCGTCGGCGAGCATTTGGTACGGCGCAGTGCTGCGAGCCGAGTTCGAGGACATCGCCATCGGCGAGGGGAGCAACCTGCAGGACGGTGTTGCGGCACACGTGGATCCGGGCTTCCCGCTGACGGTGGGCAAGGATGTGAGCGTCGGCCACAACGCGGTGCTGCACGGCTGCACCGTCGGCGACGGCAGCCTGGTGGGGATGGGCGCGATCGTCATGAACGGGGCCGTCATCGGTGAGGGCAGCCTCGTCGCCGCAGGAGCGCTTGTACTCGAGGGCACCCAGGTTCCGCCGCGTTCACTGGTGGCAGGCGTGCCGGCGAAAGTGCGTCGCGAGCTCACCGACGACGAAGTGAACCACAATGGACTGAACTCGGCGGTCTACCGCGAGCTGGCCAAGCAGCACCGAGCCGCGCGTTCCGTGTAGGCGCTGCGCACCCGTGTAGGCGCTGCGCACCCGTGTGTGAAAAGTGCTGTTCCAACGACACTTTCCGCGCACGGGCGCGGAGCGCAACTCGCGGAGCCGCATCACACGTTCAAGCGCGAATGATGTCGGGAATAGGTGAAGTACACGACTGTGGTCAGGCCGAGCCATACGACGAACAACACCCAGGTTTCCCAGTGCAGCGTCGAGATCAGGTAGAGGCACGCCACAATCGACAGGATCGGCAGCACGGGATACAGCGGAACCCGGAAGCCACGTTCGAGATTCGGCTCGCGGCGACGCAGGATGATCACGCCCGCTGACACCACGCTGAAGGCGACGAGGGTGCCCATGCTGACCAGGTCGGCCAAGAAATCGAGCGGGAGAAGTCCTGCCATCAGGCCGACGACGACGGCGACGATGATGGTGTTGGGAATGGGGCTCAGAGTTTTGGGGCTGACGTCGGAGAAGATTTCCGGAATCATTCCGTCCCGACTCATCGCGAACAGCACGCGCGTCTGGCCGTAGAGCGTTACCAGGGTGACAGAGAAGATCGATACGACAGCGCCCGCGGACAGTACGATCGACGGCCAGTCCGAGCCGGTGACGCTCTGCAGGATCTCGGCCAAACCGGCTTCTTGGCCGTCGAACTCGGTGTACTTCTGGGCGCCGATCGCCGCGAGCGTGACCGTCAGATAGATGACCGTGACGATGATCAGAGCAGAGATCAGCGCGATGGGCAGTGTCCTTCTCGGGTTCTCGACTTCCTCGCCTGCCGTCGACACGGCATCGAGTCCGATGAAGGTGAAGAAGATCATTCCCGACGCGGCGCCGATGCCCGCGACACCGAACGGTGCGAAGGGTTCGAGGTTGGAGATGTCGAAACCGAAGAATGCGACGACGGCGAACATGGCCAGTACTCCGACCTTGATGACCACCATGATGGCGTTGACGCGTGCCGATTCACTTGTTCCGCGAATGAGTAGCAGAGCGCACATAGCTACGAGAACGATTGCAGGAAAGTTGATTCCGAAGCCGAGACCGTCGCCGGGCGCGTGGCTCAACACGTCGGGAATCTGAAAGCCGAACAGTCGATTCAAAAGATCGTTCAGGTACTGGCTCCAGAGCACCGATACAGCCGCCGTCGACACGCCGTACTCGAGAATCAGACATGCTCCGACGAGCAATGC
This sequence comes from Rhodococcus sp. (in: high G+C Gram-positive bacteria), assembly GCF_049591685.1. Taxonomy (GTDB): domain Bacteria; phylum Actinomycetota; class Actinomycetes; order Mycobacteriales; family Mycobacteriaceae; genus Rhodococcoides. The sequence goes on along the minus strand of NZ_JBAWFH010000367.1, from coordinate 10,882 downwards.
CACGAACTCACCGAGAATGGTGTACGCATAGGTATAGGTCGAGCCGGAAGCCGGGATGCTGGAGGCTAATTCGGCGTAACACAGGGCGGTCAGACCAGCCGTAATCGCAGCCAGAATGAACGAGAAGATCACGGCAGGCCCTGCCAGCGGCACCGCGTTGCTGAAGATGAAGAAGATGCCGGTGCCGACGGTGGAACCGACGCCGATGCACGTGAGTTGGAACGTGTTCATGCTCCGCTTCAGTTGCGTACCGCCACTCTCGGATTCGAGTGCTGCGATGTCGCCGATCGGCTTGCGCCTCAGCAAAGAGCTCACTGTTCCTCCATCGTGGTGACTTTTCCGTGCAGGGAACTACCTCGGGGTACCACGACCGTCGGTACCGGTGCGTGCCTGATGATCTTGGACGCCGACGACCCGAGGAAGACCCGGGCGATGGGTCCGAGTCGGGACGAGCCGACCACCAGCAGGTCCGCACCCGTGAACGGAATCGAATGTACAGCGGCAGGCCACCCGTTCCCGACGCCAACAGCGCTCTCCGTGCGGAGATGGGGATGCGACACCGCGAGCGTCGCGAGGGCGCCGGTGAGAATGCCGTTGGCCTGCTCTGTCCATCGAGTGCTGACGACATCCTCGGCGCGGTAGCCGGCCAGGGGCGGGAACGTCGTCGACGAACGTGGAGCGAACGCGACGAGACGCAACGGAACCGACCATGCGGCTGCAAGTGTCGTCGCCGTCGACAATGCGTCGTCGGACTGCGACGTGCCGACGTACGCGCAGGTGATGCGTTCGATGGGTGCCACGGCGTTCCGCGTCCCGACGGGTGCCAGCGCAAGCGGCACCGCAGAGGAGTGCAGCAACGAATCCGTCGTGCTCCCCGGCACGTGTCGGTCCTGCCGGCCGGGAGCAGAACCCAACACGATGATGTCGGCGTCGTACTGCTTGGCCGCCTCGCCGAGTCCCGCGCTCTCGGCGGTGTTGCTGACGTAGAAGGACGCCGGATCTCCGGTTCGCAGGCCCAGCCGACGCATCTCGGTTTCGGCCGCGCGCACCGCAGCGACCCCGTGTTCGGTGAGCCACCGCTGATATTCGGCGTCGACCTTGGCCATCGACGGCACCGGCCACGACTGCGGTAACACCGTGCAGGCCCGAGTGGTCACCTCGCCCGACGCCGCGAATCGGGCTGCGAGCGCCATCGCGTCGCGCCCGGAATCGTCGGGAAGCCATCCGACCAACGCATCGATACCGAACCCCATGAAGCCTCCGGTGAGCAGGCGGGCAAGATCAGCTCAGTATGGGTCCGGCGCACCTGTTGCACAACGATCGTGCCGTGATGGGTATGTCTCCGCTGGACTGTCAGCGCCGCGGACGCAGCATGGACGTCAGTACGTGCGCCTGCTCGAGCAGTAGTGTTCCGAGTTCGTGGTGACGCTCGGGACGAAACCGCGTTTCGACGCCGGTGAGGCTCAGGGCCCACGCCGGTGCGCCCGCCCTGTCGAATACGGCCGCGCCGATCCCCCAGCTGCCCTCGACGAGCAGTGCCGGGTTGACGGCGTAGCCGGTCTCCCTGGTCGACGCGATGCGGGCGCGGATGGAATCGGCCGTATGGCCGGGCCCCCAGTCGATCCGAAGGTCCGCTCGCGCCAGGTACTCGTCGACCTCACGGTCGGGCAGGTGCGCGAGGATGGCGAGCCCGGCAGACGCAACTCCCAGCGGAAGCCGGATGCCCTCGTACAAGACGTGCGAGCGGAGTGGGAAGCTCCCGTCCTCACGGAGCAGACACACGGTCTCGTCGCCGCGTCGCGTCGAGAGGAACGCGCTTTCGCCGCTCGCGGCTGCCAAGGCGTGGACGATTCGGCGCGCGGGTGCGGTGATGTCGTAGCGACTCGCGGCGGCCGAGCCGAGCAGATACATCTCGGGCCCGAGCGTCCACCGGCCGGTCGACGGGTCGCGATCGACGAATCCTTCTTCGGCGAGTGACGTCAGGAGGCGGTGAGCGGTGGGCCGGGCAAGACCGGTGGTGCGAGCGAGTTCCGTGGTCGACCCACCCGCAGGTTCACTGCTTCCGACCGCGCGGAGCAACGCGGTGGTGCGTGCGACGACATTCGGTGGCATGAGCCGACCGTACCAAGCGTCCACTCAGCGGACACAACTTTTCGGGTTCGTCCACCCGACGACCGATTTTCAGTCGATTCGGGCCGGACCGTCGCGTGCGAGCGCGTCTGCCCGTCTACTGGGAACCAAACAGAACGCGTTTGCTCTGTGAACATGCGAGGAGAGATGACATGGCAGGAAAGGTCTACGAGTCGGCGGTGTCCGCCGTAGCGGACATCGGCAACGGTGCGAAGATCGCAGTCGGAGGCTTTGGATTGTGCGGCATCCCGGATGCACTGATCGAGGCGATCGCCCAGACGGACGCCACCGACCTCGAGGTGTTCTCCAACAACTGCGGCGTCGACGATCACGGACTGGGCATCCTGCTGGCCATCGGCCGGATTCGTCGCGTCACCGCGTCGTATGTGGGAGAGAACAAGGAATTCGCGCGGCAGTACCTTGCCGGTGAACTGGAAGTCGAATTGACTCCGCAGGGAACGCTCGCCGAGCGGCTTCGCGCCGGCGGAACCGGAATTCCGGCCTTCTTCACCCCGGCCGGCGTCGGGAGCCCCATCGCCGACGGCGGGATGCCGTGGCGCTACAACGTCGACGGGACGATCGCGTTGGCGTCGCCGCCGAAGGAAACCCGCGTCTTCGGATCGAAGCGGTACGTGCTCGAAGAGGCGATCAATGCCGACTACGCCCTGGTCCACGCCGAGCTCGGCGATACCGAGGGCAATCTCGTGTTCGACAAGACGGCAATGAACTTCAACCCGCTCGCCGCGATGGCAGGGCGGGTGACCGTCGCCCAGGTCGAGCGGCTGGTGGAACCGGGCGAGATCGACCCCGCCGCAGTGCACCTGCCGGGAGTGTTCGTTCAGCGGATCGTGCACACCGGACCACAAAACAAGCGCATCGAAAAGCGCACCGTCAGCGCAGGAGGACGAGCATGAGCTGGACCCGCGAACAGATGGCCGAACGCGCGGCCGTCGAAATGGTCGACGGCGAGTACGTCAACCTCGGAATCGGGCTGCCGACACTGATTCCCGGCTACCTCGACCCCGCAATCAAGGTGGTACTCCACTCGGAGAACGGCATCCTCGGCACCGGGCCGTATCCCACCGAGGACAAGATCGACGCCAACCTCATCAACGCGGGCAAGGAAACCGTCACCGTCAATCCCGGTGCCGCATACTTCGATTCGTCGCTCTCGTTCGGGATGATCCGCGGCGGACATATCGACACCGCGGTGCTCGGTGGAATGCAGGTCTCCCGTACCGGCGATCTCGCCAACTGGATGGTGCCGGGCAAGATGGTCAAGGGCATGGGCGGGGCCATGGACCTCGTCCACGGGGCGCGCAGGGTCATCGTCGTCATGGAACACACCGACCGCGACGGCAACCCGAAAATCCTCGACACCTGCACGCTGCCACTGACCGGCCAAGGCGTCGTCGACCGCATCATCACCGACCTGGCCGTCATCGACGTCGTCGGCGACGGATCGCTGGCCCTCGTCGAACTCGCACCGGATGTCACACGCGAACAGGTCGAGAAGGCAACCGGGGCTACCCTGACATGATAATTGCGGCTCCGCCGCAGGCCTGGCATGAACGAATGCGGCTCCGCCACAGGAAAGGCGGAGCCGGATCGGTCGTAGTCGAGTGTCAGGCGTCCTTGACGGTATCGCGAGCCTGCATGGCCTGGCCGCGCACGTCGTCCGCGGCACCCGAGCCCTCCTTGACAGTTTGCGCTGCATCGGTAGCCGTGTCCTTGACCGCCTGCGCCGCCTGCTGCGCCGGCTCGGACGGGTTTTGGGCAACGCCCTTTGCCGCGTCGCAGGCGAATCGACGTCCGCGCTGAGGTTGCGACGTGTCCGCTCGATATCGGCGCGGATCTGATCGGGATCTGAACTCGGAGTGGTCATCCTCTCTCCTGGGGGTGCAGGGTCAGTGCGTCGGGAATGTTTTGGACGGTTTCCGTGGTGCGCGGCAGTCCTTCCGCCTTGACCAGGGCCAACTCCTGCTGCATCAGTAGCGAGACATCTTCGCCTACAGCAAACAGCAACTCGCCGATGGGGCCGGCCGCTGAGGTGGGCGACGCGAAGGGGGAGGAAGCCCCGGGGGCGACGTCGGGCGAAGCTCGTGACCACGTCCAGCACGTGACCGGCTCGCGATCGTCGAGCCATGAGGCGATCGATCCTGTGCGCTCAGCGGCCTGGCGAACCAGATCGTTTGCGACACCTTGATTTTCGGAAACGTGCGCCATGGAATCCAGCTCGTCACCGAGGGCTCGCAACCTGGATACGGCTCGTTTCTGCTGTGTCGCAGCCTGATCCGTCAGTTCACCGCAGGTCTGGTGCAGCAGGTCCTCTGCTTGGCTCTTTACTTCGCAGGCGACTGCTGGGCCTGGTCCTGTGTAACGCCTGCAACGTGCTTGCCCGCATCTGCCGCGCCACCGGCCTGCTGTTTGGCGACGTCAGGTGCGGAATCGTTGGATTCGTACCCCGAGGTCGGTTCGAACGCGCCGGAGGGTGGGGGTGGGGTCGAATACCCCTGGACCGGCAGTACTTCGCCGAATTCCGGATCGACGTTGTCGGGCGGAAACGGATTCGATTGAGTCACGTCGATCCCAACTGTTGTGAGGTTCGGACGTACTTACGTCGAATCGCAGCCATGCAAATCGATGCGACTCGCCTTCCTCGGCTGCGATCATCCGTGGATAGCCGGACCCGCTGCGACCAAACCTGCGGAACCTAAAAATACTGGCGGTTTGGTCTCGGCCCCACTCGGCCATACAGACGGCATGCTTCAGCACAGTCACGACGGACCCGACCCAGACCATCTGCGACCCGAAGGCGTCGACGACGACACGATCGCCGCAGTCGGAAAAGTCTCCGAAGCGCTCGAGTGCGTCGAGCGAGCCCGCGGACACCTGTACGAACTGCATCAGCTCATCGGGCACGCCGATCTGATGCTCGACGAAGCCGTCGAGGGCCTTCGATCCAGCGGACACACCGAGCACGCCGAGCGGCTGGAGAAAGAGTTGCTCGGACGCAACGTCATCGCGGGACGGTGGACCTTCCAGATCGTCGAAGATTTCGACGACAACTACTGGTCTGTTTTCCGAGACGAGGACCGACGCATCCGCGAGGCGCTGCAAGACGGGAAGCGTCACGTCTTCGAGTCCGAAATGAAGGAACGTCGCCGCACACACGGACAGCCCGGCCACGATTCACGGCCATGATCTCGCCTCGCTCATATTTGCCGCCTCGGCCTGGCTAGGGTGGAGAAATGTTCGTAAACTCCGCCACCACATTCGTCGCGGACGCGCTCCGCGGCCTCGTCGCCTCCACCGAGGACATCGCCTGGCATGACGACCCCGGCTTCCTGACCCGGCGCGAGCCGCTGAAGTCGGGGCAGGTCGCTGTGCTTTCCGGCGGCGGTTCCGGGCACGAACCCATGCACGCCGGTTTCATCGGTGAGGGAATGCTGGCAGGTGTATGCCCCGGGCTGGTGTTCACCTCGCCCAACGCGCTGCAGGTGCACGAGGCGTCGAAGGCAGTCAGCGTGGGCGGCGGTGTGTTGCACATCGTGAAGAACTACACGGGCGACGTGATGAATTTCGGCATCGCACGAGAGTTGTTGCAGGAAAACAGCATCGAATCGGATTTTGTGTTGGTCGACGACGATGTGGCCACCGAGCACGCCGACGACGACGGTCCAGGCCGACGCGGAACCGCAGCGACGGTCATCGTCGAAAAGATCTGTGGCGCAGCGGCGCAACGCGGTGATTCACTGGGCGCCGTCGCCGCGCTCGGTCGTCGGGTCGTGTCGAACGCGCGCAGCATGGCGGTCGCACTACACCCGTGCACGCTGCCGGGATCCGACGAGCCGTCCTTCGATCTGCCCGAGGGCGAAATCGAACTCGGAATCGGCATTCACGGTGAGCGCGGCACCGAGCGTGTTCCCACGATGCCGGCGCAGGAAGTCGTGGCGGCGTTGACGCAGCCGGTGATCGACTCGCTCGGGCTCCAGCGCGGCGAATCGATCATCGCGTTCGTCAACGGCCTCGGCGCTACACATCCGATGGAACTACACCTGCTGTACGGCGAACTCGCAGAGTATCTGTCGGACAAGGGTATCGAGATTGCACGAGCGTTGGTCGGAACTTTTGTAACGGCATTGAACATGGGCGGCGCATCGATCACCCTCGTGCGCGTCGACGACGAGATACTCCGGTTGTGGGACGCGCCGACGGACGCACCGGCTTGGCCGAATGCGCATGCTTCTGGTCCGTCGACGGTCGGCGAACGCAGCGGATTCGGGCCGATCTTCACGCCGAGCGAAACCGACAGCGAACGCGACGCCGCGGTGTCGTCCTGGATCGCGTCGTGGACCGAGCGGGTGCTGGCCGAAGAGCCGGCGTTGACCGACCTCGACCGGCGAGCCGGCGATGGCGATTTCGGCGCCAACATGGTGTCGGCCCTGAGCCGGATCGATGTGGCGGCCGTCCGTGACACCTACTCTGCGCACACTGTCTTCGAAGCCGTGTCCGAGGCATATCTGGGGCATGCGGGCGGTACCTCCGGCGCACTGTTCGGACTGTGGTTCCGGCAGTTCTACCGAGAAGTGAACTCGATGGACCTAGGGTCGATCACCGCGGCGGCGCGAAGCGGACTCGACGGCATCACTGCACTCGGCGGCGCCCGCGTGGGCGACAAGACGATGGTCGACGCCATCGCTCCTGCAGTCGAGGCCCTGGAGAGCGCACAGGAGAGCGCATCCGAAGTTGTCGGTGGCCTTCGCGCCGCGGCAGATGCAGCAGCGGAAGGCGCCCGCTCGACCGAACAGTTGACGGCGAACCGAGGCCGCGCGTCCTACGTCGGTGACGCCGCGCGAGGCGTCATGGACCCCGGCGCACTCGTCATGGCCTGGTTCTTCGAAGCCGCTGCCGAGGCTGCCCAGTCAGGCGGTACGGCTCAGTCAGGCGGTGCGGCGCAGTGATTGCAGGAACACCGCGGCGATAGCTTCCAACCCGGCCTGATCGTCGGCGTCGAAGCGATCGGGCACGGGGGAGTCGAGGTCGAAGACGCCGATGAGGGTGTCGCCGTCGTACAGCGGAACGACGACCTCGGAGCGCGTGGCGGAATCACACGCGATGTGACCCGGGAACGCGTGCACGTCGGCAACGCGCTGAGTCCTTCGCGTGGCTGCCGCAGCCCCGCAGACACCCTTGTCCAGGGCGATTCGCACGCATGCAGGCATGCCCTGGAACGGCCCGACCACGAGTTCGGTTCCGTCGAACAGGTAGAAGCCAACCCAGTTGACGTCGGGGAGTGCGGAGAAGACGAGCGCCGAGATGTTGGCGGCGTTCGCCACCAGATCGGATTCGCCGTCGACCAATGCTGCCGCCTGCTGGGTCAGCTGCCGGTACTGCTGCGACTGCGAGCCCGTGGGCGTGGTTGCGGTGAACGACATGTCGGCGAGTCTATTTGTCGATGCCGTTCAGTTTTTCGTGCGCGTAGCCGGGTAGCGAACCAACCACCCCAGCGCACCAGAAGTACTGTCAGTGCGATGTGACGGCGCCGAGTCACTGCGTCGATCACGTCAAGGCTCGAACAACCTTGTCGGCAGCATCGCCGATCGGCTCGTGCTCCCAGATGCGCACCACACTCCAACCGGCCTCGGTGAGCTTGGCGTCGGTATCGCGATCACGGGCGACGTTGCCCGCCAACTTCTCAGCCCACCACTGTGCATTGTTCCGCGGCTTCGTCGCGTGAACCGGGCAGCTGTGCCAGAAACATCCGTCCACGTACACCGCCAATTTGCGACGCGGAAACACCACGTCGGCCCGGCGCCTCAATCCCTTCAGAGGAGCCCTGTCGACGAAGTAGCGCAGCCCGCGCCGATGCAGCTCACGACGCAGCGCCACCTCGGGCTTGGTGTCGCGCCTACGCTGCTTGCTCAGCCGCGCACTCGTCGCGGCATCGGTGATCGGCCTGGCCACACCGTCAAGCTACCCGCATCGCGCAGCGCGCAGTTTTAGACGTCTTCGCTGTCTTCGGGTTCGGACCAGGTCGGAGCGAACTTGTTGCGGCGTTCCACCTCGCCGTGAACGATCGCGACGAACTCCTCGAACGACAGGGTCTGCTGCTCACTCGGTCGACCATTGCGCGGGGGCGATTCGTCGACGTCGAAGAAACGCACTTCACCGTCCGCGTCGTACAACCCGATGAACACCTTCTCGAACAGGTCGTACCGGGTGTCCTCGGCGCCGAGATCGACCCACATCTTGCTGCTGCCGCCGAAGACCGCGCGCTTACCGCGCCCCGATCGCTTCGACAGCGTCGTCACATGATGCGCGAACGACGACTTGCCGATATCGCTCGCCTTCGACGGATCACCGTCGTCGCACGTGGCAAACGGGGTGAACAACACGGCCACCAACACGCTGTACGGCTGACGCTGATGCAGCACCATGGCCTCACCGCGAAGCTCGTGATCGTTGCGCACGATGTTCTTGGTCCAGCGGCCGAATTTGCCTGTGCGCGGGCTGTAATCGCGAAAGCTGTACGTCTTGATCGACACGCACAGGATGAGGCCGAGCGTCGGATCGAGTGCTTTGACGTCCAGCCGTTTCCGGCCCTTCGCGACGTCGACCTGCGCTTCCTGCCCGAAGCCCATCGCGTCGGGCGTGATGCCCGGATAGTGCGGCCGTAGAGCATCGGCCACCGTCTGAGCCAAATGGTTGGACAACCGCTGCGCATAGTTCTTCTTGTCGCTGCGGTCGGCGTCGGGAGCTGGTTTCGCACCGGCCAACAGCAGTGGCCGAGCTAACGCGGGCGGATCCGGGAACAGCTGATCGGTCATGCGGCCGGTGCCGTCCGCGACTTCGGAGTGGGGTGCCCGCCCATGCGGTCGAGGTGGGATTCGACATCGTCGAGGAATCCGGGTACGAAACGCAGGTTGCCCATCCGCGCACGCTTGAGGAAACCGGCGGTGGCGCGAGCCGACAGTAACCGCGAATCGTCGAGGAAATCGCTGAGGTTCTCGTATGGTTCGTGCACCGGCCACGTCGAACGATGCACGCGAAATACTCGGCCGTTGCTTCCCCACGCGGCAGTAGGCCACGCCTGACCCGGAACCAACTCGACATCGTCGGACGCATCGTGCACCTGCGGACGTTCGAGCTGCGACGCCACCCAGGACGCCATCCGCACGCTGACCGCATTACCGACGAGCTTCCACCGATGCCCGGCCCGGACGCCCGACAGCGACAAGGCCGGAGCCGTCCAATCTGGATCGAAGCCCTGCAACCGCTCGGCGCCGACGATGCCCGGCGTCACGATCTCCCCGGACGGCAGACGGACCGCGGGGGGACTGGCAATGCCGATGGACGACCCGCCCTTGAGCGTCGGCACCGCATTGACCGCCCACCCGAGACCGCGCGTGCCCTCGGTCCAGTAGAAGCCGCACGGCTGCTCCGTCGGGTCGCCCTCGGGAAGGGGGCCGGCGTCCGACGAGAACAGCACCTCACGCGGATCCTCGGTGCGCGACGCCAGCATGAGCACGCGCTGGCGCCGCTGGGGCAGACCGAACGAGCGAGCGTCGACAACGCGGTACGCCCACATGTACCCGAGGTCGGACAGCGCATCGGTGATGTGCCGCATGGCAGCGCCGCGACCGAGCTGGAGCATGAACGGAACGTTTTCGATGAGCAGCCACCGCGGACCGTTGCGCCGCTTGACCAGCCGGAAGACCTCGTCGACCAGACCGGAACGAGCGCCCGTGATACCCGCGGTCTGCCCGGCTTGAGAAAGATCCTGGCAAGGAAACCCGGCGGCAACGAGCTCGGTGTTCGACGGCAACGCCCGCAGCTTGGTGACATCGGTGTGCAGCGGTACATCCGGAAAACGCTTCCCCAGAACCGCGCCCGCGCCGGGATCGATCTCGCACAGCAACTGCGTCGACCACCCCTGCTCCGAGAGCCCCAACTCGAGCCCGCCGATTCCGGCGAACAGCCCGACCATCGATCGCGAACTCACGGACACCCTTCTTCCAGGAAAAGAAAACTACTTCCAGAACGTTACTCGAGAACTCCGACAGGATCGGCCAACCCGACTCGGCGCGGCCCAGCGGGGTCCTTGACCCGAACCTATGTCGAGGTTCCACGATGGAATGCGTCGACCGAAAAATCGGTTGGCCGAAGGGTTGCCGGAGTGACACCATCGCATCGGTAGCAGTGAGGAGAATTACGTGTCCACGGGTGTGCTCGAACAACAGACGACAGCCCTGACCGCGCCGAACCCGCAAACGAAGCAACCCAGCTCGCTGCCTCGCTTCCTTCCGTTCTTGATGCCGTACAAATGGCATTTCGGGGCGTCGGTCGCTGTGTCGTTGATCGCGACGTTGACCGGTCTTGCTATTCCACTGGTGATGCAGGGCGTCATCGACGGGCCCATCACCGACGGGAATTTCGCGGGCGTCTGGTGGCCCGCCGCCCTCGTTCTGTTCCTCGGCACCGTCGACGCGTTGGGAATCTGGGTGCGTCGCTATCTGGTGTCCGCACCGTCGAGCCAGTTCGAGATTTCCGCCAGGGCAACGGTATTCGACAAGTTGCAACGCCTGTCGGTTTCGGCGCACGAAAGCTGGGAGTCGGGTCAGCTGCTCTCCCGCGCGATCGCCGACCTGTCGTCGCTGCGCAGATTCGTGGCCTTCGTCGGCCCGTTCATCATCGTCAACACGGTCACCATCGTCGTCGGCATCGGCGTCCTGGTCTACCAGTCGTGGGT
>NZ_JBAWFH010000366.1:0-2051 GCF_049591685.1 Rhodococcus sp. (in: high G+C Gram-positive bacteria) | reverse complement strand
AACAAGTTCACGCAAAGTGTGTTGGGATACAGCTTAGGTTCAAGGGGTCGATGCAACACCTGTCTGTTGGAATGATTTTAGGTGCTTGTCTAGGGTTTCCGCTGGGGTTCTCCATTTGAGGGTTTTCCTGGGTCTGGCATTGAGCACAGTGGCGATCGCTTGCAGGTCGTTCGGGCTGTGGCGGGACAGGTCGGTTCCCTTGGGGAAGTATTGGCGCAGCAGGCCGTTGGTGTTTTCGTTGCTGCCTCGCTGCCAGGGCGAGTGCGGGTCGCAGAAGTAGACTGTGATCCCGGACTCGATCCGGAGTTGGGCGTGCTGGGCCATCTCGGCGCCCTGGTCCCATGTCAACGACCGGCGCAGCTGGTCAGGCAGGCTGCCGAGTTGCTCGATGATGGCGTCGCGGACCGCGGCGGCTCCGTGGCCGGCCAATGGTGGTCCGTTCTTGACCGGTTCGGTGGCGCCGTAGCCCTGCATGCGCGGCAGGTGCAGCAGCATGGTGAACCGGGTAGTCCGCTCGACCAGGGTGCCGATCGCGGAACGGTTCAGCCCGATGATCAGATCTCCCTCCCAGTGTCCGGGCACGGCCCGGTCGGCGACCTCGGCAGGCCGCTGGCTGATCAGGATCTCTGGGGTGACGAACTTCTTGCCTCGGCCGCGGGTACGGGCCTGTGGCACCCGTAACGCCCGGCCGGTACGCAGACACGCGGCCAGCTCCCGCTTCAGCGCGCCCCGGCCCTGGATATAGAGAGCCTGGTAGATGGCCTCGTGGGAGATCCGCATCGTTTCATCATCGGGGAAGTCGACCCGCAGCCGTCGACTGATCTGCTCCGGGCTCCACGCCACGCCCCAGCGCCGGTCCGCCCGGCGGCCGTGACGTCGCCCCTTCCACGGCACGTTCGGTCCCGGGATCGGCCTGCCTTCGGCGTCGGTGATCGCGCCAGCGAGTCGTGCCTGAACGTAGTCGCGCAGCTGATCGTTGGTGGCGAGCTTGACAGCCTTAGGGCGCCGGGCGGCGAACTCGGCCTTCCACTGCGCCACCGACGCCCGGTACTCCAGTCGCCCACTGCGGGTGGCGGTGTTGCGGCGCAGTTCCCGCGAGATAGTCGATGGGCTGCGCCCGACTCGCTGAGCGATCTCGCGCACGCCTTTCTTCTCTGCCCTCAGCAGCGCGATCTCCTCTCGCTCAGCGAACGACAGATAACGCCCCGATGGTTCGGCGAGGCTGATGGGTGGCATCCCGCCACCGTGGCGGAACCAGCGCGACCCCACCGGCCCCGACACGCCACAGTCCGCGGCAGCGGCCTCACTCGACGCGCCTTGGGCGATCCTGCACCAGAATTCCCGTTCGACCACACGCGCCGCCGGCGGACGCCCCGGTGACCGCAACGTCGGACGCACCGCCCGATCCGCGTCCCGCGACCTGACAGCAGCAGCCATGACACACCTCCACACTCAAGGTGTTGCGACCACCACTGGAATCCGCCTTGACTTCCGCGGTCGGAATGAAATATCGCGCCGTGCTTTACTGCCCCCCGCGATGTCGCCATAGATAGTGCGTCACAGATCAAGTCTGTTCGCATATGATCTTTCATCGACCATCCCACTACCTTTTTCGAATACAGGTCAATTGCGGTCGCTAAAAATAGCCATCCTTCACCGGTTTTGACGTATGTGATGTCACCGACGAGTTTTTCTCCCGGAGCGTGTGCGGTGAAATCCCGAGCCACAAGATCAGCGGGCCTTGGCGCTGCCGGGTCGGTAACGGTGGTGCGTTTGTAGGCTTTCCGCTGCGCAGCGACTAAACCTTGACGGGCCATTATCGCCGCCACCGTGCTCAGGCCGACGCGGTGGCCAGAATTTTTGAGTACCGCATGAACACGTCGATGCCCGTACACGCAACGGTTCCTCACAAAGATGTGAGCAATAAGTGACTGTAAAGTATTTCGTCGTATCTGGGTCTGTGACAACGGCCGGTTTCGCCATTCGTAGAACCCCGCGCGAGACACATCCAGCCATGAACACATCTTGATAACCGGAAAACAATCCTTCTC
>NZ_JBAWFH010000365.1:0-2072 GCF_049591685.1 Rhodococcus sp. (in: high G+C Gram-positive bacteria) | reverse complement strand
CGCTTGATGTCGACTGTCTTGGCATAGAAGGGCTCACGTAGGCATGCTGCCACCAACGTGGTTTCCAGCGAGGCCCGCGCCGAGTGGTCCACGGCGATGACGGGGCGCTCGTCGTTGCCGCGGACGAGCAGATACCGGATACCTGCGTCGTCGAGTGCAGCCCGCACGAACAGCAGGTCTTCGACCATGGCCTGGTGCGGCGTGGTGGAGGTGATGCGCAGCGCGAAGCGTCCGGCGAAGGGGACGACGTCGGTGCGGTCGGTCAGCCGTGCCTTCGATTCGGGAGATTCCCCGGTCACCGGGTCGACGGTCTCCTGCTCGGGAGGAACCAGGTAGATGTCGTGGGGAGCAGACGTCGAAGTAATGGTGACCCTTCCGGAGGCATTGGTGCGAGCCGAGAACCCCCGGAGCATGAGCTTCAGTGTATAGCCGACCGGGCAGGGACCAAACGCATGGCGACCAGCAGGCCCGCAGCGACACCGAGGACGTCGAACAGTGCGTCCAGCGGCGAGCCGCTGCGGCCGATCGGTAGGGACGCCTGGACGATCTCGGAGACTATGGCGAACACACCTGTCCACAGGGCAGTACGCGCGAACGAGATCGCCGCGACGCGCGAGGTGTACGACAGTGCCGCGAACAGCGCGAAGTGAACGATTTTGTCGCTGTGCTGGAATCCGCTGGGAACGCCCGATGCCGGCGTGAACAGGACGACGAACGCTGCCACCACCGAGAGGGCCAGCGGGAGATAGAACTTCGGCGGTAGTGGCAGCGGCATCGTTCCTAGTTTACGAGTCGTTCTTTCGCAGCAGGACGACGGTGTCGACGTGGCTGTCCGGGCGTCCGTCCGAGGTGTTGCCGCTGCGGGGCCGCGCCTCCGCGATCACCGTCGTCCACTCCGCGTCGTCGAAAAGGGCAGTGACGAACGGGACCCCGAACAGGATCTCCGCGCGCGGGTGCTGCTTCGCGTGCTCGTCCTCCGGGCTGTGTCCGACGACGAGCAGATGCCCGCCGGGAGCCACCGCGGCGCCGAAGCGGACGAACGCGGGCCCGACCTGGTGTGGGGGCAGCTGAAAGAAGTGCGCCGTGACGAGGTCGAAGCGACCCGCCGGAGGTGCCCATTCGAGTAGGTCGCGGCGGCGCCACTCGATGTCGCGATCACCCTGCCCCTGGCGCGCACGTTCCAGCGCCACCTCGGAGATATCGGCACCGGTGGTTGTCCAACCGTTGTCGGCGAGCCAGAACGCGTCGCCGCCCTCGCCGCTCCCGATGTCCAACGCCGTACCCGGCGTCAGCTTCGATGCTTCGGCGACGAGCACGGGGTTGGCATTGCCGCTCCAGCGCATCGGCTTCTCGGTGTACAGGTTGTCCCAGAACGCCTGATCGAACTCGGTGGGTTCGGTGGGCGCGCCGTCGTGTGTGTGCATTCCACGAGCCTGCCAGCGTTGAACCCTGGGCGCAATAATGTTTGCCAATTCGGCAAAGCCGTCCCGGACGCGCTTAGATATCGATCAACACTTTGCCCGTGATTCCGTTTTCCACGGCTTCGTGGGCGGCGGCGGTGTCGGCGAGCGCGAAGCGGTGTAGCGGAAGACCGTGGTCCTGGCCCACTTCGAGGACTCCTGCGGCGGCTGCGGCGGTGACGTCGGCTTCGGCGTTCTTCAGTGCGGTGTCGCCGACCGTGTAGAGCAGGATGAACTGGTATCGCGCGTTGACGATCATGTTCGGGCGGATGGCGAGCTCGAACGAGTCGCCGCCGTTGTTGGCGTACATGGCGATCGAGGCGCGGTTGCCTGCGACGGCGGCGTTGAGTTCGGCGTTCTGGGCGGGTGCGACCTCGACGATGATGTCGACGCCGTCGGGGGTGATGTCGCGGATCGCGGCCGCGGCGTCACCGGTCTTGTAGTTGACGACGTGGTGGGCGCCTGCGGCGTCGGCGAGTGCGCCCTTCTCCGGTCCGCTGACGGTGGTTATCACGGTCGCGCCGGCCCATGTGGCGAGCTGGATGGCGGCGTGCCCGACGGCTCCTGCTCCGCCGGCCACGAGCACGGTCTTGCCGTCGAGGGCGCCGGGGT
>NZ_JBAWFH010000364.1:0-1871 GCF_049591685.1 Rhodococcus sp. (in: high G+C Gram-positive bacteria) | reverse complement strand
GTGCCGGCGTTGCCTCCACCTGCAGATTGAACAGGAATCCGACGGATTCCTCCTTCAGACCCTCGAGCATGCCCTGGAACATGTCGTAGCCTTCGCGCTGGTACTCGACGAGCGGATCGCGCTGCGCCATGGCGCGCAGGCCGATACCTTCCTTGAGGTAGTCCATCTCGTAGAGGTGCTCACGCCACTTGCGATCGAGCACGGACAGCAGGACTCGCCGTTCGAGTTCTCGCATTCCGTTGTCGCCCGCAATTGCTTCGATGTCCTTCTCGCGCTTGGCATATGCCTCACGCGCATCGGTGAGAAGCGCTTCGAGCAACTCTTCACGGGAGAGGTCGCTCTTCTCCCCCAGCTCGTTCTCGTGCGAGAGCTCCCGGTGATCGATCCCGACCGGGTAGAGCGTCTTCAGCGCAGTCCACAGCTGTTCGAGATCCCAGTCCTCGACGTAGCCCTCGGCCGTGGCACCGTTGACGTAGGCGGTGATCACGTCGGTGATCATGCCTTCGACCTGGCCCTCCATGTCGGCCCCTTCGAGGATGCGACGCCGCTCCTCGTAGATGACCGTGCGCTGCTGGTTCATGACCTCGTCGTACTTGAGGACGTTCTTGCGGATCTCGAAGTTCTGCTGCTCGACCTGCGTCTGCGCACTCTTGATGGCCTTCGAGACCATCTTGGCCTCGATCGGCACGTCGTCGGGCAGGTTGAGTCGCGTCATGATGGATTCGAGCGCCCCACCGTTGAAGCGGCGCATCAACTCGTCACCCAGGGAGAGGTAGAAACGCGATTCGCCGGGATCACCCTGACGACCCGACCGGCCGCGAAGCTGGTTGTCGATGCGTCGCGAATCGTGCCGTTCGGTACCGAGCACGTACAGTCCGCCGGCGTCACGGACCTTCTCCGCTTCTTCCTTGACCTCGCTCTTGACCGTCTCGATGGTCTCTTCCCAGGCTGTCTGGTACTCATCGGGGTTCTCGACGGGATCGAGCGACTGCTTGCGTAGCTGTAGGTCGGTGAGGATGTCCGGGTTACCGCCCAGCACGACGTCGGTACCGCGGCCTGCCATGTTGGTCGCGACGGTGACGGCGCCGAGACGACCGGCCTCGGCGACAATCGTCGCCTCCTGCTCGTGGAACTTCGCGTTGAGGACGCTGTGCACCACGCCGCGCTTGGTGAACTGCTTCGACAGGTATTCCGAACGCTCGACGCTGGTGGTACCGATCAGGACCGGCTGTCCCTTGCCGTTTCGCTCGACCACGTCGTCGACGACAGCGTCGAACTTCGCTTCCTCGGTCTTGTAGATGAGGTCCCCGTTGTCGACACGAACCATCGGACGGTTCGTCGGGATGGGAATGACGCCCAATCCGTAGATCTGGTGCAGCTCGGCGGCCTCGGTCTGGGCGGTACCCGTCATACCGGACAGGGTGTCGTACAACCGGAAGTAGTTCTGCAGGGTGATCGTGGCGAGAGTCTGGTTCTCGGCCTTGATCTCCACCTTCTCCTTGGCCTCGATGGCCTGGTGCATGCCCTCGTTGTACCGACGTCCCACCAAGATTCGACCGGTGAACTCGTCGACGATGATTACCTCACCGTCACGGACGATGTAGTCCTTGTCCTTGGTGTACAGCTCTTTCGCCTTGATGGCGTTGTTGAGGTAATTGACCAACGGGGAGTTGGCGGCCTCGTACAGGTTGTCGATGCCGAGTTGATCCTCGACGAGTTCGACGCCGGCTTCGTGCATGCCGATGGTGCGCTTGCGGATGTCGACCTCGTAGTGGACGTCCTTCTCCATCAGCGGAGCAAGCCGGGCGAACTCGCTGTACCAGTTCGAAGCGCCGTCCGCCGGGCCCGAAATGATCAGCGGGGTACGGGCC
>NZ_JBAWFH010000363.1:0-2737 GCF_049591685.1 Rhodococcus sp. (in: high G+C Gram-positive bacteria) | reverse complement strand
TACGCCAAGACAGTCGACATCAAGCGAGCCAAAACCGTGCTTGTCGCCGACGGTGCACTGTCCGAAGCACACGACGCACGCATCTTCCGGCTCTACCGACCGCGCGTCGAATCGGTCAGCGGCCTGCACTACGGCGCCTCCACCGGTGTGCAGATCGAGCTGTGGGAATTCTCGCCCACCGAAATTCAACTGCCCGTAGAGAATTCGCTGACCCGCCGCACAATCCTACCGTCCGAAGCGGTACGCGGCACCGTCGAGCGGTTCGGCAAGACCTGGCCGACCATCGAGAACATGTTCGCCGACCACGCGTCGGACATCAATTTCGACATCGACATCGTCTTCTCATGGGTCGACGGTTCGTCGGCCGAATTCCAGGCACAACGCGCACGCCGCATGCAGAACTATGTTGTGGGCGAGGGTGATTCGTCGGCGGCCCGCTTCCGGCAAATCGACGAACTGAAGTACGCGCTGCGGTCGATTCACATGTACGCGCCGTGGATTCGACGCATCTTCGTAGCCACCGACTCCGACCGCCCTTCGTGGCTCGCCGACGACCCAAGGGTGCGATTCGTGCCCAGCGAGGTGTTCTTCGTCGACAAATCCGTTTTGCCGACGCACAACTCGCAGGCAGTCGAGAGCCAGCTCCACCACATTCCGGGGCTGTCCGAGCACTTCCTGTACTCGAACGACGACATGTTCTTCGGCCGTCCGGTCGGACCGCAGATGTTCTTCTCCCCCGGCGGCATCAGCATGTTCATCGAAGCCACGACCCGTATCGGGTTGGGCTACAACGACGCCGACCGCAGCGGCTTCGAGAACGCAGCGCGAGTGAACCGTCGGCTGCTGCAGGATCGATTCGGCATGACGACCACCCGCCACCTCGAACACGCCGCCACTCCCCTGCGCAAATCGGTGATGCGGGAAATGGAAAACGAGTTCGCGGACGAATTCGCCGCCACCGCAGCCAGCGTGTTCCGCGCGAGCACCAACATCTCGGTGACGAACTCGCTGTACCACTACTACGCACTGATGAGCGGACGCGCCGTGGTGCAACGCGACGCCAAGGTTACCTATATCGACACCACGGCGCACTCGGGTCTGCACGCGATGGAGAACCTGCTGCCGAAGCGGAGCGTCGACTTCTTCTGCCTCAACGACGGCAGCTTCCCCGAGGTCGATCTGGACGTCAGGACACGTCGGGTGACCGAGTTCCTCGATCGATACTTTCCGATCGCGGCGCCGTGGGAAACCGGCGCTACAGACTGACTCGCGAACTCCTGGTGCTCTCGGCGATGCGAACACCCGACTTCTCGAGACGACGTGCGACCTCGTCGGCGGGCACGTACTCGCCGACGGTGTCGTAGGTGCCGATGGGCACCACCGAATGTACGACCGTGTCGTCGTACACGTGGACCAGATTGAACGCCTGCGCCCCGTCACGGCCGCGAATGGCTCCCGGCGGCACGTTCAGGTCCTGCGTGTAGCAGGTCGCCGACGCCACGGACACCGGAATACCGGCGAACGTCGCGGACGTCGAATAGTGCAGGTGGCCCGCCAGGATCGACCGAATGTCGGAGCCGCGCACCGCCTCCGCCAGGCTGCTCTGGTCGAGCAACTCCACGAGCACGGCGAGATCGAGCACCGTCGGCACGGGCGGGTGGTGCATCGCGAGAATGGTGCCGAACTCGGCGGGCGTATCCAACTCCGCACGGAGCCAATCCAATTGAGCAGCCGACACCTCACCGTGGTGTGCACCGGGAACCGTCGAATCCAACGTGATCACACGCAGGCCGTCGATGTCGTGCACTCGATCCACCGAGCCTGTTGTCGGCTCCTGATCGAGTAGCCGCGCACGGAAATTGGCTCGGTCGTCGTGGTTGCCCATGGCCCAGACGATGCGCGCATCCAACTCTTCGGCAAGGGGCTCGACGATCGCACGCAGCCTGTCGTAGGCACCCGCTTCACCACGATCGGTGAGGTCTCCGGTGAACACCAACGCGTCGGGCCGCACACCCGACGAACGCACATCCCCGAGAATGCGTTGCAGTCTGGCCGTGCTGTCGACGCCACCGTACAGATTTCCACCTTCGACGAGATGGGTGTCGCTGAGGTGAAGGAGGCAATGATTCGGGCGTGGGTGCTCCGCCGTCCGAGCCTTCATCGGTGTCTCGCTTCCGATCGGCCGTGAGGAAGACGCGCTGTCCGCGCGCCTGATGTTCCAGACTAACCACACTTGCTGTGAGTTTCTGCGAACGCCGGGCCAACGAGGAGCGAACACCTGCGCGTCCGGCGTGGCCGTGTCGCGAGAAGACACGACCACGCCGGACGCATGGGGACTACTGGGACAGTACCCGCAGGTGCTCGTCGGCGCCGCCGAGTGTGTGCTCGATGGCGGTCAATCTGCTGACGTAGTGCCCGACGGGGTACTCGGCGGTGACGCCGATGCCGCCGTGCAACTGAATCGCTTCCTGGCCGAGCTTGCGTGCGGACCGGGAGATCTGCAGCTTCGCCCGCGAGGCGACCTTGGGAGCGACGACGTCGTCCGCGAGATTCATCGTCGCGTACAGGGCCATGCTGCGTGCCAACTCGAGCAGGACGTACATATCCGCCGCGCGGAACGTGAGCGCCTGGAACTTCGCGAGCGGCACCCCGAACTGCTTGCGCGCCTTGAGGTAGTCCGTCGTGAGCCGCAGCGCTTCCTCCATCGCGCCGAGCGCCTCGGCGCACAGTGCGGCCT
>NZ_JBAWFH010000362.1:0-1511 GCF_049591685.1 Rhodococcus sp. (in: high G+C Gram-positive bacteria) | reverse complement strand
ATCGCTGCATTACCGACGTTCATCACCGTCGTACGTGCCGCACGGTCGGACCAGTAAGCCCCGATCAGTGTGAAGATTCCCCACACAACAGCAGCGAGCAGACTGGCGACCAACACGTCGACCCGCGCCAATCCGTGTTCACGTGTCGAGTACGCGACGATGAAGCCGCCGACGATGATGTAGCCGTTGCCGTTTGTACCGATGAACGACAGCGCCGCGAGCATCACCTGCTTCTTGTTGGTCTTCCACAGCGACTTCACCGGGGTGTGGTTGCGTTCCTTGCGTTCGGACAGCTCCTTGAACACCGGGGTTTCTTCGACGCGTCGACGGATGTAGAAGCCGACGAGAATCAGCACGAAGCTGATCAGGAACGGAATGCGCCAGCCCCACGCCTCGAACTGCTCCTCGGTCAACAATCCGGTGCAGAGCGCGAGCGTTCCCACCGCGATCAGCATGCCCAGTGGAACACCCATCTGTGTTGCAGCACCGTAGATTCCACGCTTGCCCTTGGGTGCGTGCTCGACGGCCATCAACGCCGCGCCGCCCCATTCGCCACCGGTGGAGAAGCCCTGCAGGATGCGAAGCACGATCAGGATGATCGGCGCCCAGATGCCGATGGTCGCGTACGTGGGGAGCAGTCCCATGCCCACGGTCGCCACGCCCATCAGGGTCAACGTCAAGATGAGCACTTTTTTGCGGCCGATCTTGTCGCCGAAGTAGCCGGCCACGACGGCGCCGAGAGGACGGAAGATGAAGCTGATGCCGATGGTCACGTAAGCAACCAGCTGGCCGGAGGAGCCCATCGGCTCGAAGAAGAGGGAGGCGAAGATCAGCGACGCCGCCTGGGCGTAAATGAAGAAGTCGTACCACTCGACGGTCGTGCCCACCATGCTCGCGAGCGCCGCACGGCGATGCTCGCGCGACACCACCGTGGGTGATCCAACCTGTGTTGCCATCGAATTTCTCGTTTCGTCTCGATCGTCCCAGCGGCGCCCGTGTACCCGCCCGGTGACGATTGGTCGGCGGCAATTACCACCGTCCATTCGGTCGGTAATTACCATGACTGCTCCAGCCCCTGTTGTCAATATCTCACTACCTGCCAGGCATGACTCGAGTCACTGGACTGTAGGCGCGATGCGATCGGGGCGGCATCCAGATCGGCACAGCCGCATGAAGTTCGTCCGGATCCACCGAACCGACCGCATCATTTCGTCGTTCTCGACGCAGACGTCGTGCGGCGAACCCGCCCATACTCGGACCCCATGACGCTGTCCGATTCCTCAGCCGCACCCATCTCGATCGGCAAGGACGTCCTCGCCGAGCTACGGTCCGCCCTGGGCGAGTGCGCCGTCGTGGTCGACCCCGACGTCCTGACAAGTTATCGGCACGACTCGGCCGCGCTGTGCGAGTCGACGCCCCCTGCGGTCGCGGTTCTGCCGACAACGGAAGCCGACGTCCAAGCCGTCATGGCCGTGTCGGCCCGGTACCGCGTGCCTGTCGTCGTGCAGGGC
>NZ_JBAWFH010000361.1:0-5941 GCF_049591685.1 Rhodococcus sp. (in: high G+C Gram-positive bacteria) | reverse complement strand
ACGCGGGCCTGCGCGCCGGCATACGGCAAGAGGTACGGGAGCTCTTGGCGCACACCGAGACTCCGGCGCTACTGGTGACGCACGACCGCGCCGAGGCGATGACAACCGCGGACCGCGTCATGGTGCTACTGGGCGGTCGAGACGCGCAGACCGGCACACCCGAGGACCTCTACCGCCGACCGGTGTCCGCGGAGCTCGGATCGTTTGTCGGTGAGGCCCACGTGGTGGACGCCGTGCGCAACGGCGGGCGTGCGGAAACGGTGCTCGGCTCGGTCGACGTGGCAGAGGGAAGCAGCGGCCGCGGGAGCGTACTCGTCAGGCCCGAGCAATTGCAGCCGGTCGCAGACCCCGAAGGCCGATTTCGTGTTTTCGCAACATATTTCGCCGGACCACACATCCAGGTCGCCGTGCAGCACATCGACACCGGTATGTCGATGACCGCGTGGGTACGGGAGCTGGATTCACTCGGCGCCGGAGCGACCGTGCGTCTGCACGTTCGGGGGCGCGTGCCGTTCTTCGCGATCGACTCGATGAACGGTCACGCAGTCCGACGGTGCGCGAGTGCAGCCACCGCTGCGTCGTAGCGGCTCGACACCACGTCGGCGACGAGCGGGTGATCGCCGAGGACGCGCGCCTCGACCACCTCGGTGCCCAGCTGCTCGACCACGCCGAACACGCGGTCGGTGAGACGTCCCGGCGCCAGGAACCACGGTGCCACCACGATCGTGCGTGCACCGACCGCCGTCAACTGCTGTAGTGCGTCGGCCGCACCGGGCGTCGGGCCGGTCGCGAAACACGTCACCGACGCCTTCCATGACGTCCCCGCGACTACGCGCTCGGCAAGAGCTCTCGTCCGTTGATTGGCGCTCTCGTCGGACGACCCGACGGCCGCGACAGCGATGCCGACGTCCGAGTCGCCGGCATCGACCCCAGCCTCGAACACGCGCTGACGCAGAGCGGTCACGAGCCGTCGATCGTCGCCCAACACCTCGGCCTGTTCGAGTCGCAGATGTGGATGCCGCGACCGTGCAGCCTGGAGGATCCCCGGAAGATCGACCCGGGCGTGGAACGCGCTTCCAAGAAGCAGTGGGACGAGCACCGCAGACGCCGAACCGGCTGCATGCTGCGCGGCGATGCCGTCGAGCACGTCCTCGACGCTCGGTTCGGTCAGATCGAGAAATGCGACGCGCACATCGAGGTCGGGGCGACGTGCCCGAATGCGATCGACCACGGCAGCCACCGTCCGCGCAGAACGCGGATCACGGCTGCCGTGGGCGACGGCGATCAGTGTGGTCATCAGAACAGTGTGGTCATCGGGGCAGTGTGGTCAGTAGAGCCGGCGTCACACCGGTGCCGGCGTTCCCGATGCGGATTCGCCGAGTTCGACGGCCGAGAGCGCGTCACCGACGAGGCCCGCAGCGAGAGTGTTCCCGCCTGCCGGGTCAATGAGCAGGAAGCTGCCGGTGTGCCTGTTGACGGCGTAGTCGTCGGCGACGATCGGTTCTGCAACGCGGATCGAGATGCGGCCGATGTCGTTGAGTTCCAACGATTCCGGTGACGGGTCGGCGGTGAGGTTCTGCTCGTCGAACCTCTCGACGAGGGTTCCCACGATGGCCTGGGTCGTGCGGGTGCCGTGCTTGAGCAGCAGTCGTGCTCCCGCGCGCAGTGGCTTTTCGGTCAGCCAGCAGACGGTTGCGTCGAACTCGCCGAGGGGCTCGGGGGCGTCCTGCGGAGAGACGATCGTGTCGCCGCGTGAGATGTCGACGTCGTCGGCGAGAATCAGGGTGACGCTGCGTCCCGCATTCGCGGTGTCGAGTTCGCCGTCGGCCGTGTCGATACGCTCGACCGTGGTACGTGTCCCGGAGGGCAGAACAACGACGTCGTCTCCCGGCGATACGGTTCCGGCGGCCACCTGGCCCGCATATCCCCGGTAGTCGGGGTACTCGGGTGTGCGTGGACGAATGACGTATTGAACGGGGAAGCGAAGGCCCACGCGGTGCGGTTCGGCGTCGACGGGTACCGACTCGAGGTGCTCGATGAGCGTCGGGCCGTCGTAGTACGGGGTGTTGGCGGACCGGACGGCCACGTTGTCGCCGTTCAGAGCCGACACGGGGATCTCGACGACGTCCTCTGCGGCCCAGCCCAAAGAAGAAGTGAGCGAATTGAATTCGGCGGAGATGTCCGCGAACACCCGGGCGGGATCTTCGACGAGGTCGATCTTGTTGACGGCGAGAACGAGCTTCGGTACTCCGAGCAGTGCAAGCACCGCAGCGTGCCGTCGGGTCTGCGTGATGACGCCTTTGCGAGCGTCGACGAGCAGAATGACGAGCTGTGCCGTCGACGCGCCGGACACGGTGTTGCGCGTGTACTGGACGTGCCCGGGCGTATCGGCAAGAACGAACGACCGTGCGGGCGTGGCGAAGTAGCGGTACGCCACGTCGATCGTGATTCCCTGCTCGCGTTCCGCGCGGAGGCCGTCGACCAGCAGGGACAGGTCGGGGGTGCTCAGGCCGCGGTCGACCGAAGCGCGGGTGACCGCGTCGATCTGGTCTGCCAGAACGGATTTCGTGTCGTACAGCAACCGACCGACGAGGGTCGACTTGCCGTCGTCGACGCTACCGGCGGTGGCGAGGCGCAGCAGCTGTGCGCCTGCCGAGTGATCGGATTTCACCGTGCTCATCAGAAGTATCCTTCGCGCTTGCGGTCTTCCATAGCGGCCTCGGAGACGCGGTCGTCGCCTCGCGTTGCACCACGCTCGGTGAGACGGGATGCGGCGACCTCGGCGAGAATTGCCTCGTTGTCGGCGGCATCGGAAAGAACGGCACCGGTGGTGGAACCGTCCCCGACGGTGCGGTATCGCACAGATAGGGTCTGCAGGTCCTCGGCGTCGGTAGGGCCGCCCCACACGCCCGGAGTCATCCACATACCGTCACGCTGGTAGACGGGACGCTGGTGCGCGTAGTAGATGCTCGCGAGTTCGACGTCCTCACGCGCGATGTAGCGCCAGATGTCGAGTTCGGTGAAGTTGCTGAGCGGAAAGACGCGTACCTGCTCGCCGGGGGAGTGCTTGCCGTTGTACAGGTTCCACAGTTCCGGCCGCTGCTTCTTCGGATCCCACTGACCGAAAGCGTTGCGAAGCGAGAAGATCCGCTCTTTCGCACGAGCGCGCTCCTCGTCTCGGCGGGCTCCACCGAATACCGCGTCGAAGCGGTTCTCGGAGATCGCGTCCAGAAGCGGAACGGTTTGAAGGGGATTGCGGATTCCGTCGGGGCGCTCGGTGAGACGCCCGTCGGCGAGGTAGTCCTCGACCTTCGCGACGTGCAGGCGCAGGTTGTACTTGGCGACGACGTAATCGCGGAAGTCCAAGACTTCCTGCAGGTTGTGGCCGGTGTCGACGTGCAGCAGTGCGAACGGCAGCGGAGCGGGCCAGAACGCCTTGATCGCCAGGTGCAGGAGGACGGTGGAGTCCTTGCCGCCGGAGAACAGGATGACAGGCCGCTCGAACTCGCCCGCGACCTCACGGAAGATGTGAATTGCCTCGGATTCGAGTGCGTCGAGCGTGTCGAAGCGGCTGCTGTCGAGCAAGCGACGTCCGGTCACGGGTGCCTCTGCAGATGCGGTTTCGAGAGTCATGATGCGTGCAACCCACATTCGGTCTTGGCCTTACCGGCCCACCGACCGCTACGCGGATCGGCGCCGGGGGCGGGTTTGACGGTGCACGGTGCGCACCCGATGGAGGGATAGCCTTCGTCGACCAACGGATTGACGAGGATGGAGTGCTCGTCGATGTACTGCTGCATGTCGTCGTCCGACCACGCCGCGATCGGGTTGATCTTGACCAGCCCGAATGCGTCGTCGAACGAGACGAGGGGGGCGTTGGCGCGAGTGGGGGCTTCGACGCGTCGGATGCCGGTGACCCAGGCGCTGTACTTGGCCAGTTCCTTCTTCAGCGGTGCAACTTTGCGAAGTGCGCAGCAGCGGTTCGGCTCTCGCGCGAACAAGTCCTTGCCCTCGGAGGCGTCCTGCTGGGCGACGGTCTGCTCGGCGCGGGCATTGATGACGTTGACGCCGTACACGGCCTCGACGGCGTCACGCGTACCGATGGTTTCCGCGAAGTGATAGCCGGTGTCGAGGAAAAGGACGTCGACTCCTGGATGTACTTGCGCCGCAAGGTGAACGAGAACCCCGTCCTGCATGTTGGACGCCACGATGTAGTTCTTGCCGAACTCGCGTTCCGTCCACTCCAACAGGTCGCCTGCGCTTGCGCCGTCCAAGTCACGAGCGCCGCGACCGGCGATCGCTTTCAACTCGTCGACCGTGAGGTCGAGTCGGGTGGAAGTGTCTGTGCTCATCGGAGATCCGCCTCGTCTGCTCGTACGGCCCACTGTGCGAACCGCTCGCCTTGATTGCGGTGCTTGATGAAATTACGCACCACTCGTTCGATGTAATCGCCCAGCTCGGTGCTGTTGACTTTGTGCTGGCGCAGCTTGCGGCCGAACGCGCTGTCCATGCCCAGGCTGCCACCCAGGTGAACCTGGAATCCTTCGATCTGATTCCCGTCGCCGTCGTCGACCAGCTGGCCCTTGAAACCGATGTCGGCGATCTGCGAACGTGCGCACGAGTTGGGGCAGCCGTTGATGTTGATCGTCACCGGCACATCGAGCTGCTGGTTGACATCTGCCAATCGCTGCTCGAGGTCCGGGACGAGAACCTGTGACCGCTTACGTGTTTCGGCGAACGACAATTTGCAGAACTCGATGCCGCTGCACGCCATCAGATTCTTGCGCCAGTGCGACGGGCGAGCTGGGAGGCCGAGTTCGTCGAGGTCGGCGATGAGTGCTTCGAGCTTGTCGTCGGGAACATCGAGCACGATCAGCTTCTGGTACGGCGTGAAGCGCAGCCGGTCCGACCCTGCCTTCTCGGCGGCGTCGGCGACCTTGGCCATGATGGTGCCGGAGATACGTCCGGCGATCGGGGCGACGCCGACGGCGTTGAGGCCGTTCTTGAGCTTCTGGATGCCGACGTGATCGCGCGGGCGCGTCGGCTTCTCGGGCGCCGGGCCGTCGATCAACCTGCGATGCAGATATTCGTCTTCGAGCACCTGTCGGAACTTCTCGATGCCCCAGTCCTTGATGAGGAACTTGAGCCGCGCCTTCGCACGCAGACGTCGGTAGCCGTAGTCACGGAAGATCGAGACGACGCCCTCCCACACATCGGGGACATCGGCGAGTGGAACCCACACCCCGACCCGTTGCGCGAGCATCGGGTTGGTGGACAGTCCGCCGCCGACCCACAGGTCCAGGCCCGGGCCGTGCTCCGGGTGGTTCACGCCGATGAACGCGATGTCGTTGATCTCGTGCACCACGTCCTGCAGACCCGAAATGGCGGTCTTGAACTTGCGCGGCAGGTTCGAGTACTCGGGCTTACCGATGTACCGCTCGACGATCTCGTCGATGGCGGGGGTGGGGTCGAGAACCTCGTCGACGGCCTCGCCGGCCAACGGCGACCCGAGAACGACGCGTGGGCAGTCGCCACAGGCCTCGGTGGTTTTCAGGCCGACTGCCTCGATGCGACGCCAGATCTCGGGGACGTTCTCGACCTCGATCCAGTGGTACTGCACGTTCTCCCGGTCCGACAGGTCCGCTGTGTCGCGCGCGAATTCCTGCGAGATGCTCGCGAGGGTGCGGAACTGCTCGAGATCGAGCGCACCGGCGTCGCACCGGATGCGCATCATGAAGTACTTGGCCTCGAGCAGGTCGATGTTCTCGTCACCGGTGAAGGTGCCGTCGTATCCCTGCTCGCGCTGCGTGTAAAGCCCCCACCAGCGGAACCGACCGCGAAGGTCGCTCTTGTCGATGCTGTCGAAGCCCTGCTTCGAGTAGATGTTCTCGATACGAGCGCGGACGTTGAGCGGGTTGTCGTCCTTCTTGGCCTGCTCGTT
>NZ_JBAWFH010000360.1:0-2827 GCF_049591685.1 Rhodococcus sp. (in: high G+C Gram-positive bacteria) | reverse complement strand
GCGCGACATTGTGCCCACCGAATCCGAACGAGTTGTTCACCGCGTAGTCGATCTGTCCGACGCGGGCTTCACCCTTGACGACGTCGAGATCGATCTGCGGATCCTGGTTCTCCAAATTCAGCGTGGGAGGAATGATTCCCTCTCGCACTGCGAGCACCGTCAGCACCGACTCGAGTGCGCCGACGGCGCCGATCGAGTGGCCCAGCGCCGACTTCGGTGCGTAGACCGCCGCGTGGTTGCCGATCGCCTTGTTGATCGCGAGGGCCTCGGCGGTGTCACCGATCGGTGTTGCCGTGGCGTGCGCGTTCACGTGCGTGATATCGGACTTCTGCAACCCGGCGGTTTCGAGGGCCCGCGACATTGCGCGCGCCGCCCCGGTTCCTTCCGGATCGGGTGCCACGAGATGGAACCCGTCCGAGGTGATACCGGCACCGAGCAACCGTGCGTGAATGGTCGCCCCACGAGCCTTGGCGTGCTCCTCGGTCTCGATGACCATGAGAGCGCCAGCCTCGCCGAAGACGAACCCGTCGCGGTCCTTGTCGAACGGACGCGACGCACCCTTCGGGTTGTCGTTGTTGGTGCTCATCGCGCGCATCATGGAGAAACTCGCGATCGGCACCGCGTCGATGTATCCCTCGACGCCACCGGTGACGACCATGTCGGCGTCACCCATGACGATCATTCGCCACGCGTGAGCGATGGCTTCCGATCCGGAGGAACATGCCGACACAGGGGTGATGACACCGGCCTGCGCCTTCAGTTCCAGACCGACGACCGCTGCAGGGCCGTTCGGCATGACCATCTGAACAGCGAGCGGAGACACCTTGCGGTAGCCGCCTGCCTTCATCTTGTCGTTTGCTTCGATGAGGGAATCACCGCCGCCGAGACCCGTTCCGATGGACACTCCGAGACGGAGTGGGTCCACCTCGGGGCTGCCGGCGTTCTTCCACACTTCGCGTCCGAGCACCGTGGACAACTGCTCCACATAGCTGAGGCGACGGCATTCGACCCGGCTGAGCAGAGTCGACGGGTTGACCGCGAGGTGGCCGCCGATCCGCACGGGAAGGTCGTACTCGGCAACGAAGTCGTCCTCGAGTACGCCGATGCCGCTCTCGCCGTTCAGCAGACCCTTCCACGTGGCGTCCACATCACCGGCGATGGACGTGGTCGCAGCAAGGCTGGTGACGACGACACTCGGGAAGCGTCCGTTGTTGGTGGATGGGTTGGTCACGGTTCGACTCACTCGCTCGCGGAGTCGTCGAGCTTGGACTTGATTGCTTCAGCGGCTTCCGGGTTCTCCGCTTCGAGCTTCTGGATGTACGACACAGCGTCGCCGACGGTGCGCAGACCCGCGAGGTCTTCGTCGGGGATTTTGACGCCGTACTTGTCTTCGGTCTGAACGGCGATCTCCACCATCGACAGCGAGTCGATGTCGAGGTCGTCGACGAAGGACTTTTCGATGGTCACCTCGGAGGGTTCGATACCCGTGACCTCCTCGATGATCTCTGCAAGTCCGGCGATGAGGTCTTCCTGGCTGGCCACTGCGTGGCTCCCTTCTGTTCGGGTCGATCTTTTCTCAGTCGGTGCGCCGGATTCGGCGCACCAAGTTCACCTTCGCGTGCGATCCCGGGTTCGAGAAGGCACGACGAACCCACGACGACGCGTCCGTCATGGGAAGTTCTGTGGAGGAGCTAGGTCAGCTCGGCGAGGGCGGCGATGTCTTCGGGCTTCTTCAGCCCGAGGTTGGGAGTGCCGCGCATCTCCCGCTTGGCGATGCCGACGAGAGTGCCCGCGGGTGGGAGTTCTGCCACCGCAGATACAGCGGCTTCCTCGAGGTAGCCGGTGCACAAGTCCCACCGGACGGGCTTGGTGACCTGAGCCGCGAGCTTGGCGAGAGCATCCGCGCCCGAGGTCACGGGTTTGCCGTCGGAGTTCGACAGGAGCGTCCGGATCGGGTTGGACGGTGTGATCGCGGCTGCGGCGGCTGCGACAGCATCCTGCGCTGGAGCCATGAAGCGGGTATGGAAGGCACCGGCGACGGGCAGTGCGCGAACGCGCGCTTTCTCTGGAGGATTCTCCGCCAGCTCGGCAAGCGCGGACAGCAGACCGGCCGCGACGATCTGTCCCGCGGCATTGACGTTGGCGGGTTCGAGGCCCAGTTCGTCGAGCCGAGCGAGGACGGCGCCTTCGTCGCCACCGAGGACTGCCGACATGCCGGTCGGCTCCAATGCGCACGCCTTGGCCATCTCGGTGCCGCGCACGGCAGCGAGGGTGACCGCCTCGTCGGACGAGATCACCCCGGCGACTGCGGCTGCGGCGAGTTCTCCGACAGAGTGGCCGGCGATGACCGCATCCTCCGGGAGGATGCCTCGACCGGCGATCTCCTCGAACGCGAGCAGAGCGGCCGCGACGACGAGCGGCTGCGTCACCGACGTATCGGTGATCTCCTCGGCGGTTGCCGTCGTTCCGAGGCGAGCCAGATCGAGACCGGACGCCTTGGACCACAGGGCAACGCGGTCGGCAGCTCCGGGGAGTTCGAGCCATGGCACGAGCATGCCGGGTGTCTGGGAGCCCTGGCCGGGCGCAAGCAACGCAATCACATCGTTAAGAGAACACTGTGAAAGGTCTTTTGGTTGATGTCCTTCTCGATGAACTCTCGACAGACAATTTGTGGAGACCCTACAAACCGGCTCGTGGGCCGCCGACATCGCCGCACCCGGTCATTGCGTTACGTCACCACTTCACCAAATGTTACGTGTGTGATCTGTGGGGCAGGATAGTGCGGTTCGTGATGCGTTCGAGTCAGTCGACCCACCGTTGCCGCGAC
>NZ_JBAWFH010000359.1:0-6843 GCF_049591685.1 Rhodococcus sp. (in: high G+C Gram-positive bacteria) | reverse complement strand
CTGCAGCACTTCCCGCGAGTAGACAGCGCCGGTCGGGTTGTTGGGATTGATGACCAGGAGTGCAACGGTCTTCGGCGTAATCTTCGATTCGATGTCCGCGAGGTCCGGGTTCCAGCCGCTCTCCTCGTCGCACATATAGTGCACGGCCTTGCCACCCGAGAGCGTGGTCATCGCCGTCCACAGGGGGTAGTCCGGTGCCGGAATCAGCACCTCGTCACCGTCGTCGAGGAGGGCCTGCATCGTCATCGTGATGAGCTCGGATACGCCGTTGCCCAGGTAAATGTCGTCGACGTCGAGTTCGGGGAAACCGGGCTCGAGCTCATAGCGGGTTACGATCGCACGCCGCGCCGACAGGATGCCCTTCGACTCCGAGTAGCCCTGTGCGTACGGCAGGGCGGCGATCATGTCCCGGACGATGACGTCGGGTGCTTCGAAGCCGAACGGAGCGGGATTGCCGATGTTCAGCTTGAGAATGCGGTGGCCTTCCGCCTCCAGACGCGCGGCATGGGCGTGTACCGGCCCACGGATCTCGTACAGCACGTTCTGCAACTTCGTGGACTGCTGCAGCGTGCGGTGTTGGCGCGTCTGGTGAATAGTCTGCGGATGGTTCACCCCGTCATCGTGCCAGGTCCGTCCTGGGAACCGCGAGCCAATTCCCATCGGGTGCTACTTGTCGGTAGCCGGTGCCAGAATGGAATGCATGTGCGGACGGTATGCCAGTACCCAGAGCGACAGTGATCTGCTTGCGGTTTTCCACGTCGGCGAGACGATCGGCGAGGAGCTGCCACCCGTCTACAACGTGGCGCCCACGCAGACGGTGCGCACCGTCATCGAGCGGATTCCCAAGGACGAGCCGGAGGCCGACGCCGTGCGTCAGCTGCGGTCGGCACGCTGGGGTCTGATCCCGTCGTGGGCCAAGGATCCCAAAATCGGCAGCAGAATGATCAACGCCCGCTCGGAGACGATCACCGAGAAGCCATCGTTCAAGAAGGCTGCGGCCCGCAGACGCTGCATCGTTCCCGCCGACGGCTACTACGAGTGGGAGAAGCGGGACGGGCAGAAGGTCCCGTACTTCCTGCACGACGACGGCGTGCTCGCCATGGCGGGACTGTACGAGCTCTGGCGCGACCCGACCAAGGCTGACGACGACCCCGACCGCTGGCTGTGGTCGGTCACCGTCCTCACCTCACCTGCGGCCGATGCGCTCGGCCACATTCACGACCGCTCTCCGGTGATAGTTCCGGAAAACCTGCGGTCTGCCTGGCTGGACCCCACGGTCACATCGCTCGACTCCGTACAAGAAATGCTCGCCGCCATCCCCGAGCCGCGTCTCGTGCCGTACGAAGTCAGCACCGCGGTCAACAGCGTCAAAAACGACGGCCCGGAGCTGTTGGTGCCCGTCGGCTAGCGAGCGTCTCAGTGGGCGTTGCGGCTGACGCTTGCCGGCTAGTGCATCCGCCGCGCGCAGACCGCCCGCATCTTCTCGCGAATCGATTCGTCGAGACTCGCGCCCGCTGGGCCGTCGAGCAGCGCGGTGAGGCGTTCGAAGTACGAGCGTGCCGAAAGGCCGAACGCCACGTAGATGTCCTCCTCACTACCGCCGCCGTATTTGTGCCACGACTGACCGAACGAAAGCATGGCCGAGTCGACGCTGGTCGGTGCTGTCTCCGGCATGTTCTGCCCCCTGAAGTAGATATCTCACCGTCCATCTTCGACCAACTGTTTGTCAGTGCGGTGAACTCCGCGTTACGGCGGATTGCCGAGGCAACGCCAGCGCGAGACCCAGCACGAGCGACACGGCAGCAACCACGGGCGGAGCCAGGTGCCAGAAGTCGAGGTAGCCGACGATGAAGTGCGTGCCGATCGCCGCGCCGAGTGACACGACCCCGGCGATGAGGAGTGTCTGCCACAGTGCACGCGATACTTCCACCCCGGTCCGGCCGCACCACAGGCAGAAGAAG
Organism: Rhodococcus sp. (in: high G+C Gram-positive bacteria); assembly: GCF_049591685.1. Classification (GTDB taxonomy): domain Bacteria; phylum Actinomycetota; class Actinomycetes; order Mycobacteriales; family Mycobacteriaceae; genus Rhodococcoides. Next base: position 4,882 of record NZ_JBAWFH010000359.1, on the reverse strand, counting down.
GCGAGCAATGCCTGGATCACCACGGCGGCACCGAACCCGGCGCGGTCGTGCGCAATCAGGGGAACCAGGCCCGCATCGATGCTGTTCAGGTAATCCGCGGTAACCCCGAGAAACACGATGTCTGCCGGAACGAACGTCTCCATCACCCCGATGCGGAACACTTCGAGACCGGCCACGGCGGTGCCCGCGGTTCCCAACATCAACGACGCCCGGCCCAGCCCTGCGCGAGTTCGAATGTCGGGCAGCGATCCCCGAAGAAGCGATGCCGGCGTCGTGGGTGCGTGCAGCAACCGACGCGTCGCGGCGAGCCCGACAACGAAGACGGGCAGTAGAGCCAGCGTGATCAGGCCGTGCCAGGTGTCGAGATAGCCGAAGCCGAGGTAGCCCAGGAAGCTGGCGAACCCCAGAACACCGGACCCGGCAACCAGCCACCACGCCCATGCCTCACCTCGGCGAAGCGGATACAGCGCCAGGTAGCCGTACAGCACGCCGATTCCGAAGACCGACCCCCCGAATGCCATACGGTCGTGCAACATGAAATGCACGACGTGGCAGTTCGCCACCGCACACAACTCGTCTGCGCTCATCCCGAGATATGCCAGATCGTGCGGAAGGAAATGACCCGTCAGCGCAAGAAACATTGCGAAACCCCCGGCCAGGATCAGGACCCCCGCCGTCGCAACGAGCAACGGAATACCGTCGCCGACGACTGTTCGAGCCAACCCCCGCTGCTCATCCATGGGGACGAACCTTACGCGGCATATCCTGGCCGCATGAGTTCTGTTGCGTTGCCCTTCGGGGCTTGGCCGTCGCCCATCTCCGCGACGGATCTGTCCGCGAACGGTCACCCGGTCGAGCACGGAATGTTCGTCGGCGACGAAGTGTGGTGGTCGGAACTGCGCCCGACCGAGGGTGGGCGAACCACGATTTGTCGTCACGACGGTGACCGCGTGGTGTCTTTGCTGCCCGAACCGTTCAATGCGCGCACCCGGGTGCACGAGTACGGCGGCGGCGCATGGACGGCCACGCCCGACGGCCGAATCGTGTTCGCGGAGTTCTCGGATCAACGCATCTACCTGACTCGGCCCGGCGAGACCCCGGTGCCGCTGACGCATGCTCCCGCTGTCGCCGGGTCCATCCGCTACGGTGAGCTGTCCGTCGTGGGGGACGAGGTGTTAGCCGTCCGCGAAATGCACGACGGCGCAGACATTTCGAGGGACATCTGCGCTATCGCACTCGACGGCAGTGGTGTTCGCTCGCTGGTATCCGGATCCCACTTTCTGGCGTACCCGCGGATGTCTCCCGACGGCGCCACCCTGGCGTGGATCGCATGGGATCACCCACAGATGCCCTGGGACGGAACAGAGCTACGAGTTGCCGACCTTGCGACCGGCGAATGGAAGACTGTTCTCGGTGGCACCGAAGAGTCTGTGCTGCAACCCGAATGGATCGACGACCACTCGTTGTACGTCATCAGTGACCGCAGCGGATGGTGGAACATTCACCGTGCGACGCTCGACGGTTCGGTGACGCCGCTGGGCTCGTTCGAGGCGGACTTCGGCGCACCGCTCTGGCAACTGGGTGCTCGGTGGTACTCGATCCTCGACAACGGAAAGCTGCTCACGGTAAGGACTTTCGGTGTCGACACGCTCGGAGTGCTCGACCCGTCCACCGGAGCGCTCGTCGACATCGAATTGGACGGCCTGACGTCGGTAGCGCTCGGCGGACGCAACGGCTCGTCCGTTCTTCTGCGTGCAGGGGGAGCGCAGAGCCCCGGTGGCCTGCGACTACTCGACCTGGACACCCACGAGGTCACCGTCGTGCGGTCCGGGCTCGAAACCGTTCCCGACGCCGATTACCTACCCCGCGGCGAGCCCATGACCTTTCACGGTCCCGACCGTGAGGTTCACACAATCGCCTACGCACCCCGCAATCCCGAATACCGCGGCCTCGACGGGGAACTACCGCCCTACGTCGCTTTCGTGCACGGCGGCCCGACCGCGCACGTCGCGCCCTCACTCAACCCCGTCTTCGCATACTTCACCAGCCGCGGCATCGGCGTCGTCGACGTCAACTACGGCGGCTCCAGCGGATACGGCCGCGAATACCGCAACCGTCTTCGTGGCCAGTGGGGCGTGGTCGACGTCGAGGACACCGTCGCCGCCGTGCGCGGGCTCGCCGACGCAGGACTGGCCGACCCGGCTCGACTGGGCATCGAAGGTGGGTCTGCGGGCGGCTGGACGGTATTGGCAGCCTTGACCTCGTCCGACGTGTTCGCTTGTGGGGCTTCGTATTACGGTGTTGCAGAGCTCGAGCTGTTCGTCGCCGAAACGCACGATTTCGAATCCCGTTACATCGACGGCCTCATCGGTCCGCTACCCGAAGCGCTGGATCTGTACCGGAAGCGGGCACCGGTCAACAATGTCGACGGACTGTCCTGCCCGGTACTGCTGCTGCAGGGCCTGTCGGACCCGATCGTTCCGCCCTCCCAGGCCGAACGATTCCGCGACGCCATGGTGCGCAAGGGAATCCCGCATGCCTACCTCGCGTACGAAGGAGAATCACACGGCTTCCGGAAGCTGGAAACGCAGGTCAACGCTCGCGAATCCGAACTGTCGTTCTACGGACAGGTCATGGGCTTCACTCCGCCCGGCATCCCGACACTCGAGCTGTGGAGGCCTTGACCGGCGCTGCTGTAGGGGCTAGCTGGCACCGGTTTTGGTATGCGCGGACGGGTGCTCGGACCTCGATAGGTGTGCCAGGTTGGTGGTAGCGGTGCTCGCTCAGGTAAAAGTGAGCGTCGGCGGAGGCGACAGAGCTGCGCGGGCGGCTGCTGCACGGAGAAGACCGTCGACACGTACGGGATTCTCCAGGTCGGCCCAAGTGATCCGCACAACCTGCAGACCGCCCGCCCGGATTCTGTCTTCGCGCAGCTTTTCGTTCCAGGCGACGTCCGACGGTGTTTGTCCAGTGGGAACGAGTCGGCTGTATTTGATGCGACCGTCGAACTCGAGTGCAGTGTTGATCTCGAACAAATGGAAGTCGATCCGGGCGAACGGACCATCAGCGTCCCCGAGCTGGACCTGCAACCGCGGGGCGTAGCCCAACTCGTGCAGCACCAAGCGGCACCGCGACTCCCCGACGCTTTCGGATCGACCGTCCATGAAGTTGGCGACTCGCCGCGCTTTCCTGTTCTCCGGATGTGTGGGTCGCGAATCGAGCACGGCAGCAACCTCCTCGGATGTGACACCAGTGGTCCGAGCCGCGAGATCTGCGATGCAGACAGCGTCCTCGAACGACAGCAAGCGCGCAACATCTGCGATGGTCCGGGCCAGCGACGTCACGGCGAAACCATCGATCACAGTCACATCCGACTCCGCGTACGGTGCTGCATGTACGACGCGGTGCGCAGTGCGCCGACCACCGCCGCTTCGATTTCGGGTGATGTGCACGCGGGAAAGGTCCGCCCCGAGTATGTCGATGCCGTGGAACACCGCCGCCGAGGTGTGGCTGAGCACGGCATCGTCAGCGGTCGAGGCGCTCAGCACGGCCTCGGCGACCACTCTGTGTCGCTCCAGTGGCGACAGCGCGTCGAACTCGACCCTGCTCACGAATCTCCCGGGGCGGAGTCGACGCCAGAAACTGGTGCGGCAATAGCGCTGTAGTTCGGAGTCTGTGACGCCACGGGACAGTGCGTCGGTGCGGGACAAAATGCGAACCATGCACGAACTGTGTCGCCGAATCGTCCGCGGAGCAATATCGGCTCTGCCAATTGTGCACAGCGCCTGCGCCTGTGGATAGACGGACGACTTTCGGGCTTGACGAGCGGTGTCGGTGGCGCCGCCGTGCTAGGGGAGTTCGGACTGAGCGCCCTTGATGGCGAGCTGGCACTCGTGCTGTTGGGCTAGCGAGGGTGCTGGTTTTACAAGCGGGGTGCTGGGTTGCGGCCGTTCGGCCCTGCATGCGCGCGGGGAGGTGTGTCGTGAGGCCATGACCTGTGAGCCGGCGGCTCGGGTGCGTGCGAATTCGTGCGTCCCGGTGCGGCCATGAGCTCAGCGGGCAGCGCTGGTGGCGTACGAATTCAGCGTCCCGGTGGGGCCATTCGGAGCTTGGAGTTCGGACTGAGCACCCTTGATGGCGAGCTGGCACTCGTGCTGTTGGGCTAGCGGGGGTGCTGGGTTCGCACAAGGGGTGCTCGGTTGCCCACGCAGGCCCCAGCAAGCGACCGAGAACTCCTTGTAACGACCGAGCACCCCTGCCGTGATGCTGGCAGGGGTGCTCGGTGAGCGAAACAGTGCTTGCTTACTTCTTTCGGCCCGGGACCTTGGCCTTCGAGGCGATTCCGAGTCCGCCGACCTTCGGTTTCGGATGCGACGGTGCCTCGGCGGACTCTTCGCCCTCGCTCGGCTGCCCGTTGCTTGCCGCAGCTGCTTCCGGGGCAGTGCTGTCGCCGGTGGTGTCGTCGACCTCGCTGTTGTCGGCCGATTCGAACACCTCGCGAACCGGTGCAGCGTCTGCCTCCTGAGCGGCTCCGTCGGTAGCGTCCGACATTGCAGGAGTAGCAGACTCGGGTTCCGGCGACGTAGCGGCCGCGGGCTTCCCCGGCGTCCTTGCGCCGGGCTTCTTGAACCCGGATTTCACTGCCAGTCCCTTCGGCTTGACCGTCGGCTTGGATTCCGACGCTTCGGCCGCCGGAGCCGTGTCGGCCGCCGGACTCTCTGCCGCCGGAGTCTCTGCGGCCGGAGCCTCTGCAGCGGGAGCGGCTTTACCCTGCGGTGCTTCGGCCTCCGACGCTGCGGGTGTGGACTCGGCAGGCTTGCCCGGTGCCTTGGCGCCCGGCTTCTTGAACCCGGACTTCACAGCCAGCCCCTTGGGCTTGACC